>CAYZVM010000218.1:0-10511 GCA_964481485.1 uncultured Saprospiraceae bacterium | reverse complement strand
TGTTGTAGCTCAGGGGTAGAGCACTTCCTTGGTAAGGAAGAGGTCGTGAGTTCAAATCTCATCAACAGCTCAAAGTAAATGTGATAAGGAAGACAGTTTGATACCTGTCGGATTATCAACATCAAAAAGCATTTTTTCACTTAACGTTTTTGATACAAACAGTTCTAAACCAATGGCAAAAGAGACATTTGTTCGCAGCAAGCCGCACGTAAATATTGGCACGATTGGTCACGTTGACCACGGCAAGACGACGCTGACGGCTGCCATTACTTACGTACTTTCCGCAAAAGGTCTGGCTAAAAAAACGGACTACGATGCCATTGATGCCGCTCCGGAAGAAAAAGAGCGCGGTATCACCATCAACACCGCGCACGTGGAATACGAAACGGAAAAGCGTCACTACGCGCACGTTGACTGCCCTGGACACGCCGACTACGTAAAAAACATGATCACGGGCGCAGCTCAAATGGACGGTGCTATCGTCGTTTGCGCCGCTACGGACGGCCCGATGCCCCAGACGCGCGAACACATCCTGCTCGCTCGCCAGGTAGGTGTTCCGAAAATTGTCGTGTTCATGAACAAAGTTGACCTCGTGGACGACCCGGAAATGCTTGAACTCGTGGACATGGAACTTCGCGAATTGCTCAGCTCTTACGGCTTCGACGGCGACAACTCTTCTATTATTCAAGGCTCCGCTTTGAAAGCTCTTGAAGGCGATCCTACCTACACGCAAAAAATTATGGACTTGATGGATGCGTGTGACAACGACATCCCCGAGCCAGTGCGCGAAGTGGACAAGCCGTTCCTGATGCCAGTAGAAGACGTGTTCACTATCACCGGTCGCGGCACAGTTGCCACTGGTCGTATTGAGCGCGGCGTCATCAACGTGAACGACCCAGTCGAAATCATCGGTATGATGAAAGAGGGCGAAAAACCCCTTACTTCTACCGTGACCGGTGTGGAAATGTTCCGTAAACTCCTTGACCGCGGTGAAGCAGGCGACAACGCGGGTCTTCTCCTGCGCGGTATTGAAAAAGAGGCTATCCGTCGCGGCATGGTTATCTGCAAGCCGGGCAGCGTGAAGCCGCACAAACATTTCAAATGTTCAGTGTACGTCCTCTCGAAAGAAGAGGGTGGCCGCCACACTCCGTTCTTCAACGGCTACCGCCCACAGTTCTACTTCCGTACCACGGACGTAACTGGCGATTGCAAACTCCCCACAAACGTGGAGATGGTGATGCCGGGCGACAACATCGAACTCGAAGTGAAACTGCTCAACACCATCGCTATGGAAAAAGGTCTCCGTTTCGCTATCCGCGAAGGTGGCCGCACAGTGGGCGCTGGTCAGGTGACTGAGATTATTGACTAAAATAAGCGAGATATGCGAGAGGGGTGAGAAGGTGAGAAACAAAATTTATCTCACTCTCTCATTCCTCTCACTTTCTCACATAGGGGCATAGCTCAATTGGTAGAGTGGCGGTCTCCAAAACCGCAGGCTGCGGGTTCGAGCCCTGCTGCCCCTGCCCAAATAAAGTTGTTCGTTATCGGTTGTTCGTTGTTCGTTCTTGTGCGACAACGGACTTTTTTCACACATTGGAGGTGGGGTAAATGACAACAACTTTTTAGAAAAAACGAATACAATATCCCGCCTTTTTGCGGGGCAATCTTATTCCGAGGCAATGGACAAATTGACACTTTATTTGAGAGAGAGTTACCACGAACTTGTGAAAAACGTCTCTTGGCCTACAGCGGCTCAATTGCAAGAAAGCACGATTGTGGTGTTGGTCACAGCTGGCATTTTGGCGCTGATTATCTTTTTGATGGATGGCATGAGCAAAATCTTTTTCAATTACCTATACGGTATTTGGTAAGATAAAATGAATTCTGCCTCCACCTGTCTCCCTTTCAGGCAAGCATTATGAACCGAGAAAAAGAACCAGTTGCCGCTGCGGCTTCTGATGAAAAAAAATGGTTTTCTCTTCGTGTCATCAGTGGCAAAGAGAAAAAAATCCAAGAACGGATATTGCTCGAAATCGAGCGCTCCGGGTGGAAAGATATTGTCTTTTCGGTCATAGTGCCCACAGAAAAGGTGTACAAGATAAGGAACGGTAAAAAAGTGATGCAAGAGCGAAACCTGCTGCCCGGTTATATTTTGATAGAAGCAATTGGGCACAGACTGAATGGGGATGTGGCAAAACTCATCGCCGACATTCCGAATGTCATTCATTTTCTGGGAAAAGAACAGCCTATCCCAATGACCCAGACCGAGGCAAATCGCCTTTTGGGCAAGGTGGACGAAAGCGCTGAAACCGGCGAAACGCTCAGCGAACCATTCCTTATTGGCGAGACGGTAAAAATCATTGATGGGCCATTTGCCGAATTTGTCGGCGACATTCAGGAAGTCAACGAGGAGAAAAAGAAGTTGAAAGTTATCGTCAAGATTTTTGGGCGTGGTACCGAAGTGGAATTGAACTTCATGCAAGTAGAAAAAATCAGTTGATATCGGCCTCGTTGATGCCTGTTCTCCCAGGCTCGCTTCCACAAAAAGGCAAGTTCGACGGTTTTCATAAATCATTCAAAATCAAAGTTTTCAGATACTGAAAATTTGACACAATGGCAAAAGAAGTAGACGTTTATATCAAACTCCAGGTAAAGGGCGGCCAAGCCAACCCTGCTCCGCCCATCGGCCCGGCACTCGGCTCGAAAGGCGTGAACATCATGGAGTTCTGCAAGCGCTTCAATGCGCAGACGCAAGAGCAACAGGGCAAAGTGCTCCCGGTGATTATTCAGGTGTATAAAGACAAAACTTTTGACTTTATCATCAAAACACCGCCAGCCGCCATCCAACTGTTCGATGCTGCCAAACTCCAAGTCGGCAAAGGTTCGGCTGAACCCAACCGGGTAAAAGTCGGCACCGTCACTTGGGAACAAGTCCGCGAAATCGCTGAAGGCAAAATGCCAGACCTCAACTGCTTCACGGTCGAATCTGCCATGAAAATGATAGCAGGAACGGCACGCAGCATGGGGCTGACCATCACCGGCCAAGCGCCGTTTGAAGTGAAAAGCTAAATTGGTTCTTGGTTATCAGTTAATGGTTATTGGTTAAAACTCTCATTATCAAACCAATAACTAACAGCCAACAACCAACACAAAGGGAGTTCCGCCCAACGGAACGTTTAACCTTTAAACACACAACTCAATGGCAAAATTGACAAAAAAGCGCAAAGCCGTTGAAGGGAAAGTTGACCCAGACAAACTTTATACGCTCAGCGATGCCATGTCGCTCGTAAAAGAGGTCAACACTACCAAATTCAACGCATCGGTGGATGTGCACGTTCGCCTCGGGGTGGATCCGCGCAAAGCCGACCAAGCCCTGCGCGGCACGGTTTCCTTGCCGCATGGCACGGGTAAAACCAAGCGCGTACTGGTATTCTGCACCCCCGACAAAGCCGACGAGGCGAAAGCGGCCGGTGCCGACCATGTGGGCTTGGACGATTACATCCAAAAAGTAACGGAAGGTTGGTTGGATGTGGACGTTATCATCGCCACGCCCAACGTGATGGCACAGCTCGGTAAAGTTGCTCGTATCCTCGGCCCGCGCGGCCTGATGCCCAACCCGAAGACTGGCACAGTTTCCAACGACATCACCTCCGCAGTGTCGGAAGTGAAAAAAGGTAAAATTGCCTTTCGGGTGGACAAGTTCGGTATCGTGCACGCCTCTATCGGTCGTGTATCCTTCACGCCGGACCAACTCGCCGACAATGCCCACGAACTCATCTCCACATTGGTAAAAATGAAGCCGTCGAGCGCCAAAGGCGTTTATATGAAAACGGTTTCTGTGGCCAGCACCATGAGCCCGGGCATCGCGGTTGACACAAAGTCCATCAAGGTTTAACTTTTGGGTATTTGTGGAAATGGGGATTTGGCTATTTAGATTCTTCGAAAACAAATAACCGCATCGCCAAATAAGCAAAGCACCAAAAATCTCACTCAACACTCACATTTCATCATAAAAAGAAATGACCAGAGAAGATAAAAGCGCAGCGATAGCCGAGTTGAAGGAAGATTTGGGCAACTCCCCTTTCTTTTACCTCACCGACTCTTCCACGCTGACGGTCGCTAAAATCAACAAATTCCGTCGGATGTGCTTCGAGAAAGGCATCAAAGTTAAAGTGGCGAAAAACACTTTGATACAAAAAGCCCTCGAAAGCGAACCGGAATCAAAAGGATATGCAGCGTTGTATGGAAGCCTCCATGGCCCGACCACCATCCTGATTTCCTCGAATCCGAAAGCGCCGGCAAAATTGCTCGAAGAATTCCGCAAAACGGAAGAGCGCCCGCTGCTCAAAGCAGCCTATATTGATTCATCGGTATTTGTAGGCGACGACCAAATCGCCGTGCTCACCAAACTGAAGAGCAAAGAAGAGATGATTGGAGAAATCATCGGCTTGCTGCAATCCCCGATGAAGCGCGTGGCCAGCCAACTCACTGCTACCGGCACCAAAATAGCCGGTATCGTGAAAACGCTGGAAGAACGCGGTTCGTAATGGGATAATTGAGTAATGGGGTAATGGGACAATCGGGTAAACTTTTGATTTTCTCCATTCCCTCCATTTTTTTCATTACCCCATTTAAAAATCTTGGCTTCCAAGTTCGCACTATACAACCTCAACCAGAAACCTGTGACCAACCAACCACCTTGAAAACCTTCATTTTCACACATTTCGCAAACAACTTTTAAAATTCTACTACAATGGCAGATTTGAAAGCACTGGCTGAAACGCTCGTGGGTCTCACGATTAAACAAGCCAATGAACTGGCCAATATCCTGAAAGATGACTATGGCATCGAACCGGCTGCTGCTGCAGTGGCTGTGGCGGCGGCTCCGGCTGGCGGCGGCGGCGAAGCTGCTCCGGCTGAAAAAACAGAGTTCGACGTGACGCTGAAAGACGCAGGCGCCAACAAACTCAACGTCGTGAAAGAGGTGAAAAACCTCCTCGGCTTGGGCTTGAAAGAAGCCAAAGACCTCGTGGACGGCGCTCCGAGCGCACTGAAATCTGCCGTAAGCAAAGCAGAAGCAGAGTCCATCAAGGCTGCACTTGAAGCTGCCGGCGCTGTGATCGAAGTGAAGTAAGCCGACGTTGTTCCGAGTTTGGCGCAAGAGCGCCATTTATCTGACAACCCGCCTTACTATACTTTGACAAATGCTTGGTATTCAAACTCTATTCAGATAAAAAACGATTGGGCTTAACATGCTTCCCGCTTTGCAGGAGCGTGTTAAGCCTATCGTTGTCTGTAAAAGTTTGGTGTTAAAAACTTTTCTCCATTTAATCCGTTGTTATGGGCTTGCACAAACATATACTGCCAGCTCATGCCGCACAAAGGTGCGGATACCCTGCCAATCAGCATTCAAGCATACTTTGCAAAAATGACCAATAACGGCATCTCAAACGGGGCAAACCACAAAACAGGCGTTCAAGAGCGCGTCAATTTTGGCAAAATTCGCCTCGCCGGTCACTACCCTGACCTCCTTGAAATTCAGCTCAAGTCCTTTCGGGAATATTTTCAGCTCGAAACCACCCCAGAGAACCGCATCAATGAGGGTCTCTACCGTGTTTTTCAGGAAAACTTCCCCATCACGGACGCACGGAATATTTTCAACCTCGAGTTTCTCGATTACTTCATTGACCCGCCGCGCTACACCATAGATGAGTGTATGCAGCGGGGCCTGACGTACTCCGTGCCGTTGAAGGCAAAACTCAAACTTTCCTGCAACGACCCCGAGCACATTGACTTCCAGACAATTGTGCAAGACGTGTTCCTCGGCAACATCCCGTACATGACGCCGAAAGGCACATTTGTCATCAACGGCGCAGAGCGCGTCATCGTGTCCCAGCTGCACCGCTCACCGGGCGTGTTTTTCGGCCAGAGCTATCACCCCAACGGCACGAAGATTTACTCGGCGCGCGTCATCCCGTTCAAAGGTGCGTGGATGGAATTCGCGACGGACATCAACCTTGTGATGTATGCCTACATTGACCGGAAAAAGAAATTCCCCGTCACTACACTGCTCCGTGCTATCGGTTTCGACACTGACAAAGCAATCCTCGACCTGTTCAACTTGGCCGACGAAATCGCTTGCACCCGCGAAAATCTCGAAGCAGCCGTAGGTCGCAAATTGGCCGCCCGCGTCCTGAAATCGTGGACAGAAGATTTTGTGGATGAAGACACCGGCGAGGTGGTCACTATCGAACGGAACGAAATCATCTTGGAGCGCGACACACAATTGGACGAGGAAAACATCGAAAACATCCTCGATGCTGGCACTACGACCATCATCCTCCAGCGCACCGACGTAGATGAGGACTTCTCCATCATTTACAACACGTTGCAAAAAGACCCGACCTCGAGCGAACTCGAAGCCGTGACTTATATCTACCGCCAATTGCGCGGCAGCGACCCCCCGGACGACGAGACGGCACGCGGTATCATTGATAAATTGTTTTTCTCTGATAAACGCTACAACCTCGGTGAAGTGGGCCGTTTCAAAATCAACCGGAAACTGCTGACGAATATTGACCCGAACAACTTGGTGTTGACCAAAGAAGACATCATCGCCATCGTGCGCTACATCGTCTCTTTGATAAACAACAAGGCCGATATTGACGACATTGACCACCTCTCCAATCGCCGTGTGCGCACGGTTGGCGAGCAATTGTACGCTCAGTTCGGCGTGGGTTTGGCTCGTATGGCTCGCACCATCCGCGAACGGATGAACGTGCGCGACAACGAGGTGTTTACGCCCGTTGACCTTATCAATGCGCGTACCCTGTCGTCGGTCATCAACTCGTTTTTTGGCACCAGCCAGTTGTCGCAATTCCTCGACCAGACCAACCCGCTCTCTGAAATCACGCACAAGCGGCGTATTTCGGCCCTCGGCCCAGGTGGTCTTTCCCGCGAACGCGCAGGCTTCGAGGTGCGCGACGTACACTATTCGCACTATGGTCGCCTTTGCACCATCGAGACACCTGAAGGCCCGAATATTGGTCTTATCTCGACGCTTTGCACCCACGCGAAAATCAACAAAATGGGCTTTTTGGAAACACCCTACCGCCGCGTAAAAGACGGCAAAGTGGTGTTGACCGGCAACGAGGAATACCTCTCTGCCGAAGCCGAAGACTTCATGAAAATCGCGCAGGCGAACTCGCCAGTTTCTGAAACGGGTGCGTTCCTGAACGACCGCGTGAAAGCCCGCGAACACGGCGACTTCCCGATTTTGACCCCGGAAGAGTTAGAATATATTGACGTGGCGCCCAACCAAATCGTAGGTGTGTCGGCTTCGTTGATTCCATTTTTGGAAAATGACGACGCCAACCGTGCACTCATGGGCTCGAACATGCAACGCCAAGCTGTACCGCTCATCCGTCCGCACTCGCCGATGGTTGGCACCGGTCTTGAGGCAAAAGTCGCCCGCGACTCGCGTATGCTCATCAACGCAGAAGGTAGTGGTGTGGTCGAATATGTGGATGCCAACGAAATTGTCATCAACTACGACCGCACGGAAGAAGACCAACTCGTTTCCTTCGAAGACGCCCGCAAAACATATACGCTCACCAAGTTTATGCGTACCAACCAAGGTACTTGCATCAACCTCAAGCCCATCGTGCGGCGCGGTCAGCGTGTGGAAGAAGGCGATATTCTTTGCGAAGGATACGCGACCGAAAACGGCGAATTGGCACTCGGCCAAAACTTGAAAGTGGCGTTCATGCCTTGGAAAGGCTACAACTTCGAGGATGCCATTGTGCTGTCGGAGCGTGTGGTGCAAGAGGACGTTTTCACCTCCATCCACATCGAGCATTTCGAATTGGACGTGCGCGACACCAAATTGGGCGAGGAAGAACTCACGCAGGACATCCCGAACGTGAGCGAAGAAGCGACCAAAGATTTGGACGAAAACGGCATCATCCGCATCGGTGCGTGGGCAAAAGAAGGCGACATCTTGATTGGCAAAATCACGCCGAAAGGTGAAACCGACCCGACGCCGGAGGAAAAATTGCTCCGTGCTATCTTCGGCGACAAAGCCGGCGACGTGAAAGACGCTTCCCTCAAAGTACCTCCCAGCATCAACGGGGTGGTCATTGACAAACAATTGTTTGCCCGCGCAAAAAAGGACAAACAAATCAAAGAGTCGGAAAAAGCCCTGCTCGACAAACTCGACGACGAGCATGCAGTAGCGCTCAACAAGTTGAAAACCATCCTGATAGACAAACTTCAGGTGTTGGTAAAAGACAAAATCACGAATGGTATCCGCAGTATTTACAACGAGGAGATGTTGCCGAAAGGAACAAAACTCACTGTGCAGGCACTGCGCGAGCAGATAGATTACAGTCAAGTGGATTACACCAACTGGACGAGCGAGAAAAACACCAACGCCCTCATCGCCAGATTGCTGCACAACTACAGCATCAAAGTCAACGAGGAAGTAGGCCGCTACAAACGTGAGAAGTTCAATATCAGTATTGGCGACGAATTGCCCGCAGGTGTGCTGAAACTGGCCAAAGTGTATGTTGCCAAAAAGCGCAAGTTGAAAGTGGGCGACAAACTCGCTGGCCGTCACGGCAACAAAGGCATCGTGAGCCGTATCGTCCGCATGGAAGATATGCCGTTCCTCGAAGACGGCACTCCGGTGGACGTGGTGCTCAACCCGCTTGGTGTGCCTTCGCGTATGAACCTCGGCCAGATTTTCGAGACCGTGCTTGGCTGGGCTGGCGAACGCCTCGGCGTCAAATTCGCCACTCCTATATTCGACGGTGCCAAAACCGATGAAGTGGAAGAGTGGATTGAAAAGGCAGGTTTGCCCGAACTCGGCCAGACTTACCTCTCCGACGGCGAAACTGGCGACCGATTCCACCAAAAAGCGACTGTGGGCATTATTTATATGCTCAAACTATCGCACATGGTTGACGACAAGATGCACGCCCGCTCTATCGGCCCATACTCGCTCATCACGCAGCAGCCACTCGGTGGTAAAGCCCAGTTCGGTGGCCAGCGTTTCGGTGAGATGGAAGTGTGGGCGCTCGAAGCCTACGGCGCATCCAACATCCTGCAAGAATTACTGACCTACAAGTCGGACGATATTCAGGGTCGCGCCAAAGCCTACGAGGCCATAGTGAAAGGCGACAACTTGCCAGATGCCAACATTCCAGAGTCGTTCAACGTGCTTATACACGAGTTGCGCGGCTTGGCGTTGGATGTAAAATTTGAATAAAAAAATGGCAGGAGGTTGAGGGTAGAAGGTCGAAGGTCAAGCCCTCTATCATCCACCTTCAACCCTCTACCATGGATTTTATCTGTACTTGGATATATTTGGACAGCCCGGAAGAGAGCTCCGAATACCCACAAGTTGGGAAAAAATCGCACCTCACTGATTTTCAGAAAGTTTATTGGAAATGTGTGGCTGTGTTTTTTGCCCTAAGTACCCAGTTCAATCCGCAGCGCCGCCACCTGCTTTTTTCCAATAAGCGGCTGGACGAGTTTCCAGATGTGGATGGACTTGATTTGAAAAGTTTTTTGAAAAACAAAAATGTGGAGGTCGTCACCATCCCCCTCACTTGGCAAACGCCGGAAGGGTATTTTGGGAAATGGCGCAACCAGTTCTACATTTTTGACATACTTGAGTTCATTGAAAACGGTTCCAAGTCAAGTGGCGACTTTAAGTCATCGCCTGACTCTGACGAACCAACTTTCGTCATCCTCGATTCAGATTGCATCATCAACCAACCGTTGGATGCGCTGTTCGCCGAAATCAGAAAGCACGGGCTGCTCGCCCTGCCGATGCCTTACAGCGACACGCACGACATCAACGGCGTGACGCGGCAGGAAATGCGGCAAATTTACGCAAAACTTGATGGCAAAGACCCCGGCGAAAACCCTGTCTATTACGGCGGGGAAATATTTGCGGCGACGCTTCCGGTGATTCGGGAAATCAACGCCATCGCGCCGGAAGTTTGGCAAAAAATGCTCGACCGTCATCATGCCGGGCAACCAAAACTGAACGAAGAAGCCCATTTCCTGAGCTATTGCTACCACAAAATCGGTCGCATCGGGTCGCTGGAAGGCTTCATCAAACGCATCTGGACATCGCCTCACTACACCAATCTGCAGCCCGAAGATGCAAACTTGCCGATTTGGCATTTGCCTTCGGAAAAAACGGGGGGAATTGCTTTAATCTTCAAGACGTTGGACAAGAGAGATTGGACATTGGACAGTTTAGGGGGCTATTTGGGAGTGCCGAGGCGGACGAAGTATTTGAACCTCAAGCATTTTTTGAAATATACGTGGTTATACCGCCTGCTGAAGCGCGGCTAAAAACAAAGGTTTGTTCAGTGAACAAATTTTTGCAAAATGCCAACCATATAAAGTACCCAAAAATATTCAAATAGTACCCCCAATTCATTGACTTTCAAATTCTCAACAGCACAATATGCCTTTCAAAAAGAAAAGCAATAAGA
>CAYZVM010000217.1:0-10598 GCA_964481485.1 uncultured Saprospiraceae bacterium | reverse complement strand
CGGCATTGCCATTGGTGGGAAAGGCAATTTTGCTGACCCTATTTATCGCCCTCGTAATGCAGGTGAAATCGTCGGATGTACAGCCGTTTATTTACTTCCAATTTTAGAGGTTTTTCAGGTCAGTACAACGTCACTTTCAAGTTGTCAAAATATACCTCCGCCCCGCTGGGATTCCACAGATAACATTTCAACTCCTGCCCCGGCGGCGTGTTTGGCGGTAGTTCGAACATTCCCTGAAATTTCGTCCAAACTCCTTTTTCGTTCAAAACGATGGGATAGCCAGCATAATAAAACACCTTTCCACTGCCCTCTACCGTCGCCACCACATCCAATTTATCCCCTTGATTTTCAGTATAAAAACCTCCCTCGAACAAAACCCACCGGAAATCGGGGCGCTGCTCCATCGGCATCATAAACCCGGGGCCAAACTCCATGTCCTTTTTGAGCAGACCCACCGTCGAGTTGTTTATTTCAACCGTCGGCCCCTCATTTTTCCAAAACGGCGTGGGGCTGCCGGGTTCAAAATCGAGCGTGCTTTCCAATCGCGTATTTTTGATGTCGAGCAATTTTTTCAAATCGCCATTTTGCCCGGCAGGGTTGTAGCGGAACACAGAAATGCGCCCATTGCCGCCCATCCGTTCGAGTTGGTGCAGCAATTCGGGGCAACTTGATATGATTTCGGAAGGCAGAAAAATGTCTTGAATAGCGATGAAATCAAAATCCCAGCGCAGCGACTCCTCGATTTTGTGTCGGCGCGTGGAAAGCAGCGTGTGCCCCATCCGGTTGAGGTGAATCAGCGGGATATTGGTCGAATAGGCATCCATCACCAATATTTTGGCATCGCGGCTGATGCCGAGCGAGTCGAGCAAACTGCCCGCGCCAATAAAGTTTTTCCGGGTGATTTCGCCCCCGTCCGACGGCAAATCCGTGTATTTGAGTTCTTGCACTTTTTTGGAAGCCAACGTGCCATAGCCGAGGCTGGCCAATGCCAACACTCCAAATAAGACTTTGAAAGTCAAAGTATTAAACGGCACACAACGAAATCCCGCGACCAACAGCAACGCCACGCCGGGGTACAGGCTGTCCATGAAATAGTACTCGTGGTCAACAAATTGCCGAGCCATCAGCACAAAATAAATCGCCCCGCCCACAAAAGTCAGACTGCTTTGCAGCAGCAATTGCCGGGTCAAAAAGTCGAGTTTGTTTCTGAACAATTGCACTGCCAACACGAGCATCGCCAAAGTCAGCAAAAAAAAATGGCCGCTGCTGAAAAGTTGGGAAGTCCACCGCTCCGCCACCGAGCCAAGCAGTTGCACAAATTCCCCAAAATCCTGCGCTGGCCGCAATTGGCCCAAAAACTGCGACCCGTACACCTGCGCCAGCCAGATTTTGTAAAGATTGGCAACGACGATGACCGAATAGACGGCGGCAAACGCGAGTGCCTCTTTCCTGTCAATTTTTCTTTTTTGAAACCAAGCGATTCCTTGCTGCAACAGCATAGCAAACAGGAAAATATTGAACGGCGAGCGCGCCAGCGCCGCCAGCGCCATCAGCCCAAGCGCCCAATATAAATCGCTGATTTTCACACTTTTTTTGTACTTAAAATAAAAATAGTATCCTATCAGCGCCGCCGAAAAACTCGTGGCCGATGGAATAAAACCCGCCTGATAATAGGTGATGACCGGGCAAGTGAACACAAAAACTGCCGCCACCAAACCCTTCGCGACCGATCCGCTCGCATCCCGCGCCAGCCGGAACAAAAACCAGCAGCCTAGGATAGAAAACAAAAGCGTGTATAACCTGAAAATCATCGGGCTGCGGCTGCCAGAAATTTTCATCAATATGCCGACCGCATAATCGTGCAGCGGCAAATCCACCGCCGTGATGCCCTCCTTCGTCTGGAGGTTGAAAGTGCGGGGCTTGAACAAGTTGAGCCCCGTGTCAGCGAATTTTATAGCCAGCGCGTAGCGGTCGCCCTGCGTCCAGGCATGGATACGCGAAGGCCAAGACGAGATAGTATTTTGATAGAAAAACACGCTTAATGCCGTCAGCAACGCGAGGCACAGCACATGGGGGAGCAATCGTTTTGTCAAAATCGGAAATGTATTCACCGCGCCAAAGTAGGGAAGGGTCATCAATCGTTCGCCATTATTCCCAAAGCACATTTCTGCCTCTTCTGATATAGCGGCGCACGTTTACCCAAAAAGCGACAAAAAGGTACACCACGAGCGGTGACCCCATGCCGATGAATGAGGTGTAAATGAAGTATTTGCGCACTTCGCCGGGAGCGATGTGCATTTTTTCGCCGAGGTATTGGCACACGCCGAAAGCGTGCCGCTCTACCAAATCTTTGAGCCAATGTTGAAGCATATCGGGCGGGGTATTTATGAATGCGGGTACAAATTTACGGGAAGGTTTTGTAAAAAAAGGCGTAAAAACAGCAATTGCCAATTAGCGATGCACCCGTTGAAAAAAAGGCTATCGCATAAATGGTATGCGGCACAAACGAATTGCAAAGGGCCGATGGTTTTCCCCAAAATGGGGGTTTTGGCATCATTGTTGGCTCGGGGCATTTAAAATGTGGCAAACACAATATGGCCATCCAACGTTTTTTTCCTCACCCATACCAATTTACTATGTTGATATTTGGAATAGCCCTCGGCCTCTTTGTAGTAGGTGGCGGCCTGATTTCGCTCACCAACGCGATGTCGCAACGCGAAGACGGCTCACAAGAATAGGCACGAGTGTTCGGGCGCAAAAAAACCAACCTGAACCCGTTTGAAAAAATCCCGCCCCGGCAATGCCGGGGCGGGATTTTTTTGTGCCATGCGTGCAATTTGCTGAAAACCACGCTTCTAAACCATCTAAACTTTCTAAGCCACTCTAAACCGACTACAGCACTTTCAGCAGTTCTTGCTCCAGATTCATGCCCGGGTTGACAGCGACGATTTTGCCGTCGCGCCCGATGAGGAAAGTTTTGGGAATAGAACGCACGCCATATACGCCAGCCGGGGCGCTGTTCCAATATTGGAGGTCGCTCACGTGGTTGTCCCATTCAAGGCCGTCTTTTGCGATAGCGTCAATCCATTTTTGTTTGCCGTCCTGCTTATCGAGCGACACGCTGAACACGTCAAAGCCTTTTCCCTTGTATTTTTTATAGACTTCCACCACGTGTGGGTTGGCTCGGCGGCAAGGGCCGCACCAGGAAGCCCAAAAGTCGAGCAGCACGATTTTGCCTTTCAACGAAGAGAGCGAGCGCACTTTGCCATCAGGGCCAGGCAGGCTGATATCGGGGGCGGTGGTGCCGACTGTTATCGCCCCAGCAGCGGCTCCTGCTTGTTGCTGTGCTATTTGGCTTTGCACTGTGCTTATCATGGTAGCATAGTCGGAGGCGTATTTCGAGCCGGGCATATACTCGTTGAGCGATTTCGACGCGGCTTTAAAATCGTCAATAAAAGCACCGGCGTTTTGGCCGAGCAGCGAAGTAGCGAGAAATGCCTGAATCAGCGGGTTGCAACCTTTCTGAACAGTGGCGCGGGCTTCTTCCGGGCTTTTCAGTTGGTTTTTGTACACGTCGCTGATGATGTTGGCGTAGCAAGTAAACGATTCGGAACCGGTCACCTGCACAGCAAGCCGGTCAATAGTGGCCAAATCGGCCTTCATTTCCACCAACTTTTCTGTGCCGTCGAGCACAAAATAGAGGCGTTTGGCACCGATAGTCATGCGGTAAAGACCTTGCTCGAAAGGCTTTTCGAGTTTGATTTCAAAGTTGCCGTTGGCATCGCAGGTGGCTTTGCCCAGCGCCACGTTTGAGCGGTCGAAGTGCGCTTGTTCGAGCAATACTTGCAGGTTGGCAGCACCGGTGATGGTGCCTTTGATGGCCGAGCCGCCTTGGCCATTGCAGGCATAAAGGATGGCAAATGCCGGCAGGACAAAGAGCAGGAGTGATTTTATTTTTTTCATAAACTTTTGAATTTCAATTTTTGTGCAAAAATAAGCCGAATGAGAAAGAGGCGTTTCCCAAAACGTGTTTCTATTCATCGTTCATCATTTTCTCCAAAACCCCGTCATAGGTGCGTTTCCACGCCAAAACGTTGCCCCAATCCTCGCCATCCACCACAACTTTGCTGCCAGTGACGGTACCGAGTGCCTCAAACGGTGTTTTTTCAGATTGTAAAAAACGCTCAAACGCGGCAACTTGTTCTGTCCGCACCGTGACCAACACACGACTTTGCGCTTCGCCAAACAACCAGGCGTCCTTCCGAATTTCTGGGTTGGAAACTACTTCGAAACCCAACTCGCGGGGCATTGCCTTTTCCAACAACGCGGCAAAAACGCCCCCATCCGAAACGTCGTGTACCGATTCAACAAATTGGTTCTTAATGACTTTCTTAATAACTTCTTGAATGCCGAACTCTTCTTCGAGGTCGAAATGTGGGCACGGGCTGTGTTCTTCTCCCAACACACCGCGCAAGTATTCGCTGCTGCCGAGGTCTTCCCGGCTTGTGCCAATGAGATAGATTTTGTCGCCTTCATTTTTAAAATCGAGGGTCATCATTTGCTCATAATCGTCGAGCAAACCCAACATTCCGATAGTCGGCGTGGGATAAACGGGGATGACTTTGCCGTTGTGGGCGTATTGGTTGTAAAAACTCACATTGCCGCCCGTCACGGGTGTGCCGAACTTGCGGCAAGCATCGCCCATGCCCCGGATGGCTTCTGCAAATTGGTAATAAACCTCCGGATTGTACGGGTTGCCGAAGTTCAGGCAGTTGGTGATGGCTACCGGCTCGCCGCCTGCACAGACGATGTTGCGGGCAGCCTCCGCCACCGCAATCATGCCACCTTTGTGCGGGTCTGCATAGACGTAGGCAGAGTTGCAGTCGGTCGTGAGCGCGAGTGCTTTTCGGGTGCCTTTCACGTACACGATGGCTGCATCAGATGGGCGGTTGGTAGTCACCGTGCCGGTGCGCACCATGCTGTCGTATTGTTGGGTAATCCAGTTTTTGGAAGCGAGATTGGGCGAATGCCAAAGTTTTTCGGCGGCGGCTTTATAGTTTTTGGGTGCCTCAATTGTCTCACTATCAAACTTTTGGATTTCTTGCAAATACTCCGGCACCTTTTGTTCGCGCACATACACCGGCGCGCCACCTCCCAGCACGAGTGTCTCTGCTGGAACGTCCGCGACTTTTTCGCCGCGGTAAAAATATTCGAGCCGTCCGCCAGCTGTCGTCTCGCCGATTTGCTCGCAGGGCAAATCCCATTTTTCAAAAACTGCCTTGATTTTGTCTTCCTGTCCGGGTTTGCAAACAATGAGCATCCGTTCTTGGCTTTCCGAAAGCAGGATTTCCCAGTCCTTCATATTCGCTTGCCGGGTCGGGACTTTTGAAAGGTCAATGCGCATCCCGCACCCGGCCTTGGCCGACATTTCGGAAGTGGAGCAGGTGATGCCTGCCGCGCCCATGTCTTGCATCCCGACGAGTGCGCCGGTCTGGATGGCCTCCAAACTTGCTTCCAACAACAATTTTTCCTGAAAAGGGTCACCCACCTGTACAGCGGGCAAATCCTCGTGGCTATCTTCCGAAAGGTCGGCACTGGCGAACGTAGCACCATGAATGCCGTCTTTGCCGGTAGCCGAGCCGACGATGAACACCGGGTTGCCAGAGCCGCCTGCCGTTGCACTCACGGTTTCGCCTGCTTTCACGATACCCGCCGACATGGCGTTGACCAAAATATCGTGGTTGTAGCAAGGCATAAAATAGACTTCGCCGCCCACGGTCGGCACGCCGAAACAGTTGCCGTAGTCACCGATGCCTTTCACCACGCCCGCCACGAGACGTCTCATGCGCGGGTTGTCGGGATTGCCAAACCGGAGGCTGTTTAGCGCTGCTATCGGCCTTGCGCCCATGGTGAAAATATCGCGGTGAATGCCGCCCACGCCCGTCGCCGCGCCTTGGTATGGCTCGATGGCCGAGGGGTGGTTGTGGCTTTCTATTTTGAACACGCAGCCGAGCCCGTCGCCGATGTCCACGAGGCCGGCATTTTCCTCGCCCGCGCCCACGAGCAAACGCGCACCGTCGCGGGGCAGGGTTTTGAGTTGGAGGATGGAGTTTTTGTATGAACAGTGCTCGCTCCACATCACGGAGTAGATGCTGAGTTCTGTGAAATTGGGCGTTCGCCCCAAGATTTCTTTGATTTTTTCAAACTCGTCGGGAGTGAGGCCAAGGCTTTTGGCGGTTTCTATGGTAGGCAATGAGTCCATTGTATGGATGGCGTGAGAGGGAGTGAGAGACGTGAGCGGTTTTTTGAGGTGCAAATTTTGAAGCCGCAAAAGTAGCGAGCGGGCGGGGAACGAAAAAGCGGAAATTGAAAATGCCCGTCCTTGCGGTCAGCCAACCAATCCGGCGGTTGGTTGTTCCCAATTCAAATGAAACGGTATGCGATATGTACAAACTGCTCTCTTGCTCTGTTTCGCAACGGTTGTGCTGAATGCCCAAAATTTGGATAGCCTGCGTTGGGGGAATAGGGTTTTGCTGGTTTTTAGCCCGGATTCCAGTTCGAAGTCGTATCGGGAACAATTGGAGATTGTCCGCCTGCATCATGCTGCATTTGCGGAGCGCGACTTGGTTTGCGTTCGGGCAAATTCTGAAAATATGTGCAAGAAATATGCGGTGTCGCCCAAAGATTTTGCGGCGGTGCTTATTGGCAAGGACGGCGGGGAGAAATTCCGTTCCCAAATTCCCGTTTCTGCGGCCCGACTGTTTTCCATTATTGATGCGATGCCGATGCGACGGGCAGAAATGCGGCGAGACAGGCAATGATTTCGCACTAAAAATCATAAAAAAACCTCCAGCAGTTGCCCGCCGGAGGTTTTTTTCATAGTATGAATTCAAGATGACTCAGATGCTTACGCAATCTTGACATCCACTGCGTTCATGCCTTTTTTGCCGCGCTCTGTGTTGTAGTTGACGACATCGCCTTCGCGAATATTGTCAATCAAACCAGTGACGTGTACGAAAATTTCCTCTTTAGAGGAGTTGTCAACGATGAAGCCAAAGCCTTTGGATTCATTGAAGAATTTTACTGTTCCAGTATTCATTGTAAAAAATTGAAAAGATGTGATGTGGCAACTTGCCGCCGCAAAGGTAAAGGCTTTTTCGCAAAAAATTGATTTTCAATAAATTTTGAGAAAGATTAACTTTTTACGGAAGCCAGCACCGTCATTTTTTCACCACCATCACCACCCGCGCTTGCAACGGCACTGACAAGTCTTTCTCCCCAAAAAGGGCGGCCAGGTCGTCGGTCAACGCCTTTTTCATCACGGGCAACAAGGTGGCGTCGCGCTCGACGATGGCCGTGTGAACGGGTGTGCCTTCGAGTAAGCCGGTGGCCGCGTTTTCTGCTGTGGCGGCGTAGCCTGCGAGTTTCAGCACCTGCATGGAAGCTATTTCAAAACCAACCGATTGGAGGTCTTCCCGGATTTCGTTGACATCGTGGTAGGAGAAGGGCACTTTGTAGAATGCGGGTGTGTCGGTCGGGAAAAAGTGCGCCAGCATTTCGTCGGTCAGGCGCGCTGTTGGGTTTCGGCTGAGGCTGTCCCAAGCGTTGAAAAGGAACGCGCCGCCAGGCCGCAGCACACGAAATGCTTCGGCATAAGCTCTACGACGGTCGCTGTAAAACATCACGCCGAACTGGCTCACGATGCAATCGAACTGCTTGTTCTGGTAAGGCAAAGAAACCGCATCCACCACGTCCCATTGGATAGCGGTGTGTTTTGCGAGGCGTTCTTTGGCAAAATTGACCATCGCTGGGTTCAGGTCTGTGGCGACGATCATGGCGCCTTCTGGCAGCACTTGGGGCAAATGTTTGGTCACGCGCCCCGTGCCTGCGGCAACTTCAAGCAGAGCCTTGGGCTGGAGGTGACGGATGCGTTCGGCCATGTCGAGTGCGAAAGGCTCGAAGAAAAGTGGGCCGAGGAAGTTTTCGTAGTTCGGGGGGATGCTGCCCGAAAAGGCGATGGGGACTTGCTTTTGTGTCGTCATCATGGTTTGAAAAAATGTTTAGTTGAATGATAACGCAAAGGTGCGTGTGATTTGGCGGGGCAGGTTTTTCTCAAGAGTTCAGTTTTTTTGCTGAGAAGTTCAAAAGTGCGGGCTGTTGCCGAAAACCGACGGGCGATATGCCGTATTGCTCTCTAAACGTCCGGCTGAAATGCGAAAGATTTTCGAAGCCGCAGTCATAGGCGATTTCGCTGACGGACACATTTGAATTCATCAGCAGCATTTTAGCGTGGGCGAGTCGGCGCTCGAGCAGCCATTTGCCGGGCGGCTGGCCGTAAGTTTTTTGGAAATCACGTTTGAAAGCGGAGAGGCTGCGGTTGCAGAGTTGGGCGTATTGTTCGAGTTTGAGGTTGTATGAAAAATTGTCCTCCATGATTTTCTGCAGCGAAACGGCGGCGGGTTCCTGAAGGAGCGAACAGAAATAGGCAAGCGCTTCGCCGTTGTGCTGGTTGTGAGCTACGTTGAGCAGCAGCTCGCGGAACTTGAGTTCGAGCAGCGCCTTGTCAGGTTGCGGTTTTTGGGTGAAATATGGGAGCATGGCGTGCATAAAAGCATCCAGCGTCGCGTCGGTCCGCACGGGTATTATTGGAGCGTGTTTTTCATTGGATTTCAACAGATTGGAAGCGAACGGACGCAGCGTTTCGCAGATAAATTCGTCGGAGATGAAGAAAAGCAAAATGCAAAATTCGGCATCGAAAAACTGTTCCACGATGCTTGCGCCTTTGCGCACAAACACGCAGGTGCCTTTTGTCAACTCGTGCGAACTGTAAGGCGTGTGCCAAATTTTTTTGCCTTCCAGCACATACACAAAGTAGTTGTGGTGCGACCACATGGCCTGTATACGGCCTTCGAGCGGGCAAGTAAATTCCGTCAGCAACAACTCTTCATACATCAATTGGCGATATTTCAATTGGTTGTCGCGGATGTACTCGTAGAAATTGTAAAGCGGGAATTGCCCAAATTCCTTTACGGGAGGAGGATTTGTCATCGGTTGTCGGAAATTGTTTGACTGGCATGACTACAAAGACTCCATTTCCGTCCAAAAGGTGTCATTTCCAAACGTTAAATTACCAACACCGGCAATTCAGGTCGCGCCTGCAAACCTTCCTGAATAATTCGGATGATACGCGCCCGCTCTTCGCCTTCCAACTTCAGGCGCGGCGCCCGGACGTATTCAGTGCCGATGCCCGTCATTTGCTCGGCCAATTTGATGTACTGCACGAGCTTTGGGTGAATATCGAGCTCTAAAAGAGGCAAAAACCAGCGATAAATCGGCAGCGCCTCATCGAGCCAGTCAGCTTGCACAAGGTTGTAAATGGCCACCGTCTCCGCCGGAAAAGCGCACACGAGCCCGGCCACCCAGCCATCGGCGCCCATGAGCAGTTCTTCCATGGCCAATGTGTCCACGCCGCAAAGGATTTTCATGCGGTCGCCAAAAGCATTTCTCATACGAGTCACGTTGGAGATGTCGCGTGTGGATTCTTTCACGGCTTGAATATGTGGGTGCCGGAGCAATTCTTCAAACATTGGCAAAGTCACCTCTGTCTTGTAGTCCACCGGGTTGTTGTAAATCATAATCGGCAACGCAGTGGCGTCGGCGATAGCGCGGAACCACGCGACCGTCTCGCGGTGGTCAGTTTTGTAGCGCATGGGCGGCAGCACCATGAGACCGTTGGCACCGAGTTTTTCGGCGCGTTGGGCAGCGGCAATAGCGGCGCGGGTGGAGCCTTCGGCAATATTGAGGATGACGGGGACACGCCCGGCTATTTTTTCCAGCGCATATTCCAGCAGTTGGTCTTTTTCACCGTCCGTCAATGTGCTGGCCTCACCGAGCGTGCCACCGAGCACAATGCCGTGTACACCGGCGGCGAGTTGGGCATCGAGGTTGAGGCCAAACATTTGGAGATCGAGTTCGTCGTCGTGGGTGAATTTGGTGGTGACGGCAGGATATACGCCAATCCAGTCAACTTGCATGGTCAGGTGTTTTTTGAAATGAAAAATGTGGCGGGCAAAAGTACACACGACGGGCTATTGGTGTGCCGCGCAAGTCGCCGAGCATCGGTTATTTCGCCTTCATCGCTGCCCGCAACACCGCCTTCGCTACTTTTTTCGCCACAGATTTGTCCAAAGCCCCAGGGATGATGTACTCGCGGTGCGGCTCTTTTACACAACTCGCAATGGCATAAGCAGCTGCCAATTTCATTTCCATCGTGATGCGCGGCGCGCGGGCGTCCAAAGCGCCGCGAAAGATGCCGGGAAACCCCAGCACATTGTTCACTTGATTGGGCAAATCGCTGCGCCCGGTGCCGACGATGGCCGCGCCACCTTTGTATGCTTCTTCGGGCATGATTTCGGGGTCAGGGTTGGCCAGCGCCAGCACGATGGCATTTCCCGACATCGTTTGGATGTCGGCAGGTTTGAGCAGACCTGCTTTGCTCACGCCGACAAAAGCATCCGCGCCGCGCAGGGCGTCGAACACCGTGCCGCTGATATTGGCGGCGTTGGTGTATTCGAGCGCGGCGCGTTTGTAGTCATTCA
>CAYZVM010000216.1:0-10604 GCA_964481485.1 uncultured Saprospiraceae bacterium | reverse complement strand
TTCTGCGCGTGGCGCACCGGCTCGACCGGGCGGCGAGCGGCATCCTCGTTTTTGCCAAAACAAAAGCCGCGCTTACTCACCTCATGGGACAATTTGAAAAAAGAGAGGTGGAAAAAATTTATTGGGCCACGGTGGAAAAACCGCCGCGTGAAGCATCTGGCACACTTTCGGACTGGCTGAAAAAATCTCCCGACGGGAAAAAAGCCATCGTCTCACACAAAGGAATCCACGATGCGCAGTTGTGCGAGTTGGAGTATAAATTGCTGGAAATGAAAGGGAAAAATGCGCTCTTGGAAGTGCGGCCCCGCACCGGGCGGTTTCACCAGATTCGGGCACAATTGGCGCATATCGGCTGCCCAATAGTGGGCGACGTGCTTTACGGCGGGCATTTTTGGAAAGACAATCAAATCAAACTCCACGCCTGTCGCCTTTCATTCAAGCACCCCAAAACCGGGGAACTGGTTGATTTAGAGGCGTTACCGGGTGAAGATTGATGAGCCACGCATCAAAAAAAGCCTTGCCAAACGAGCGGTGTTCGGCAAGGCTTTGTGCTTTCAAAAGGTGGCAGGTTTTTATTTGCCGGCCAGTTTTTTCAGCACCGTTTTCAGTTTTTCCAATTTCGGACGGCTTTTGCCGTGCGAGCCGCGCTGGATTTTGCCGCGTTTTGTTTTCGGATCACCTTTGCCCATGAGTGAGATGTGGTATTTGTTTGAAAAAATGTTGTTTGAAAGAATTGGAGGGCAAAAGTACGGTATTCAGTTCCAATTCTTCCCAACCAATCGCTTTTCCTGTTGTTTGCTTTGTAGTTTTTGGCAAAAAACGAAAAATGATACCTTTACGCCAAACAAGGCTCTAACCCTCCATCTGCTCTCTCCGTATGGATCAACTAAAAGAACAATTTTTCAAAAAAGCACAAGCCCTCTCCGCAGAGGTGAAAGAACTGCTGAAAGAACACGGCGACAAAAAAGTAGACGACGTGACGCTCGACCAAGTTTATGGCGGTATGCGCGACATCACTTGTATGATTTGGGAGCCTTCGTTGCTTGATGCCGAAGAAGGCATCCGCTTTCGGGGCTACTCTATCCCCGACCTCCGCGAAAAACTGCCCCGCGCTCCCGGCGGAAAAGAGCCGCTGCCCGAGGGCCTAT
This sequence comes from uncultured Saprospiraceae bacterium, assembly GCA_964481485.1. Lineage (GTDB taxonomy): Bacteria > Bacteroidota > Bacteroidia > Chitinophagales > Saprospiraceae > M3007. Next base: position 9,456 of record CAYZVM010000216.1, on the reverse strand, counting down.
TTTGGCTCATGCTCGTGGGCGAAATCCCCACCAAAGAGCAGGTGAAGTGGCTCACCGAAAACTGGGTGCGCCGTGCCAATGTGCCCGACCATGTGTTCAAAGCCATTGACGCGCTCCCGGCGGATGCCCACCCGATGACACAATTCTCGGCGGGCATATTGGCCATGCAGAACACCAGCGTGTTTGCCCAACGGTACACCACGGGCATGAACAAATCCGAATATTGGGACGCGACTTACGAAGACACGATGAACCTCATCGCCCGTTTGCCGCGTGTGGCTGCCTATATTTTCCGCCGTGTATACTTCAAAGGCGAACAAATACTGCCCGATATTTCGCTCGACTGGGGCGGCAATTTTACCCATATGCTTGGCTTTGAGGACGAAGGCTTCAAAGAATATATGCGCCTTTTTCTCACCATCCATGCCGACCACGAAGGCGGCAATGGTTCGGCACACACCATGCACCTCGTCGGCTCCATGTTGAGCGACCCCTATCTGTCGCTCAGCGCAGCCATGAATGCTCTCGCTGGCCCGCTGCACGGCCTTGCCAACCAAGAGGTGATTCGTTGGATACAAAAGATGGTGGACACGCTCGGAACCTCCAAACCCAGCCGCGAGCAAATCGGCGAATATGTGAAAAGCACCCTTGCCGGTGGCCGTGTGGTGCCAGGTTACGGCCATGCCGTGCTCCGCAAACCCGACCCGCGCTTTATGGCGCAGCGCCAGTTTTGCGAAGACAATGTGCCCGACAGCGATTTGGTGAAAATCGTCTGGAAAGTATTTGACGTGGTGCCGCCCATCCTCAGCAGCCTCGGCAAAGTGAAAAACCCTTGGCCAAATGTGGATGCACATTCAGGGGCGGTACTGGTGCATTACGGCTTGACACAGTACAATTTCTACACGGTGCTGTTCGGTGTCAGCCGCGCACTTGGGGTGTTGGCTGCACAATGCTGGGCGCGCGCACTCGGGCTGCCGCTCGAACGCCCCAAATCGGTCACAACTGAATGGGTGAAAAATTATTTGGCAAAAGAATACAGTGTGGTGACGGGCAATTGAGAAGGTGCTCGTCAACCACCATATTGAAAATCGAACGCGGCACATCGGGCTCCCCGGTGTGCCGTATTTTATGAAAAACGTACCCGATAAGCACATTTTCTGAAATAAAATCCTGGACCATCTTTGCACTCTAAAAATCGTCTCATGGCTCGCATCCTGCTCATTGAAACCGCCACCGAAGTTTGTTCTGCCGCCATAGCTGTGAACGGCGAGGTGGTTGCCATAGCCGAAGATTTGCATTCGCAAAGCCACTCCGCCCTGCTCACGCTCCAAATCGAAGCATGTGCAAAAATGTCGGGCATCGCGCTTGATGCGCTCGATGCTGTGGCCGTCAGCCAAGGGCCGGGTTCGTACACTTCCTTGCGCGTGGGCGCATCCGTCGCCAAAGGCATCTGTTATGCGCTCGACAAGCCACTTATTGCTGTTGACACCTTGCTCGCACTTGCGTGGGCAAGCCGCAAAATCGCCAATCAGCAACCGCTAATCGCCCATCCTCTTTTCATCCCCATGCTTGATGCCCGGCGGCAGGAAGTTTGGGCATCAGTATTTGACAATTCGCTCCGTTTGCTCAAGCCTGCCCAGCCTTTGATTTTTGAAAACAATTCGTTTGAAAACCACTTCCGGGAGATACCCGGATTCGGCCAATCCAATGTGCCGATTCTTTCAGGGAACGGCAGTTTGAAGTTTCAAAATGTGATGAACGGAGAGAATGTGGTTTTTAGTCAAATAAAAAATTGCTCTGCGCAACATCTGGCAGTGCTGGCGGAGCAGTTTTTTCAAGGTGCTGACTTTCAAAACGTGGCATATTTCGAGCCGTTCTATATGAAAGCGCCCAACATCACCACCCCTTCCAAGGCGCCATTTTGAATAGGAATGACGCTCAGATTCAATTTGTTAAAACAAACGAATATTTTCCTCTTGAAATCAGCGGGTTTATGATTTAGGGTAAATTTGTATGTCAGTTTTTTAGAAGGAGAACTGGCACAGTTTTGGGTGACGATATGTCGTCAAAACCGAGTTTATTATCTTTTTCAAAACAATTAGTATGAGAAAAGCAAACGCCGAAACGGTCGTGTTGAAGAAGGGCAGCAACACCATCCCGCTCGATTACATTGAGCTGCGCAAAGCTGCGCTGGTGCTTCGCGCCGTGAACCACAAACTGCGCCAACGCATCATTGACCTGCTGGAAGAATACAAAAGCATGACGGTCACGGACATTTATGTGAAGCTCCGGCTCGAACAAAGTGTGGCAAGCCAGCATCTGGCTATTTTGCGCCGGGCAGGTGTGGTGCGCACCGACCGTCAGGGCAAGTTTATTTTTTATTCATTGGACAAGGAGCGGCTCGGCCAAATCTCCTCGTTGGTGGAAGAACTTGCCGCGTAAGAATCATTTAGCAGACTTTTGTAAATTCAAAGTGCTGTACCCGTGTCCTGACATTCAGGGCGGAGTACAGCACTTTTTTTATCAAATAGAAGAAGATTGTGCCGAATTACGGCATCACATTCTTCGCCTTGTTATGCTTGGGCGCTTTGCCCATGCCGGCCTCACGCCAGACGGCTTTTTTCACTTTTTTGCCTTTGGTCTTGTCTGCCAGTTCGACGGCATTGGTGGCACTGACGATACCACCGCTCACGCTCAGGTCGGCGAATGAGACTTTTTCAGTCGTACCAGGCTTATAGACTTCACCATCCTGTTTGACGACGGATTTGACCATGATTTCTTTCACCTGCTTGGCCGAAAGTTCAGGGTAGTAGGAGCGAATGATGGCGGCTACACCTGCCGCCGCGGGGGCAGCCATGGACGTGCCGTCGGCTTTTCTATATTCGTTGTCGGGTACGGTGGAGTAAAGCGCCACGCCGGGCGAGAACAGGTCAACGTTCTTTTTTCCGTAGTTGGAAAAACCTGCAACGCGCGTGTCACCTGTTTTCCAGCTGAGGGCACCGATTTCTAACCAGTTGGGCGCCACTTTTTCCTTTTTGAAAAGGCCTGCTTTTACTGGCTTTGCGTACATATCGTTCGGGAAATTAGGCGCAGTGTCATTGTTTTCGGCAGAGTTGCCGGCAGCATGCACCAACAGTACATCGTGTTCGAGCGCGTAGCGGACAGCAGCGTCCACATACCCTTTATCGGGGCTGTAGCCTTTGCCAAAAGACATATTGATGATACTCGCGCCATTGTCCACTGCGTAGTAAATGGCATTGGCGACATCTTTGTCGCGCTCGTCGCCATCGGGGACGCAGCGCACGGTCATAATGCGCACGTTGTCGGCGATGCCGTTGATGCCTTTGTCGTTGTTGCGGATGGCGGCGATGATGCCAGAAACGTGGGTGCCGTGGAAAGCATCGGGGCCTTCGTAGTCGTTGTTGCCGTAGTAGCGGTTGGTGAGATCGTTGGGGTTATCGCCAACGATATCGCGCGGGTTGTAGTCGGGATTGAGGTTGTATTCTGCTTTGCCACCCACTTGCGAGCGGATTGTTTTTCTTTGCTCGTCCCAGTCGGTGCGCGAAGCAATACCTTGCGACATCACACGCTGCAAATAGGTCACGGCTTCTTTCAGTTCTTCATTGTCGCCAGCATTGACTTTAGCCAAATCCTCGACAGTGAAATCCTTTTTGCCAATGGCTTTTCCAACTTTGTCAAAAGCCGCGTCCACTTTGCCGAGTTGTGCGTCGATGGCTTCCAAATCTGCTTTTGCATCGGCGTATTCTGGTTCAAAGGCAGCTTTTATTTCCTGAAAATACTTGTATTCTTTCTCTGCCGGACCGTGCAGATTTTTCGGGTCGGTGCCTTTGAATCGTTTGCTCAAACGGACGTATTCGCGGGTGAGTTCGAGTGTTTCGTGGTGTACGTTGCCTTCTTTGCCGCCGAGGAAATTCCAGCCGTGGATATCGTCCACATAGCCATTGCCGTCATCGTCTTTGCCGTTGCCGGGGATTTCGCCGGGGTTGACCCACATAATGTCTTTGAGGTCTTCGTGTTCCACGTCAACACCAGAATCAAGTACGGCGACTATGACCGTTTGGCCTTTTTTGCCTTTCGCTTTCAGGCTTTTGAGCGCCTGGTCGCTGCCAGTTCCGTTCACTTTGTCTGCAACGGGGTCGAGGGTAAACCAGTTTTCAGGTGCTTTGCTGCCCTGGGCATTGAGGATCAATGCCGAAAAACAGAGTACGACGACTGCTGCACATTGTTTGAATGTCATGTTCTGAAAAATTTTATTTTTAAACTTTTTTGAAAAAACAAGCGGCTGCCCGTATGGTTTTGAGCAGCCGATTGAAACGGCAAAATTATGGGTTTTCGTGCCGGGAATGGAATCATTAGACAAAAGCAGCCACAACCACGGGCAATCTCCCATCAACAATCTGTCATCAACGGAAACCCGATCGTCACAGCGTCCCTCGCAGGGCCTGCTCCCGTTCAATGGCTTCAAACAGGGCTTTGAAGTTGCCTTTGCCAAATGACTTGGCTCCTTTGCGCTGGATGATTTCGAAGAAAACGGTCGGGCGGTCTTGGATGGGCTTGGTGAAAATCTGGAGCAAGTAGCCGTCTTCGTCGCGGTCAACGAGAATGTTGAGGTTCTTCAAATCTTCGATGTTCTCCTCGATTTTTCCCACCCGGTCGAGCACATCCTCGTAATAACTTTCGGGGACGTAGAGGAAGTCCACGCCATTCTGGCGCATCTGACCGACGGTTTCCAAAATATTGTCTGTCGCCACGGCGATATGTTGCACGCCCGCACTTTTGTAGAAGTCAAGGTATTCTTCTATCTGGCTCTTTTTCAAGCCTTTGGCAGGTTCGTTGATGGGGAATTTGATGTAGCCGTTGCCGTTGCTCACCACTTTAGACATGAGGGCGGTGTACTCGGTCGAGATGTCTTTGTCGTCGAAAGTGATGAGCAGTTTGAAGCCCATCACGTCTTGATAGAATTTCACCCATTTGTTCATGCCGCCCAACTCGACGTTGCCGACGCAGTGGTCAACGTATTTCAGGCCGACCGATTTGGCCGGATAGGCACTTTTGCGCGGTTCGTAGCCGGGCATAAAAACGCCTTTATAGTTCGTGCGCTCTACCAATGTGTGGATGGTGTCGCCGTAGGTTTTGATGGCAGCCAGCATGACTTCGCCGTGTTCGTCGCGCAGGGTTTTGGGTGCAAAGGCCGACTCCGCGCCGCGTTTGAGGGCGGTGTAATAAGCACTTTCAGCATCGTCCACCCAAAGTGCCAGCACCTTCACGCCGTCGCCGTGGAGGGCAACGTGGCGAGCGATTTCGGTATCGGGCAGCAGCGACGCCGTGAGCACGATGCGGATTTTGTTTTGCTGGAGCACATAACTCACGCGGTCGCGCACACCCGTCTCGGGGCCGCAATAGGCCACAAGTTCGAAGCCGAGCGCAGCCATATAGTACATGGCGCTTTGTTTGGCGTTGCCGACGTAAAGTTCGAGGTGGTCGGTGCCGTTGATGGGGAAGGAGTCAGAAGCAAGGGGTGAGGATTGAGGGGCGAGGTCGGTGGTGGGCTTGGTCAGGACTTCCATGTGCAAAAGCTGAGGAGTGAAGGAAAAAATTTCGCCGCAAAATTAACAAAAACGCGCCGTCAATGACGCAAGGCAATTTGGAAAAAAGCCATCATCTGCCGTTTATTCTAAAATCTTTTGCCTGCAAGGCCAGCACAGATTCTCCCCGCCATTGGTCTTCGCGGAGATTGAACGCAATGTCGAACGGCCGGTCTTTTATTTTGGCGAAAGCCTCACCCAAGCCAAAACCGATACCCGTCACCACTTTTTGCCCGTCGTGCTGCCGCAATGCGAGGCGGACATGATTGTTGTCCAAAAACTTGCTTCTGCCGGTGTCCACTACGCCTTGGGCCCAAAAGACCGGGTTGCGGTTGTGCGGTCCAAATGGCTCGAATTGGCGCAGTGTCCGCCAAAATTTTGGCGTGATGTCGTCGAGGCAGATTTTGGCAGCAATATCCAACACTGGGTTTTCGGCATCGGGCGCAATGTTTTGACTGGCGATGTGTTCAAAACGCTCGGCAAACGCCGCCACGTTTTCCACCGGCATCTGCATACCTGCGGCATGGGCGTGGCCACCATACGAGAAGAACAAATCTTCGCAGTGCTGCAGCGCCTCGTACAAATCGAAACCCGGCACCGACCGCGCTGAGCCCACTGCCCGGTTGTTGCTTTCCGTCAGGATAACGGAGGGGCGGTGGAAAGCCTCTGTCATGCGGCTCGCAGCAATGCCGATGATGCCTTTGTGCCAGTCGGGGCTGAACAGCACGATACTTTTGCGGGTCTCCCAATCGGGCAGCTCGGTGAAACGGCGGCGTGCGTCGTCGGCCATTGCGTAGTCTACCTCGCGGCGTTCGCGGTTGCGGTGGACGAGTGTGCCAGCGTTGTCGAGGGCGCTATTGCGGTCGGCGGAAAGCATGAGGCGGACGGCTTCGCGGGCATCGCCGAGCCGACCTGCGGCATTGATAAGCGGGCCGAGGCCGAACACCAAATCGGTAACTGTGAGTGGGTGCGGGCGGTTGATGCGCTTTATCAGCGCCCAGAGGCCGATACGCGGAGAGCGGTTGAGGCGTTGTAACCCATAGCGTGCCAAGATGCGGTTTTCGCCGGTCATCGGTACGATGTCGCAGGCGATGCTGACGGCCACGAGGTCGAGCAAATCGTCAAGTTCTTCCGGTGGTGTGTTGCTGTGCAACGCAAATGCTTGGGCGAGTTTGAAAGCGATGCCGCAGCCGCTGAGTTCTTTGTATGGGTATGGGCAATCGGGGCGTTTAGGGTCGAGGTTGGCGACTGCATCGGGCAGGTCGCCTTCGGGTAGGTGGTGGTCGCACACGATGAAGTCAATGCCGTAGGTTTTGGCCAGCGTCACCGCGTCGTGTGCTTTGATGCCGCAGTCCATGGCTATCACAAGTGTCGCGCCGGTTTCGCGGGCGTATTCCACGCTAGCGAGGCTCACGCCATAACCTTCTTTTTCTCTATCGGGCAAATAATAATCTATATTTCTATAGAAACTGGATAGAAAAGCATACATCAACGCAACGCTGGTGGTGCCGTCCACGTCGTAATCGCCATAGAGCAGGATGCGTTCGCCGCGCTGCAATGCCACATCCAAACGCTGCACTGCGGCATCCATATCTTTCATCAAAAATGGGTTGTGCAAATCGGCGAGGCTGGGGCGGAAAAAATGGCGGGCTTCTTCAAAAGTTGTCACCCCGCGTTGGGAAAGCAGTTGGCAAAACAGCGGGTCAATCCCCAGCACATCGTGCAGGTGTTGCACGGTGGTTTCATCAGTAGTCAAAAAATTCCAGCGGGGCGATTTCATGGCGGCGGTGTGTGGATTTCAGGCGAAAGTACTTTATTTGGAAAAAATCCCGCGAATGAAATGCCGCTTATCTTATTTCAACAATTGCCACCGCCGCCAAGCCATCCATGCTGCCAATGCGGTGATGACAATTTGCAGCGCCATTATTTGTGGCAATAAACTGACCAACAGCGCACTCACCAGCGCAATTGTCGCCCAATGCCCAACAAAATCAAGTTTTTTCTTTGTGAAAAAAACAGCCGTGGGTATCGTGCCGAGTAGGAACAATAGCCCCTTCAACCCGAGATTGTTAGGGTCGAAATTTTGCCAAAGCAAGAACGTTGCACCTGTCGCAGCCAAACCGATGTATAGCCATCGGTAGAACAAATTGACATCGGGCGCACAATCAAAACCTGTCTTGGGGGCTGCACTCCCGGCGATGATGCGGCGGTTGTAGGTGATGAGTTGGTAGAGTTGGTAGATGGCAGCGCGGAAGAGGCGGTTTTGGAACAGCGGTTTGAAAAATGGCATCCGTTCGCCAAGGATAAGGAACAGAGAGTTTATCCCGTAGGTGACTTCGCCGGTCTGTGTGTCGAGCAGGGGGATTTCGTGACGAGCGCGGTCAAGGTCAATTTTTTGGAGCAGTTCTGGCGGTGCGTCGGCAAAGCCTGTGCGGTGTTTTAGCCAGCCTATCCGAACAAATCCGGCGGTGTAGGCATTGCACATTGGACACACGTCATCATAGACAATGACTTTGTTTTCAAGAACTTGCATAGCGCAGCGGTTTTATTGAAAGGTAAACACCATTACAAGTTTTTAGTTTTCAAAAAATTTTGAAAGTTTAGACAAAAACCGGCGCTGTTCGCACGCAGCGAGCGGCGCCGGTCAAAATTCGTCATTAAAGTCATTTTCCATTCTTGTCCTAATGACCTTTAATGACCTCAATGACAGTATTTACTTCCCGTGACAATTCTTAAACTTCTTCCCGCTCCCGCAGGGGCAAGGCTCATTGCGGCCTACCACTTTTTCCTTTACAATTGGTTGCACCCGCTGCACCGGGCCATTGTGACCGGCTGATTGCGCGGCGCGCTGGGCCGCTTGCTGCGACTCGGTCATTTGCTGGCCACCGCTGGCACGGAGGCGACCGGCTTGGGCGCGGCGTTGGGCTTCGGCACGCTCTTGAGAAGCTTGTTGCTGACGCATTTGTTGTTCATCGGGCAAAGCGAGCGAGCCTTTGAGCAAGAAGGAGGTGACGCTGCTGTTGATGTGGCCGATGAGCCCCTCGAACAAGTTGTAGGCCTCCATTTTGTAAATCACGAGCGGGTCTTTTTGCTCGAAAGAAGCACCTTGCACGGAGTCTTTCAGGTCGTCAATATTGCGCAGGTGTTCTTTCCAAGCATCGTCAATGAGCGCGAGCGTTGCCACTTTTTCGATGTCGCGCATGATGGTTTTGCCGCTTGATTGAATGGCTATCTCCATGTCGGCGCTAATGTTCAAGCCAAGACTGCCGTCGGTGAACGGGACGACGATGCGCTTGTATCGGTGGCCCTCTTTTGCGTACACATCTTTGATAATGGGCAACAAACGGTCGCCGACCTGTTTGCCTTTATGCTCGTACAGGTCGAAGACTTGTTGCTGATAAGTCGCTGCCACTGTGTTCATTGGCGCGGATTTGAACCACGCCGCGTCCAATTCTGGGTCAACGCCGATGAGGCGGATACTGTCGAGGCGGAAGGTTTCGTAATCTCCGCCTTCGCGGTGCACTTGTACCAATTCGTTGGTGATGGCGATGAAGGCGTTGTTGATGTCCACAGCGAGGCGGTCGCCGAAAAGCGCGTTGCGGCGTTTTTTGTAGATGGCTTCGCGTTGGATGTTCATCACGTCGTCGTACTCCAAAAGGCGCTTACGGATGCCAAAGTTGTTTTCTTCTACTTTCTTTTGCGCCCGCTCGATGGAGTTGGTGACCATGCTATGCTGAATCACGTCGCCTTCTTTGTGGCCCATTTTGTCCATCAAACCAGCGATGCGGTCGCTCTGGAACAGGCGCATGAGTTGGTCTTCGAGCGAGATATAAAATTGCGAAGAACCCGG
>CAYZVM010000215.1:0-10783 GCA_964481485.1 uncultured Saprospiraceae bacterium | reverse complement strand
AAAAATTTCTCTTGCGCTATTTTCCATAAAAAATAAAAAAACGCCGCCGCCGCAATCATAAAATAAGGGAAAATAAAAATGGCATAACGCGGCACCGACGGCTCCCGGAACACAAAACACATCAACAGAAACGGCACCAAAAAACTGCTCAACAGCCACCAGCCCGAGCGCCGATTGAGCCAAAATGCCGCACCCAAACCCGCCACCGCCGGGAAATAGAGCAAGGTGGGGTCGTAGCGCATCACCCCATGGTAAATGCCAAAACTAATCCACGGCTCCTTCTTCCATTTCTCAGCCAAATAAGCCCAATCCGGCACCACCCACTGGGCGATACGCTCCGGCAAAAACAAAGTCAGCAAATTTTTTGCAACGCCGCCAAACGCAGGCACCAACGCAATCAGCAACAATGGCAACAACAGCAACGCCAACCAAAGATGCTTGTGCGACAAGCGTTTGTGCTGTATCCATTCGCTGACCGTCATCGCAGTCATGTAGGCAGCCAGCGTGAACAAAAAGAAAAAAGTAAGCTGGTGCGACATCAGCGAAGCCACAAACACCACCGGCAACAAGAGCAGGTATTTTTTTGAAAAACCGTTTTTTTGAAAAAAATCGCGGCTTTCAGTATCACCTTTCCCCTCCCAAGCTTTCAAAAACACCCAACCAAGCAGCAAAAAGAAAAAACCGAAAATGGCATAATTGCGGGCCATGCGCGACCAAAAAACAAGGAACAACGAAAACGTGCAAAAAAAAGCCGCCATCAGCCCAATGTAGCGGTTGAAAAGTTGCTGGCCCAGCCGATACGCCATGTACACCATGCCCACCCCAAACAGCACACTCGGCAAACGCGCCCAAAACACACCCGAACCAAATACCTCGAACAGCGGCAACATGATGAAAGTCAACAGAATGCCATTGTTGTCGTCGGTGAAAAGCGGGCCTGTACCCTGCACAAACTTTTGAGCGCGCAACACATGCACATACTCGTCCACCCACAAACTCAACGTGGTCAGATTGGGCAGCCGCAACAAAAGCGCAATCGCCAAAAGGCCAAGCAGCACTTTCAGCGCATAGCGGTCGGCCAATGCTTTCCAATCCGGCGGCGGCGCAGATACCTTCGGCGCGGCTGTCCACACCGGGGCTGAGGGCTTTTTAAATTGGGGAGCGACGACCTTTTTTTTGTATTTTTTATTTGCCATAAAAAGCAACGCGGAAGGTTTGCAACGTGGTTTTCAGCACATTCATCTTGCTGGCGCCGCCCTTGCGGTCGTATCGCAGTATGAACGGCAACTCGGTCATCAGAGGCTCGAATCGGCGCAATTTGAGCAGCGTGTCCACCATGCATTGGAACCCCTGCTTATCCACAAAACCCTCGCCGTAATGTTCGAATGCCTTGATAATCAACGCGGCGCGATAAGCACGAAACCCGCAAGTATAGTCTCTCACTCCGTGGATGGGATGCAAAATACGGAAAGTCAACGCCGCGCCCACGCTGAGCCACCGGCGGCTGCGCGCAAGGCCAAACACCCGGCTGTCGGGTCTGTAGCGGGATGCAATCACAACATCGAAACCCTCGCGGATTTTTTGCGCCATCGCGGGTATCAGCCCCGGATGGTGGGTGTCGTCGGCATCCATCGTCACGATGATATCATCGAGACGGGCAGTGCGGGCTGCATCCCGGAGGCCGTCGCGGAGGGTGGGGCCGAGGCCGCCGTTCACTTCATGGCGCAGCAGCCGCAGACCGGGCAAACCCTCAAATGCGCGCACTACCTCCGCCGTACCATCTTTGCTGCCATCGTCCACCACCACCACAATCGGCAAAGGCAACCCAGTATCCAGAAACACCGATACCACCCGTTGGAGCAGCGTGCTGATGTTTTCAGCCTCGTTGAATGCCGGCAACACCAAATAAATATCAGCGCGTGGTGGAGTCATAGCGTGTTTTTAAAACCTGACCGGCAAATGTAGGTGGTGTTTCGCGGAGCATCCGACCAAAATTCCCGCCATTTACAACATAGCCTCGATGGTCGCAGCAATGCGCCGCCCTGCCTGCCCGTCGCCGTAAGGGTTTTCGCCGCGCCATTCGGGCGCATCGTTGGCCCAGTCGAAATGCGCCGCCACGTCGTGCCCCACCAATTTGGCAAAACCAGCCTGAACACCCTCCGGGCGCTCCGTGACGCTGCGGCAAACCAATATTTTTTTCTGAAAAACGGCACATTCCTCCTGAATGCCGCCCGAATCACTGATGACAAAACGCGCGCGGCCCAACAGCTGCAACAATTCGGGATACGGCATCGGCGCGACCACCCGCACTGCCCGCAGCGATTCGCGCAACCGTTGCACCTGCGGGTTGGGGTGCATCGGAAAAATGAATTGCAAATCAGGGTGTTGCGCCGCCAAACGTTCGATTTGTGCGGCCAAATTTTCCAGCGGAACACCAAAATTCTCCCGCCGGTGCAGCGTCACCAATACTTCATTTCCATAAAAAATCGGGAAATTGAACGCATTGCAACTGTCCACAATCGTGTTGCCCGTCAGCGTCACACCTTTCGTGATGCCTTCCGCTCGCAGGTTGTCCACCGCCTGCGCCGTAGGCGCCCAATGCAAAGTCGCCAGACGGCTCACCTGCTGCCGGACGCCCTCTTCCGGCCACGGATTCCGAAGGTCGTGGGTACGCAACCCCGCCTCTATATGCCCGAACGCGATGCACCGATGGTGGGCTGCCATCGCGGCGGCCAGCACCGTGTTGGTATCACCCTGCGCGACTACCAAACGCGGTTTTTCAGACAAAAAAATTTGTTCCAATCCCATCAAAATATGGGCAAAAACAGCAGATATCGTTGCCTCCCGGTCGGCGGATGCCAATATGAAATGCGGCGCGGGCATCAGGTCGGCCACATCGCGGTAGAGGTCGGGGTGTTGGCCCGTGAATATCGTCCGGTAAGGAACCGCCAACCCGTCCAGCGCCCGTGCCACTGGTGCCATTTTTATGATTTCCGGTCGGGTGCCATAGCAGAGAAAAACCATGTGTTATAGTTGGTTTAGAGTGGTTTAGAAAGTTTAGATGGTTTAGAGGCGTGATTTTCGGTCCATTGCGCACATCCTTTGTTCAAAACCACTTTGCGTTGGCTGTGGCGCGTGCTCAAACAAAAAATTAGCATTTCGGAACCAGAATTTCGCCGCTGCCCGTTTCTCCTTCAATTCAAATCCTGCCTACCTTTGCCCCCTTTATATCCTACAAAAAACGCGGCAAGATAGCGACCGCCACTTCATCCCTCTCAACCTTTCAGTTTTTGACATGAACAAAAAACGCACCCTCGTCACCGCCGCCCTGCCCTACGCCAACGGCCCGCTCCACATCGGCCATTTGGCCGGGGCTTATTTGCCTGCCGATATTTATGTTCGCTATTTGAGATTGATGGGAAAAGATGTCGTGTTCGTGTGCGGCTCCGACGAGCATGGCGCGGCCATCACCGTGAAAGCCCGCAAAGAAGGCACGACGCCTCGCGAAATCGTGGATAAATACCACGAGATGTTGAAAGATACTTTTGAAAAAATCGGCATCGCGTTCGACATTTACCACCGCACTTCCGAGCCGATACACCACGAGACTTCGCAGGATTTTTTCAGAAAACTCTATGAAAAACAAGCGTTTATAGAGGAAACGACCGACCAATACTTTGACGAAACGGTGGGCCAATTCCTCGCCGACCGCTACATCATCGGCACTTGCCCTATCTGCGCCAACCCCGATGCCTATGGCGACCAATGCGAAAAATGCGGCTCCACACTCAGCCCGACGGATTTGGAAAATCCAAAATCCATGCTCAGCGGCTCGGTGCCGGTGAAACGCCCGACGAAGCACTGGTTTCTCCGCCTCGACAAACACGAGGGCTGGCTCCGCGAGTGGATAAACACGGGCAAGGCCGACGGGAAACAACTCCACGACCCGGCGGCATGGAAAAACCATGTACTCGGACAGTGCAACTCGTGGCTCGAACAAGGCCTCCAGCCCCGCGCCATGACCCGCGACCTTGACTGGGGCGTGGATGTGCCGCACGAAATACCCGGCTCTGAAGGCAAAAAACTCTACGTCTGGCTCGACGCGCCCATTGGCTACATTTCGGCGACGAAGCAGTGGGCGATTGACAACAAAAAAGACTGGAAACCTTATTGGCAAAACGACGACACGGCGCTCATCCATTTCATCGGCAAGGACAACATCGTGTTTCATTGTCTGATTTTTCCGGCGATTCTGAAAGCGCACGGCGAGTTCATCCTACCTGTCAATGTGCCTGCCAATCAATTCCTTAACCTCGAAGGCCGCAAACTTTCGACCTCAAAAAACTGGGCGGTGTGGGTACACGAATATTGCGAAGAATTCAAAGGGCAGGAGGACGTGCTGCGCTACAACATGATTAAAAAAATGCCCGAACAGAGCGACAGCGAGTTCACATGGAAGGGTTTTCAGGAGACGAACAACAACGAATTGGTGAACAATCTCGCCAATTTCGTCAACCGCGTGCTGGTGTTGTCGAACAAATATTACGACAGCATCGTGCCTGAAATTGACCCCGATATACTTTTCAAAAGCGGCTGGGATGTGGAAAAAACAGGTCAGTACAACGAAGAATTGCACCTGTTGCACAAGAAGTTGGAAGAAATGGGCAGCCAAATCGAGCGGTTCGACTTCCGCGAGGCGCTTCGGATTTTTATGGAAATTTCGAGCGCGGGCAACGCGCTTTTGCAATTCAACGAGCCGTGGAAAACCGAAAAAGAGCAGCCCGAAATGGTGAAAGTGGTGATGAACCTCGCGCTGCAATACGTCGCCGCTTTATCGGTCGCCGCCCGGCCATTTTTGCCATTTGCCGCTGATAAACTGCGCAAAATGCTGAACCTGAATGCGCTTCGGGACAAAAGAGATTTGCTCGACATCCTAAACGAACTCGTGGAAGGCAACCCAATTGTCCCACCCAATCACGCGCTGGGGCAGGCGGAGCATTTGTTTAGCCGGATTCCAGACGAGGTGATTCAAAAACAAATTGACAAATTGACTGCCACCGAACAAGCCAACCAGACACAAAACACACAACCTTCACCTTTAAAATACGAACCCTTGAAAGAGACAATTCAATTCGACGATTTCGCCAAAATGGACATCCGCACCGGCACAATTCTGACAGCCGAAAAAGTGGAAAAGTCCAAAAAACTGCTCAAACTCAGCGTGGATTTGGGCTTCGAAACCCGCACGATTCTCTCCGGCATCGCCGAACATTTCACGCCGGAAGAAGTCGTCGGTAAGCAAGTCGTCGTGCTGGCGAACCTCGCCCCCCGCGTGATGATGGGCACCGAGTCGCAGGGCATGATTTTGTTTGCGGAAGACGAGGAAGGCAAGCTGGGTTTCGTCAGCCCAACGGCGGGGTGGGCAAACGGAATGGGGGTGAAGTAAAGAGTTGGAAAACCGGGCTTGTGAAAGCGACTTCAGGGGCGTTATAACGTCAGGGAGTCGCTTTTACAATTTTTACAACCCGGTCGCCGGATTTTGAATGCAAATGCAGCAGATATATACCATGTTCGAGCGCCCGAACATCTATTGGAGCCGTTGCAGAATTTGTTATTCCCGACAACCGCATTTGCCCATATACATCGTACATAGTAAATTTTTCAAACGCAAAGCCCTCTATGTACAGGAATTCGGAAGCAGGTACAGGCCAGCATTTAATTTCGATTGTTTCCGCTGCTTCCACGTCTGAACAAGGCGATACCTGAACGTTATAATAAATTACTTCCTGCGGGCATGCCGGGCAGTCGGGAAAAGTAGTGGTGCGCCAATAGATGGCATCTGATGGAGGTTCGACAGTCGCGACTGCACAAGTGTCACATTCAAGATAAAATAGCGGCGCCCACTGATATGCTTCTCCTGCTAAAGGCGGGTCGCCGATCATGGCCGACTGGCCTTCGCACAACTCCACAAGCGCACCACCATCAACTTGTGCACATTCTATTTTCACTTCCATGCCTTGAAGACAAATACTAACGCAAGGCATGGGGAAATAAGAAATATGTAGCGGTGTACCAACTGGCAGCAACTGTAACCCTGTCGGAGCAGAGCAGGGCAGTAATTGCGTATTATTTGCATAAACCAAGTTGCACCCAGCTCCTGCAATGATAGTGGCAGGGATATCGCAGGTACCCTGACTGGCAAGAAAACAGGGGAAAAACAGCGGCAACATTTGCGCTAATGAATGATGTCCGATTTTCATGTATGGATGCTTTTTATTGAATTCGAAGATACATGACTATGGCGATTCGCTTCTTTGCCTTGCAGGTACTTTGGTTTATACTGACGGCACAGGCGCAACAATATCCGCAAAAAGTTATTAAAACGGAAAAACCGGCAAATTACTTTTGCAGCGATGACCAACGAGCAGTTCAAAGACTTCGCCCCCAGCATCCCGACCGCGCCGGGTATTTACAAATACATTGACGCAGAGGGTCTTATCCTCTATGTGGGCAAGGCGAAAAATTTGCGCAACCGCCTCTCGTCCTATTTTGGCGACAAAAAATACCAACTCGCCAAGACGAAGGTGCTGGTGCGGCATGCCCACCACATCGAGTTCACCATCGTGGAGACGGAGCACGACGCGCTGCTGCTCGAAAACTCGCTCATCAAGAAACATCAGCCGCGCTACAACGTGATGCTGAAAGACGAAAAATCGCCACTCGTCTATATCTGCATCAAGCGTGAGCGGTTCCCGCGCGTGTTTTTGACCCGAAAGCCCATCAAAGACGGCTCCACCTATTTCGGGCCTTATTTGCAAAAATTCCGGGTGGAACAGGTGGCCGAACTCATTCGCAAACTCTTCCAACTCCGCACCTGCACGCTTCATCTTTCAGAGGAAAATATTTCAAAAGGCAAATTCAAACCCTGCTTGGAATACCACATCAAAAACTGCGCGGCGCCCTGCGTGGGTTTGGAAACGGAGGAGTCGTACAACCGGAAAATCGAACAGATCAAGAACATCTTGAAAGGCAATTTTGCCGCCGTGAAAAACCATTTGAAAGAAGAAATGCAGCGCGCGGCGGAGAATCTGCAATTCGAGCAGGCGCAATTGTTAAAAGAAAAACTCTCGCTCTTCGAGGATTACCAAGGCCGCAGTACGGTCGTCAGCCCCAATATCCGCGACGTGGACGTGTTCGCCATCGCCGACGACGAAAAAGAGGCTTTTGTCAACTATCTCAAAGTCGTGAACGGCGCGGTCATCCACACCTACACGCTCACGCTCACAAAGAATTTGGACGAGGACAAGGAGACGCTGCTTGTATATGCCATTCAGCATTTGCGGGAAAAATTCAACAGCATCACGGAGGAAATCATCGTACCATTTTCGTTGGTGTTGCCGCAATCTCAACTTTCTGAAAACTTGCAACTTTCGGAAAGTTCGCCTTCCGTCGTCATCACTGTCCCGAAAATCGGCGACAAGAAAAAACTGCTCGAACTCTCGGAGAAAAACGTGCAGTACCACCTGCTGCAAAAGAAGAAACAAGAAGCCAGCGCAACTGGAAAACAAACCTCCGCCGAGCGCATCCTCCGCACCCTGCAAGCCGACCTGCACATGGAGGAAGTGCCGCTTTGGATTGAGTGTTTCGACAACTCTAACTTGCAGGGAACCAATCCCGTATCGAGTTGCGTCGTGTTCAAAAACGCCAAACCCGCCAAACGCGACTACCGCCACTACAACGTAAAATCGGTAGAAGGCCCCAACGACTTTGCCTCGATGGAAGAGGTCGTGTTCCGCCGCTACAAACGCCTGCTTGCCGAGGGCCAGGGCCTGCCGCAGCTCGTCATCATTGACGGCGGCAAAGGCCAACTCAGCGCGGCCATGAAAAGCCTGCGGGCACTCGACCTGGAAGGCAAAATGACCGTCGTCGGCATCGCCAAACGCCTCGAAGAAATCTTCTTCCCCGACGACCCCGTGCCTGCGCTCATCAACAAAAAATCGGAATCGCTCAAACTCATCCAGCAAGCCCGCAATGAGGCGCACCGATTCGGCATCACTTTCCACCGCAACCAGCGCAGCAAAAATTTTATCAAAACGGAACTGACCGAAATCCCCGGCATCGGCGCAAAAACGGCGGAAAAACTATTGCAACATTTTGGGTCGCTGACGCGGCTGCGGGCGGCGGAATCTGTTGAAATTGAAAAAGTTGTGGGGAAAGTGGCGGCGGGGAAGGTGACGGGGTATTTTTCGGAAATGGCGGAAAGCAATGTGCCACACGAAGAAGGATGAAGCTTTCTGAAATCTTTTGAGAAGTATTTCCCGTTCATTATCCACATCACCCCACCCCCGCCTCCAGCAGCGTCAGCGCCCCCTTCCCTGTGTCCAATTCCGCCTGAATTCCATACGGAAAAGTAGCCTGGTGCGGCACATGGCCGAACGGAATCCCGTAAATGACCGGCATGCCCAGACTGCCAAAACGGTCGCGCAAAGTTTCCTCTAACGTGAGCGAGGGCGACTCGCCTTTGGGTTTGCAATCGGCAAAAACGCCAAGCGCGATGCCCGCAGCCTTCTGCAAATGAGTGGCTTGCAACAATTGCGTGAGCATCCGGTCAATGCGGTAAGGCTGTTCGCCCACATCTTCTATAAAGACAATCTTTCGTTTGAACGAAGGCAAAAAAGAGGTGCCGACCATCGCCGCCAGCAACGAAAGATTGCCGCCAGTCAGTGTGCCCTGCGCTGTACCGGGCGCGATGACAAAAGGCCGGTATTCTTCGCCCGGCAGTTGTTCGGCCTCGCTCGGGATTTTGATTTTATAATTCAAAACCGGCTCCATCAGGGCAGCGCGAAAATGGCGCAGCGTGTCGTCGGGAAAATCCGCCGCTGCTACCGGGCCGTGGAAAGTCACCAGCCCCGTTTTTTTCTGAATCGCCAAATGCAAAGCCGTCACGTCGCTGTAGCCGATAAAAGGTTTGGGATGCCGTTTTATCAACTCAAAATCAATGTGCGGCAACAAACGGGTGCATCCGTAGCCGCCGCGAATGCACCATACCGCCTCCACCTCTGGGTCGCTGAACGCCCAATGCAGGTCGGCGAGGCGCTGTTCGTCAGAGCCGGCCAAGTAGCCATTCCGGGCGTAGAGGCTTTTCCCTTCCTTGATTTTCAGCCCCAGCATTTCAAAATTTTTGCGGGCGCTCGCCAATTTTTCATCGGAAAAAGGACTTGCAGGTGCAATCAGCGCCACCGTCGCACCCGCACGCAATCGGGCAGGTTTGAGCAGGGGCGACTCCGTTTCAAAAGGCATTTTTGCCATGCTATTTAGATTTGGAAAACCGGCAGCCAACGTGGCCAAACCGGTGGTTTTGAAAAAATTTCGACGTTTCATACCACGAGTTGTCAAACTTGTTTTGGCAGAGTAATTTGAAATAAAGTGTTATCCCACAGCCATTTCCAGCAGCCATTCTTTCTCGATGACGGCCTTATTCCCCTCTACTTCGGCGCGAAAAGCCGCGCCTGCTTTTTTGTCGTTCGGGTTCAGGCGGGCCAGTTTTTGAATGTAGCGCAAGGTATTCAGGTAATGCGCCGAGTGGTATCCAATGACCTTTTTTTTGCGCAGCAAGAGAATTCTGAAACTCGAAAGCAGGGCATCCAGCGCATCCCATTCGCCGGTTTCGTAGTACATTTTCAGGAGCATCACGCGGCTGTCGAGGTTCAGGAGCAGGTCGCTTTCGTCCACGCGGGCGAGCAGGGGCATGGCGCGGCGGTAGTCTTTTTGGGCAAAAAACAGCTTGGCGAGGTTGTAGTCGCGGTGGGCGGCGCGGTACTTTTCCTCCAAAAACGGCTCGTATTGCCCGATGAATTTTTCCACCCAAACGAACTCTTCCAATTTTAAACCCAGCGCGACAATATTTTTAAAAGCAAAACGCCCGAGATGGCCGTTTTCGAGCAAGGCATTTGATTCCAGACCAATGCGGTACAAATCGAAGGCTTCGCGGACGTAACGCGCCTCGCCCGTGTTGAGCCGACGGATGCAATAGTTGATGGCGAGCAGCAAAAACGTGCGGGATTCGTCCAATGGCAAAGTCTGGCTCTGGGCTTCCAGTTCGCGCCGGAACGCGCGGAAATCCGCCTCACGGCCATCCGTCAGGGATTTGTAGCAGTAAAAATAGAGCGCCACGAGCGGTACTTCGCGCAAGTCGCTCTTTTCTGTAAAATGCAGTAATTCAGGCAGAAATGAAGTGTCGTACTCGGCCTGAAACACCGCCCGGTGCGATTCCATGAGGCAGGCGAGGCGAAGTTTGTTCGCTACGACGTAAATATCGAACGCCCGATTCACAGCCGCAAGATTGTTCTCCTTCGTGCGCACTTGCGACTCGGTGGCGGCGTAGCGCTCCCATTCCAACTGGTAGAGATGGTGGTAATAATTGCCATCGCGCGGCATTTTTTCCAGCCGTTCTCCGGCGCGGCGCAGGACGTGTTCGAGCGGTTTGTGCAGGTTTTTTTGTCGGTACACGGGGGCGAGGTGGAGATCGGAGCGCAAGGGTATTTTTTCAAAAGAACGTTGGGCGAGAAAGGCCTCGACGCAGCCGAGGAGGTAAGATTGGAGGTGCCGCCACTGGGCGTCGTTGTAGGGTTGGTCGGGATAGATGTGGGACCAGATTTTGGCTTCGGCTCTCCCCTCCTCCGCCAGCTGGCGGAGGAGGGGACGTAGAGTGGGCCGCACCGAAGTTGCACCTCCCCTTCCGCCCGCTGGCGGAGGGAGGGGCGGGGGGGGGGGTGAACGAGAG
>CAYZVM010000214.1:0-10882 GCA_964481485.1 uncultured Saprospiraceae bacterium | reverse complement strand
TTTACGAAACCTCATAGGTTTTGCAATCGTGATTTGAGAAAGAAAAAGGGAAACTGAACTATGCTATGGGCGGGCGAAAAAGGCCGCAGGAGAAATCGTCGGGCGAGAAAGACTCGTCGAAAGTGGGAAGAGCCGAACATTCGGCAGCAACAACGGCAGGTGAAAACAGCACTTCCGGCGACTGCGGCAACACGGACTCGGCCATGACGCTGTGCGAGCAGTGCAGCGGCAACTTCGCGTGGCTGTTGTCGCCGTGACTATGCGAGTTTTCAGAATAGTGCAACCAAAGGAAGCGGGCGAACGAAAGGTCGGGCGTTTCCTGCCGATGCGTATGAAAATGTTCGAGCAAAGAAGGCATCCGCACCAGTTCGGCCAAAAGGTTGTGGCCGGTGGCGAATTGCAGGATGAGAACCCAGACGAGGATGCGCTTCATGTGGCGAAGGTATATTGCGGAATTGTATTTCCAAAAACATAGATTTTTTGAGAGAAACGTGGCATCTTAAAATCTGTCGTCACCTCTACCACCGGCGATTACCGCCACCTCCAAAACCTCCACCGCGATCACCTCCACCGCGATCACCACCGAAGCCACCGCGATTGCCGCCGAAGCCGCCGCGATTGCCACCGCCGCCACTGCGGTTTTCACGGGGTTCAGCTTGTTTTACAACAATGGTGCGCCCATCTAATTCGCTTTCGTTAAGGTGAGCGATAGATGTTTCTGCCTCGTCGTCGTTTGGCATTTCAACGAAACCAAAGCCTTTGGAACGCTCTGTAAATTTATCCATGATGATTTTAACGGAAGATACTTCGCCAAACTCCTCGAAAGCTTGCTGAAGGTCAGATTCTTGAGTATCGAAATTTAGTTTTGCTACAAAAATAGTCATGACAACTGAATTTGGTGAAAAATAGGTTTTTCGTCTTTTGTTCCATTCGTAGGATGGCAGCGGCGATTTTGCATGGCTGTTGTCGCCATGTGTGTGCGAATTTTCAGAATAATGCAGTCAAAGAAAACGGGCAAAAGAGAGGTGGTTTTTTTGCTGGTGGGTTTGAAATGTTCGAGCAAAGAAGGCATCCGCACCACTTCGGCCAGCAGGTTGTGGCGGGTGGTGAATTGGAGGGCGAGAATCCAAATGAGGATGTGCTTCATGCGGTGAAGGTATATTGCGGAATTGTATTTCCAAAAACACGAAAATTTTTACTGCGGTTTTGGAAAAACAACAGGCGGTGAAACCCGGCGACTGGATTATTTTTCGCCAGTTTTCATACCGATGCCCCGGCATGAAAGAGCCGATGTTCAGCGACGACGAATTGTTTTTTGAAATAAAATGGTTTGCAGATTCAACTTTCCGAAAGTTGCCAACTTTCGGAAAGTTTGGACACGGATATGCCATAAATGTTACCTAAGTAATGCTTCCTGCCAAATCCCTGCCCGACATTTGCCCCACAAAATGAACATTCTTCACTTTCTCACCCCTCACTTCTCGCCATGAAACAGTGGCTCACAAAATGGTCGGCTTGGGAATACATCCCTTGGTGGCTGGCCAACGTGCCGATGTACGGTTTTTGGCTGTGGTTTGCGGCACGGGCGCGGCACCTCGTTTTTTTCTCCAACGTCAATCCCGACATCCCGCTCGGCGGCGCCGTGGGCGAATCCAAGTATGACATCCTTCAATTGCTGCCACCGGATATTTTGCCCAAAACATTTTTGGTGCGCAATAGCGAATCTTTTGAAAATGTGGAACTTGCGTTGGAAAAATCGGGCATCGGCTATCCGCTCATTGCCAAGCCAGATGTGGGCGAGCGGGGCTTTTTGGTAAAAAAAATAAGTGCGCCGAAAGAACTGAAAGCACACTTGGGACGCTTCCCCGCCAACTTCATCATCCAGGAATTTCTCACGCTGCCGGTGGAAATGACGGTGCTGTTCCACCGCTTTCCTGTGGAAAATGGAAAGTTCGGTATCACGTCGGTTTGCATCAAAGAGTTTCTCAGCGTTCGGGGCGATGGTGTTTCTACCGTGCGGGCATTGATGGCGCAAAACGTGCGGGCAACTTTTCAGTTGGGGCGTTTTGAACAAGAGTTTCCTGAAATTTTGGAAAAAATACCCTCCGATGGAGAAGCGCTTTTGCTCGAACCCATCGGCAACCATTGCCTCGGCACCAAGTTTTTGAACGCCAACCATCTGATTGACAAACAATTACTTTCGGCGTTTGAGACCGTCTGCGCACAGGTACCGGGGGTGTTGCTGGGGCGTTTTGACTTGAAATGCGAAAGTGTGGAGGCGCTCCGTCGAGGCGAGTTCAAGGTGATGGAACTCAACGGCGTTTTTGGCGAACCGGCGCACGTGTACGACCCGGCGTTCGGGATGTGGCGCGCCTACCGGGATTTTTATCGCCATTGGCGGTTGCTGTTCGACCTCAACCGGGCGCAGGTTCGGCGCGGCATCCTCCCCACGCCACACAAAGAAGCGTGGCGGCACGTCCGGCAATATTTTCGGTACAAAAAACGAATGGAAGCCCTTTGACCCCGTTGAATCATTTTACCTTTGCGCCTCACAAATTTTTATTCAATGACTATTGAACCGAAAAAAGTAGTGTCCGTACACTACACCCTGACCGAAGGCACTGCCGAAGGCCAACTTGTGGAGACCACGAAAGGTGGCGAACCACTCGTTTTTATCTACGGAATCGGCATGATGATTCCCGATTTTGAAAAAAACTTAACCGGAATGAAGGCCGGCGACACCTTTGCTTTCGGCATCCCTGCCGCGAGCGCTTACGGCGTGTATGACGACACTGCGCTCGTGGAGGTGCCTAAAAATATGTTTGAAGTAGATGGCAAAATCCCCGACGGCCTGCTCGAAGTGGGCAATATGCTCCCGCTCACCGACCAAGACGGCAACCATTTTCAAGGCATGGTGGCTTGGATTGGGCTGGACAAAGTGAAGATTGACTTCAACCACCCGATGGCTGGTGTTGACCTTTTCTTTAGTGGCAATGTGGAAAATGTGCGCGATGCCGACCCTGCAGAACTGGAGCACGGCCATGTGCACGGGGCTGGCGGGCATCACCATTAAGGGTCATTAAAAAGAGTCTTAAAAAAGGTCATTAAGAGTCATTAGGGGTCATTAAAAAACAGGTATGACCTCAATGACTCTTAATGACCTTTTTTTTATGGCCCCAATGACCTTTTCGTATTACCCCCAATTACTCATTACTTTGCCGCCGCAACAAAGCAACGGAAACGATGAATGCTCAAGGTAGCCACGGACACCACCAACTTTCAAGAGCAGGCCTGCTCATCACGCTCGGTATTATTTTCGGCGATATCGGCACGTCGCCGCTCTATGTGATGAAAGCCATTGTGGGGGAAGGAAAAATGATTGACCGGCTCACGGTGTTGGGCGGTGTGTCGCTGGTGTTCTGGACATTGACGATTCAGACGACCATCAAATATATTTTCCTCGTGCTGCGGGCCGACAACAAAGGTGAGGGCGGCATTTTTTCGCTCTATTCATTGGTGCGGCGGCGGCGGCGGTGGCTTATGTTCCCGGCGGTGCTGGGCGGGGCGGCCATGTTGGCCGAGGGGATGATAACGCCGCCAATATCGGTGTCGTCGGCTATCGAGGGGCTGTCGCTCAAATATCCAGGCATCCCGACGGTGGGCATCACGATTGCCATTATTTCTGCCTTGTTTTTTATCCAACGGTTTGGCACGGCAGCGGTGGGCAGGAGCTTTGGCCCGATGATGTTTATTTGGTTCAGCATGCTCGGCGTGTTGGGCATCAGCCAAATCGTGTATTTCCCGTCCGTTTTTCAGGCCATCAGCCCGATGTACGGCATCGAATTGTTGCGGCAAAGCCCCAATATGCTGGTGGTGATGGGCGCGGTGTTTCTTTGCACCACAGGGGCGGAGGCGCTCTATGCGGATTTGGGGCACTGCGGGCGGCAGAATATCCGAGTCAGTTGGATTTTTGTAAAAACCTGTTTGTTGCTCAACTACTTTGGCCAAGCGGCTTGGCTGCTCCACCATGAAGGGGTGGCGTTGGAAGAAAACCCATTTTATGGCATGATGCCGCATTGGTTCCTTTGGCCGGGCATCATCATCGCCACGTTTGCGGCCATTATTGCCAGCCAATCCATGATTTCGGGTTCGTTTACTTTGGCGTCGGAGGCGGTGCGGCTGGGTTTTTTGCCAAAAATGACGGTCAAATTCCCGACCAACCTGAAAGGCCAGATTTACATCCCAGCGGTCAATACTTTTTTGTGGATAGGCTGTGTGGGCGTGGTGCTTATTTTCAAACACAGCAGCAACATGGAAGCCGCTTATGGCCTGTCGGTGATATGCACCATGTTGTGTTCCACCATTCTGCTCTCCAATTGGCTGGTGCTGCAACGGACGCGGGAAGGTCTGATATGGCTGTTTCTGTTGTTTTACCTGACTTGGGAAAGCGGGTTTTTTATTGCCAATACGCTGAAATTCTTGGAAGGCGGCTATATAACGGTGTTGATGGCCGGGCTGCTGTTTGGCATGATGATGCTTTGGGTGAAAGCCAAAAGTGTCCGCCAACGCTACAACGACGAGGTCAAAATCAAGGAGTATCTCGACCAACTCATCATGCTCAGCAACGACAAGGACATCCCGAAATACGCCACCAATCTCGTGTTCCTGAGTGCCGCGAAAAGCCCGATGAAAGTGGAAGAAAAGATACTCTACTCTGTGCTGCAAACCCAGCCGAAACGTGCTGATGTCTATTGGTTTGTCCACATCGAAACGACCGACGAACCGCACACCATGGAGTACGAGGTGAACACGATTTCGCACGACGATGTGTACAAGGTCAACTTCCGTCTCGGCTTCCGGGTGCAACAGCGCATGAACGTATTTATGAAAAAAGTGGTGGAGGAATTGCTCGAAAACGAGGAACTTACTCTCTCGTCCCGCTACCACACGCTGGCCGGGAAATATCCAACCGGCGACTTCCGCTTCGTCATCATGCAGGAGTTTTTGTCCAACGAAAATGAATTGCCGTGGTTCGAGCAACTCATCATGTCCATTTACCTCACGGTGAAAGGTTGGGTGTCGTCGCCGAAAAACTGGTTTGGCCTGGACTCCGATTCGGTGGATGTGGAGAAAGCACCGCTCCTGCTCGAGCCGGTGAAAGAGGTGAACCTGCGGCGGATAAACGCGGGCGGGCATTGAGCATCCTGAATCTGATACTTTATTCCAGTACCGTTCCTTATTTTTGAGCCGGGAAAACCACCCATTGATTCTTCAATTTTTTAAATTTTTTTACCAATGTACAAAGGAACGGTCAAATTCTTCAACGAATCCAAAGGCTATGGCTTCATCGTAGAAGAAGGCACCAATCAGGAAGTTTTCGTCCATGTCAACGATTTGGTTGACAAAATCCGCAACGGCGACACGGTTACTTTTGAGACCAAACGCGGCAAAAAAGGCATGACCGCCGTTGAGGTGAAATTGGCGTGAGCAGCCGGAAGGCACATGACGACAAAAGCCCCCGACAGAACATCTGACGGGGGCTTTTTTGTATTCAAAATGGCGTGATTTCTGGGCGCTTTCCCGTAGTTTGTCTCACGCGTGAAACGTGAAAGTATAATTCGCCCAAAAATTCCAGAGCGTCACCACGCCGGTGGCAATGAGTTTGGCGGTGTAAAATTTCACGCCAAGACGCTCATTGAGCAGGTAAATAATGGCATTGTTGATGGCCAGCCCGACAAGGGAGGCTAACAGGAATTTTGAAAATTGCATGGCCACTGCGGGGTCTTGGCTGCGGAAAGTCCACACGCGGTTGAGCAGGTAATTGCTCACCACTGCACACAAAAAACCGGTGCTGTTGGCGACGTATTGATTGAGGCGCAACTTTTCCTTGCACAGCCAGGTGATGCCGAAATCCACCCCCACGCCCGATGCGCCGACGATGCCGAATTTCAAAAATTTGATGATTACTTCGCTCATGGTTGGTATTACCCAAATAGATGTCTCGCAAGTTCGGGTTTAGGATGGTTTAGAAGGGTTCAGATAGTTTAGAAAGGTTTAGATAGTTTAGGTTTAGAGTCCAATACATTGATTTACAGTACCCATCTAAACCATCCTAAACCATCCTAAACTTATTTCCCCTGAAAATTCGCTTTCCGTTTTTCCACAAATGCCGCTGCGCCTTCCAAAAAATCCTCGGTGCCGCAACATTCGCCAAAAGCGTCTATCTCTTTCCAAAACCCGTCTTCCCCTTCTGCGTAATACGCGTTCACTGTTTCGATGATTCTGGCGATGGCGATTGGGGCTTTCTGTGCTATTTTTTCAATCAATTCTTTGGCTTTCGCTATTTCTTCGCCAGCGGGGACGACGTAGTTGACCAAGCCCAATTGCAGCGCTTCAGCAGCGCCAATCATATCCGCCGTCATCAGCAGTTCCATTGCTTTTGTTTTGCCGATGTATTGGACGAGCCGCTGCGTGCCGCCATAGCCGGGTATGAGGCCGAGGTTGACTTCCGGCTGGCCGAATCTGGCTTTTTCGCCCGCCACGCGCAGGTGGCAAGCCATTGCCAGTTCGCAGCCGCCGCCGAGGGCAAAGCCGTTGACAGCTGCTACCACAGGCTTGGGGAATCGCTCCACCAGAAAAAATATTTCCTGTCCGCGTTTAGCCATTTGCATTCCTTCGGTGGCGCTCAGGCTGCTGAACTCGGTAATATCGGCACCGGCCACAAAGGCTTTTTCGCCCGCGCCGGTGATGACGACTCCTTTCAACCCTTCAATGTCGTATGCGGCTTCCCCAAAAAAATGCTGGAGTTCGAGCATGGTCTGCGTATTCAGCGCATTCAGCGCCTTTTCGCGGCTAACGGTGACGAGGGCAATACCATCGTCGTGAGTAATTTGTAAGTTTTGGTAATCCATGTTTGT
Source organism: uncultured Saprospiraceae bacterium (assembly GCA_964481485.1). Taxonomy (GTDB): domain Bacteria; phylum Bacteroidota; class Bacteroidia; order Chitinophagales; family Saprospiraceae; genus M3007. Next base: position 3,965 of record CAYZVM010000214.1, on the reverse strand, counting down.
GTTGGCGATGTGTTTGTCTGGTGATTCGGTTATGCTGCTTTAGCGTTCAAATAATCAAATCAACAAATCACCGCATAACCTAAAAAGGCGGGCAAAAGTAGAGAAAAGCAAACGGAGTGACCAAAATGAAAAGGGTGCCTGTTTGCACAAGCACCCCTTTCGGCAGGAAATATTCCCTGTTTAATTATTGACTATCAATGATTTGTTGAATCGCTTGCCGGCGTGTACGAGTGCCAAATTGTAATAGCCGCTCGACAAACCTTGGTCAAAACGCAACATGTAAATCGGTGCATCCACTTTTTCGATGAGGCGATTCAGTACGACAGCGCCGAGCTGGTTGTACAAAACCAATTCTACGGATTGCTCCATAAAATTAGAGAGGTCAACTTGAACAGCATCGGTGGTCGGATTCGGGTACACGCTGAAATCACCGCTCAAAGTTGTTGAAATGCCAGCCCCAGCCCTGCCGTTGCTTTCTTCGCTGCAATGGCCAGGTCCTGTGATGCCATTGTTGTATTTGTCAAGAATGCCAGCCAAATTGACAAACTGCTTGCGAATCGGGTTGTTGCCTGGAAGGCCTGCTATCTGAGCCGGCGTGTATGTGTTGAACAGCACAGTAGCAGCGTTGAAGGCAGCCAGCACTGACGGAGGAATGGATGCACCGTTCAACTGGTTCAGTTGGGCAGCAATGTATTGGTGTGCCAGATTCCAATAAGCATTGCCGCCGGGGGCTGTCCAGAGGGTCTGGTAGTACGTTTTGCCACTCAGGAAGAACGGAGAGTCTTCGCCTATCTCTGCCCAAGTTTCGTCATAAGGTGCTGGGCCATATTGGGAATGCGTTTTCCAGTAGCCTTGTGTCAGGGTGCAGCCGCCTTCACAAACGACGTTTACATCCACCGTCCAGTTATCGGAGCCGGTTTTGCCGTTGTCGTTTGTCTCGAAAGAAGCAATGTTGGTGACTGACTGGTCGCCGCAGCCATCGGGGCTTTCAAATGGCCCCACATATATGGAGTAATTGAAAGTCGCGGGAGCATCCCCAGCACAAACGGTTCCGAGCACTCCATAAAGATTGTCCGTCACGTCCACACATTCGTCATATTCGTTGGTCGGTGTGCTGCTAAACGTGACATTGGCCGAACCAGTAAAGTCGGTCGTGCCATTCGCGGTCGAGCCGCCCATTTCGTCGAATGAATAATTTTGCAATGAGGCCGTTGCCGTATTCAGTCGTTGAGTATTATCGGGCAGGCTGACGGAATAAGTACACGTGAGAGACCCACCGGCAGGAACGGTCAGCGAAGGACACTCAACAGTGGCCGCGATATTCGGAGATACGATATCAGATACCGCAGTGAGCGATGCGTCGCGGGTGGGGTGTGGGTTGGAAATTTCTATGTTGCCGCTTACAGCAAAGTTGTTATCAGTATAAGAAGCATCCACATCCACAGAGTAATTCACCAAAAACGACTGGACTGTCCCGGCGCCAAAGTCAATTCCGTCTGGTCACCCGATTTTTCAATCGTCCATGCCCAATTGCGGTCGAAAGTGGTGGTAGCATCTTTGACGACCGTCAGATCATAACATGTTACCTCTACATCGGCGGAAGCATCCTGGTTTGTTTCGACGATAGTTGCCGTGTTGGGATTTGTGCCCTCATCGCCGCAGTCGAAAGTGCGGTTATACATCCATGAGGCGTCGTCGTCAGCAGTCCCCAAGGACCCTTCAAAGGAGTCTTCGACGTTGATCTCATCATTCACCACGGTGGTTGGGGCACCAAATGAGTACGGTGCTGTACCCTGATCTCCTTCCACGTTCGCTGTACTGGTTGTTACCGTCACGGTGTTAGTGCCGTCACAGGCAAAATCCAAATCAGCCTCGTAAGTACACTGCAAAGTAGCGCCCGAAGCTAGGACGTATGGGAAAGTGACACCATAGATCAAAGTCGGAGTGCCGTTTCCACAGGAAAGTACATCCGAAATGCCGGTGATGGTGGCAGAAAACGGCGTATTATTCTCAACTGTAATCGTGCCACTGACCGCCCAATCGCTGTCGGTGTAGTCAACTTTATCCACTGAAACAGTATATTTGGAAGTCCCTTCGTCGCCGCTGAAAAATCCCCATTCATCGGGAGTCACGGTTTTTTCAATTTCCCAATTCCACGTGCGGGTGAAAGTTGTGTTAGCGGTTTTCAATACGGTAAGTTCGTAGTGGAAACAAAAGTCAATGTGGCTGAGGTCGGCGTATTTGCCACTGCCGGCCAATGGAGAATGTAAATTTCCATCTGATTGAATATCTGTGCCCGTGTAGTCATAATCGTTTGCGTCAGGGCCGCCCTTTGCAATGACATGGTCAATCACCACATTGCCCGACACGCTCCAGCTGAATACTTCACCGCAATCAGGGTCATTCGTAATCGTGACTGTGACCGAATTGCCAAAAGCATCGAGGTTGAAAGTACCCGAAGCGGGCGGGTCAATTCGGATTCCACCTGAACATAGGGTAGGATTTCCGGCTACTAAATCTGGAGTGATGCCTTCGTCGGATGGGTCATCGTCGTTGCATTGTGCCGCCAAGTTGTTGTTGAAAAGCCCCGCAAAAAGGAGCAGAAGAGCCATCGCACGGAGCAAATTCGGCATACGAAATGCCTGCGTGGTGCAAAATGTGGTTGGTAATTTGTCTAAATGTACCATTTGGGAAACAGTTTAAAGGTTAAAAAAGAGGTGTGTGCAAGACCATGACGCACAAGCGCATAGCCAACTCTGGGCAGGAGAAGCCAATTAAAACAACCGAGGCGTAGTAGTAGTGTTTGAAAAAAAATCCGCTGGAAGACGGTCAGGGGAAACGAACCGGGCGCGAGACGCCTATTAAAAAGTGAGAGCGGGCGTTAAGACGGCACAAAAATAACAAAAGAATTGAGAATGGTAATTATTTATCAAAAAAAGACATTTTGGCGACATTTTATGTCGCGAATCGAGTGTTTTTCGGGGGGGGGATTTGGCATTTTCGGAAAAGTAGCAAATCTATGCCGGCAAATAACCGAATCAACAAATAACCAGAAACTTAATCCACTTTCAGCACCTCAATTTCTTCTGCTTTCCAATGCACATATTTGTCTAACTGATAGTTTTCCAAACGATTGTGATAGAAATAGAGGACGCGGAAGTTGGAAGATACGATGTCGTGGTTTTTGACAAATTTGAGGGGTTTTTCGGCGTGAAAAACGCCGAGGTTTTTCACGCCGTCGCGCACCACATCGGCGGCGGAGCGGCGAATTTCGGGGTCGAGCCGGATTTTTCCCTGCTGCTCCCACTCCACGAGTTTTTCCTGCATTTGCTCCACCACCTCTTCCACCGCGCGGAAAGGGAACACATAGTCGTCCGGCGGCAGGCGGAGGATACCGAACAGGTCGAGTTTGGGGTTTTCGTGGAGCAGCATTTCAAAAACGGAGTATGCCACGAGGTGGCTGCTCAGCACCACGTTTTCAGCGTGATAGCGCTCCACGATGCGTTCGGCCAAAAGTTTTGTGTATTCTTCTTCTCGCTGGCGATCTTCGTTTATTTCATTTTTTCTGCCCATAAAATATTCGCTCACATCGAGTTCGTTGCCAAAGCGGTCGAAACTGCGCCCCTGCTTGTCCACAAAATTGCCCAACACATCCATCGGCTTACCCACGCTGAGCGTGATGTCGCTGGTGGTGGAGAAAAACCGCCACACAAACCGCAGCCACGCCCGCACGCTCGTACCCTCGTCTTTTAGTCGTATGTAGTTCTCCTTGCCTGTCATCCGCAGGTGCTGTTCGATGAGAAATGGGGCTTCGAGCACAAAATTGTAACAAATCACCATCGGCACGATGAACACCTTGGAAGAAGTGAGGGGCAAGGGGCGAGGTGTGAGGGGCGAGGGGTGAGGGGCGAGGGGTGAGGGGCGAGGGGTGTGTTGTCGCTCCTCGCTTGTGGCGCCTCGCTTGA
>CAYZVM010000213.1:0-10925 GCA_964481485.1 uncultured Saprospiraceae bacterium | reverse complement strand
GGGGGTGGGGTTGAACGAGGGGAGGGTGAACGAAACAAACACGACAACCAGTTCATTTTCAAACAAAAGAGTTATTTCTAATGAAAAATAAATTCAAATATCTCATATCGCTGACCCTCGTGCTCTTTCTGAGTTCGTGCAGCAAAGATTTTTTGGATATCGAGCCGCAAGACCGGCTAACGATAGACAACTTTTACCGCAACGAAACCGAAATCCGGGCTTCCACTGCGTCGCTCTACGGCTTTCCGTGGTTCGATTTCAACGACAAATTCTACTGGCTCGCGGGCGACTGTATGTCCGGCAATATGTACTACACCTACGACCAGGAAGGGCAGTTCTTCTTTTTCTCTTTCACGGCCGGCAACTCCTACCTGACTTCTGGCTGGAGTGGGCTGTACCGCGTGATTTCTTATGCCAATTCCATCATCAACGATATGCCGCGCGCGGCAGCGGGCCAAGTCTCGCAGGACGTGATTGACCGGGCGCTTGGCGAGGCTCGTTTTGTGCGCGGCCTGAGCTATTTCATGCTGGCCGAATATTGGGGCGAGGTGCCGATTGTGGAAAATTCGACAGAATTGGTATCCAGCAATAATTTGTTTTTGCCAAAAAACACCCGCAGCAGCGTGCTCGAATTTGCCCGCCGCGACTTGGTGTTTGCTGCCGAAATCCTGCCTGCATCAGACGCGCCGGGGCGCATCACCCAATGGGCAGCCAAAGGAATGTTGGCAAAACTGCACCTCACATTGGCGCAAAACCTCAACGACGCGAACTCCGCCGACAACTTCAACAAGGCTAAACAATACGCCGAAGATGTCATCGTCAACAGCGGCCTCGCGTTGATGCCGAACTATGCCGATTTGTTCAAAATCGAAAACAACAACAACTCCGAATCGCTCTTCGCGCTCCAATGGATGGAAGGTGGCTACGCTTTTGGCAACAGCCGTCAGGCCAACTGGGCCCGCAGCAGCCAAGTCACCGGCAACAGCGAATGTTGGGGCGGCGGCAAATCCGCTACCTATGATTTTGTGCAAAACGTGGAGCAGGGCGACAAACGCCAACCTGCTATCTACATGGCGCCCGGCGACCATTATCCCGAAATCCGCAAGGCAGATGGCGGCTATACCTACCACATCGTGAGCCGCGACCCCGCCGACCCGAACATCGTGCTCGAAGGCGCCGCGCCGGTGCTGAACAACGTGAAAAAATACATCGTGGGCAGCGCCGATGACACAGGCGGCAAAGTCACCACCGGGCAGGCAACGGCAATCAACCAATATATGCTGCGGCTGGCCGACATTTACCTGATTTATGCCGAAGCCACATTGGGCGGCGCGGGTTCGACCTCCGATGGTCGGGCATTGCAGTATTTCAACGCCATTCGCGAACGCGCCGATTTGCCGGCAAAAACGGAAATCACTTTCATTGACATCCTGAAAGAGCGCCGCGTGGAGTTTTGCATGGAAAGCAATTTCTGGTTCGATGTGAAACGCTACTACTACCGCGACCCCTCGGCTGCGCTCGCGTGGCTGAACGGGCAACAGCGCGAAATCACTTTTTACCGCGACGACTCGCCCGGCGCTGCCGACGAAAACACGGTGGATGGCTACATCCTCCAGCCGCCGCCCAGCCCGATTCTCATCACCAACTCGCACATGCAAATGCCCATCCCGGCTGCCGAGGTCAACGTGAACTCGAAGTTGGCGCCCGATGTGCCCGCGGAGGAGTATGATTTTAATTGAAATAGGATGGTTTAGAGGGGTTTAGAATGGTTTAGATGGTTTAGGAAACACCGCTAAACAACCCCCTCTCAACCCTCTAAACCATTCTAAACCCCTCTAAACTATCCCAAACCATCCCAAACCATCCTAAACCATCTTTTACAAACACATCAAATTCATATACAATGAAATCACTGATGAAATATCTCTCATTGCTGCTCATCCCGTCCATCATCATTGGCGTGATGTCCTGCAAAAAAGACGACGACTCGGCATCGGATGGCGAACCCGCGGTGTACTACATCCGCTCCACCGACCCCGGAAAGTCTGATTCGCTCATCGTGGGCAGCTTCATGGGCAGCCTCATTGCCATCGTCGGCGACAACCTCGGCAACACCCGCGAACTGTGGTTCAACGACCAAGAAGCAACTTTGAACCCCACCTACATCACCGACAAAACGATCATCGTCAACGTACCCAGCACCGTGCCGACCGAAGTGACTAACAAAATGCGCTTCGTCTTTGCCGACGGCTCGGAGTTGTTGCACGATTTTTCGGTCAATGTACCAGCCCCCGTGTTGAGTGCTATCAAGTGCGAATACGTGCCCGATGGCGGCACGGTCGTGATGGAGGGCGATTTTTTCTTTGAGCCCATCAAAGTCGTTTTCCCAGGCGACCTCGAAGCCCAAGTCACTTTTTTGGATAAAACGAGATTGGAAGTAACAGTGCCGGATGGTGCGGGCGTGGGGCCTATTTCTGTCCAAACCAATTTTGGCAAACAGAACTCTCCCTTCATTTTCCGCGACAATCGCAACATCATCCTTGACTACGACACCAAGCTGCACGAAACTTGGACCGCGCCGATTGGCAACACCGAACCGGCGGGTATTTCCGGCGGCTATGCTTTTTTCAAAAGTGCTTCTGATGGTGCCTGGCAGTGGGCGAATGAATTGACCATGCAGTATTGGGCACCGCGTGGCCGTGGCAATGTGCCTGTGGCGACCGGCGACATCAACGATTTGGTTCTGAAATTTGAAGCAAACGTGCTTGACTGGCGGGATGTCCGCATGGAAATCTTCTTTGCCCCTTTCGCAGAAGACCACGGACGCGACGTGCCGGGCACCGTGTTCGCTCGCTGGCGGCCCTGGGTTAGCGGCCCTTATTCCACCGACGGCTGGGTCACGGTGTCTATTCCGCTCACAGAGTTCAAATACGGAAAAGATGACCCGGACGAACCCGCAGGCACCAAAAAGATTGACAACCTCTCGTCGCTCACCAACGTGACGATGATGCTTTTTGGCCCAGCCGCAGGTACCAACCCCGTGCATATTTGTATTGACAATGTGCGGATTGTGCCGAAATGAGTAATTGAATGTTTGGGTGGCTGAGTGTTTGAGTTTGCGAGCGGCTCCGTTTTTTTCATCTCTAACACTCCCGCCCTCAAACACTCAGCCACCCAAACACTCAAGCACTCAGTCACCCAAACACTCTCAATTAAATTAAAAAGTCATGCTCAAATCATTCAACATAAAATATCTCCTGCTCGTCGGGCTGTTGGTGTCGGGTTTTGTTTTCGATGCCTGTAAAAAAGACGACGACACCAGCGACGCCGTTCAGTTGCTCAGCTTTGGCCCATCGCCCGTATTGCGCGGGGGCGAATTGAAATTCATCGGCCAAAACCTCGACAAAGTGACGGCCATCGTCCTGCACAACAACGTGGAGGTGACGAGTTTCACGACAAAAACCCCTACCCTGCTCGTCATCACGGTGCCGCAAGAAACGGTGAACGGCCACGTCATCCTGAAAACGCCGCAAGGAGACATCGAGACAAAAACCGAGCTCACTATTTCAGAGCCGATCGCCATCACCTCGTTCGGCCCGGCCAAAGCCCGCCCCGGCGACGTGGTGACCATCGAAGGCACTTATTTGAACCTGATAAAAGAAGTCATTTTTTCCAGCAAAAAAGCGGTGGGCGACACCTCGTTTGTCAGCCAATCGCAAACCAAACTCGAAGTGCGCGTGCCGGAAGATGCCCAAACAGGGAAAATCGTGATTTCCAATGGCCTGGCCGACCCGATTCTGGTAGAGTCCGAAACGGATTTGGAAGTGACGCTGCCCGCCGTCACGTCGTTGGCACCCACGCCGGTGAAGGCTGGCACGGCTTTGACCATCGAAGGCACCGACCTTGATTTGACGAGAGAAGTTGTGTTCAGCGGTGGCTCTAAGGTGAGCGCATTTACCAGCACAGAGCCGGGCAAAATCGTGCTCGACGTGCCAGCCGATGCGCGGGATGGAGCCATCAAACTGGTAGCAGCCTCCCTTGTGGAGGTTGTAACAACCCAAGAAGTGGCGATGAAAGTCCCGGCCATTGCCAGCGTGTCGCCCAGTCCGGCCAAAAACGGCACCGACATCACGGTGACGGGTAACGATTTGGATTTGATTACGCAAGCCACGTTTGGCGGCGGCAAAGTTGGTCAATTGCTGGGCGGCACCGCCACAGAAATCACGGTGAAAGTGCCGATTGATGCCACAGAAGATGTCATCACATTTGCCACAGCAGCGGGCAAAACGGTTTCGACTTCCAATGCTTTGGCGTTGGTGAAGCCCGTTATTTCAAATGTCGGCCCGACGGATATTCAATTCAACAACGAATTGACCATCACCGGCACCGACCTTGACCTTGTGGCGAATGTAAAATTCAGCGGCGGCACAGAAGCCGTGCCGACCAGCGTGACCCCGACCGAAGTCAAAGTCGCGATTCCCGTTGGCACACAATCGGGCGCGATTACACTCGTGACGACCAATGCCTCGGAGGTGACTTCCGCGCAATTGCTCAACATTTTGGCCTCCACTTCTGCCACCATCACGAGTATGCCCACACAGGCAAAACCTGGCCAGATGATTGACATCGTGGGCGAAAACTTGGACGAGGTCACTACCATCATTTTCCCGGTGGACGTGCCAGCCACGATGTACGGTGTCAAAACCGCCACGTTGATTCAAGTGGTGATTCCGACAAATGTGCAAAATGGCGTGGGCAGGCTCAAACTTATCACGGTCAATGGCGAAGAAATCGAATCGCCGGAAATCAATATTCAAGGCGTGGATCCGGTGGCCGACCCGACGTTGGTGTTTTTCAATTTTGACAATCTCGGCTTGTGGTGGGGCGACACCGGCGGTCCGGAGAATGACCCTGCTTTGACACTCGATGGCTCTAATTATTATAGAGTGAACAAAGATTGCAACGGCTGGACGGGTTTCTTCTGGCGCAACGGCGGCGACAATTTCCCCGGTGCCACCATCGGCACGAACGTGGCGAATTATGTCCTGAAATTTGATGTCAACGTGATTGACCCCATCTCCGGCGGCGAATTTGCTTGGCGCTTGAAAGGCTCTTCCGGTGACTTTTGGCACTACTGGAAACCGTGGGAAACCAGCGGGCCATACACGACCGGCGGCTGGATAACTGTCTCAATCAATCTGACAGATTTCTACGCTGGCTCTACGCAATTGAGCGATTTGTCCACCATTAACGAAGATTTCGGCGTGGCGTTCAACAACGGGGCTTCTTTGGTAAATGCGTGTATTGACAATGTGCGTTTTGAGTTGAAGTAACTTTTTCTTAGTGAGGCGATGACTGGCAGTCACCGCCTCACTTCACCCGACATTTTCCCTGTTTCTAAAAATTCATCTTTGCTATGAACACCATAAAAGCACAACGGCTTTTATGCCTCCTTTTTTTGCCCTTTTTCGTCCTGCCAAATAGTGTTTTTTCACAAAAAGAAATACAAACAGCCGACAAAAGCGCGACCAAACGCACCCGCGCCTTGTTTGCCAACCTGCGCCAAATCGCTGGCCATAAGGTCATGTTCGGCCATCAGGACGACCTCGCCTACGGGGTCTATTGGCGGCGCGAAGAAGGCCGCTCCGACGTGCAGGAAACTTGCGGCGCCTACCCGGCGGTGTTCGGCTGGGACTTGGGCAGCCGCTTTGGGCCGGGCAAAATGTCGAACATTGATTCCGTGCGCTTCAACGACATGAAACGTTGGATGCGCCAAGCCTACGAAATGGGCGGGGTGAACACGCTCAGTTGGCATTTGGACAACCTCGCCACAGGTGGCAACACTTGGGACACGACTGCGGCCGTGCGCGACATTTTGCCCGGCGGGAAATATCATTCCCGGCTCACGGAGCAATTGGATGTGCTGGCCGAATTATTCAAGGAATTGAAAACGGGCGGCCTTTTCAAACACCAAATCCCGGTCATTTTTCGTCCGTGGCACGAGCACACGGGGCATTGGTTTTGGTGGGGGGCGCACGGCTGCACGCCCGATGAGTACAAGGCCTTGTTCCGTTTTACGGTGGATTATTTGAGAAATGAAAAAGGCGTGCACAACGTCCTATATGCCTATTCGCCCGATGTTTTCAGGGACAAAGTGCATTACATGGAGCGATATCCTGGCGACGAGTATGTGGATTTGCTGGGGCTGGATTATTATTATCGCCCAGATAATTTGGAGCGAATTCAGACAGATTTGCCACAAAAACTCTCCATTGTTGCAGAACTTGCCGCCGAACACGGCAAAGTGGCGGCTTTCACCGAAACTGGCTTAGAGGCGATTCCGATGGAAAAATGGTGGACTGAAATGCTGCTCAGCCACGTTGCGTCGGCGAATATCGCGTATGTGCTGGTGTGGCGCAACGCCACGTACAAGTCGAAACCCGGCCATTATTACGCGCCTTTTCCGGGACAGGTGAGCGCGAAGGATTTTGTGGCATTCAGCCGCCATGAAAAAATGTGTTTTCAAAACAACCTGCCAAATTTGTATAAAAAGCCCAAAAACGGGAAGGTGAAAACCTCCGCTGCGACGCTTGCGCCAACGAAATAGAAGTGACACTTTTTGAAAAAGTGTCACTTCTTAAAACGAACGAACAACCAGCAACGAACAACTAAACGAATGCACCTCAACCCACTCGACCTCTTCGTCATTCTCGCCTACATCGCCGCCAGCATCGGCATTGGCTTTTGGATTTCCAAAAAAGCATCCCAAAGCATGAATTCCTACTTCCTCGGCGGCAACCGCATCCCGTGGTGGATGCTCGGCGTGTCCAACGCCTCCGGTATGTTCGACATCAGCGGCACAATGTGGATGGTGTATTTGCTCTTTATCTACGGCCTGAAAAGCGTCTGGATTCCGTGGTTGTGGCCGGTGTTCAACCAGATTTTTATGATGATTTTCCTCTCCGTGTGGCTGCGGCGCAGCGGCGTGATGACTGGGGCGGAATTCATCAAATTCAGATTCGGCGAAGGCAAGGGAGCCTTGTGGTCGCATTTCATCGTCGTGGCGTTTGCTTTGCTCAATGTGCTGGGATTTTTGGCCTACGGATTTATCGGCATCGGCAAGTTCGCCGCCGTGTTTTTACCTTGGCAACTGAGCACCGACCCGCACACGAACGAAATCATGTACGGCCTGATACTCACCGCGTTGACGACCCTGTACGTCGTGAAAGGTGGGATGTTCAGCGTGGTTTATACCGAGTTGATGCAGTTCGTGATTATGACCATTGCCTGCATCGCCGTCGGCGTGATAGCGATGGCGAAAGTGTCGCCGGAGATGCTTGCCCGCGTCGTTCCTGAGGGTTGGGGCAATCTGTTTTTTGGGCAACATCTCGACCTTGACTGGTCGAATATCCTGCCTTCGGCCAACGAAAAAATTGCCTCGGACGGCTGGTCGCTTTTCGGCGCGTTCTGGATGATGATGCTTTTCAAAGGCACTTTGCAAGCGATGGCCGGGCCGCAGCCCAACTACGATATGCAGCGCGTCCTTTCCACCCGCAGCCCGAAAGAGGCGGCGTGGATGAGCGGCCTTGTCAATCTCGTGTTGCTTTTCCCGCGCTACCTGATGGTGGCCGGGCTGACGGTGCTGGCGCTCGTTTTTTTCATGGACGAGCTGCGCAACATGGGCGACAAGGTTGATTTTGAGCAGATTCTGCCTTTCGCCATGAAGAATTATATGCCTGCCGGATTGCTCGGTTTGCTCATCGCGGGCTTGCTCGCGGCCTTCATGTCCACCTTCGCCGCCACGGTGAACGCCGCGCCCGCCTACCTCGTCAACGACATTTACAAACGTTTCATCCGCCCCGACGCGCCGCAGCGGGTCTATGTCAACTGGAGCATCGTGGTGTCGGTGCTTTTCGTCGTGCTCGGCACGCTCATCGGCCTCTACGTCAGCTCGCTCAACGACGTGGTGCAATGGATAGTCGCCGCGCTCTACGGCGGCTACACGGCTTCCAATTTCCTGAAATGGTACTGGTGGCGCTTCAACGGGCAGGGCTATTTCTGGGGCATGATGACGGGGATGCTTACCGCCGGTATCGCCCCCTGGCTCATGCCCGGCGTGACACCGATTTATACCTTCCCGCTCATCTTCGCCCTGTCGCTGGCGGCGAGCATCGTAGCAACCTTGCTCACGCCGCCCGATGACATGGAGGTGCTGAAAACTTTTTACCGCAAGGTGCGCCCCTGGGGTTTCTGGAAACCCGTGCACGACGCCTGCGCCGCCGAAACGCCTGACATCCAGCAAAATAAAGCCTTTGGGCGGGATATGTTCAATGTCGCTGTCGGCATCGCCTGGCAAACAGGCCTGACTGCCGCGCCGATATTTCTGGTCATCCGCGATTACCCGAAAATGTGGCTCGCACTGGGCGTGGTGGCGGCGTGTTCGGTGGTGTTGAAATTTAATTGGTTGGATAGGTTGAGGGATGAGGCGGGGTGAGGGGTTGGTACATAAGTTTTTATTTAGTCGAAAAATGCTATGTATGTATTTGAAATGTTAGACTACATTTTTTTCTTTGCGTGAGTACAAAATGAATATGAGACACACAATTTTCTTTCTAATATGGTTTTCATCTCTCTTAAACAATCTCATAGGTAAAAATATCGTCCACATGAAAAACTTATCGATTGCTTTTTTAGTTTTTGTCTGTTCCGTCCTCTCTCATCGGTCTAATTGCCAAGATAATAGTGAAGCACTATTTAATGATTACCGTATGCTGTTCTCAAATTCGCCTACTTTAAATGACTCACTTAATGAAAGTCGCTCAAGAATAGCATACTTGAATCCCTTATTTGTAGAAAACAACATAGATATGTCAGGCAAAATTCTACTAAATCTTTTTGGGGATACTCACTACCCTCTCCGACTTGAACCTAAAAAAGGAACATTTTGGGAAGGCTTAAAAGTGTGGATAGGGCGAGTAGAAGACGTTCGATTTGATCATTTGCCGCATTATATTAATGCCGTAGTAGTGGTCAACCCAAAGACAAGTGTATTAGTAGCTAACGTTTTAACGGACAAGGGATATTTTCATATTTTACCAACTGGAATAAAAAACGAATATAGAATCCTTGATTACAAAGATGAGCCATTTGACTGCACTGCCTTAACGATAGACGATGCCCAAACCCATAACCTTGTTGCTCCAAGAACCGTATGTGGAAACCCTTGTTTAGACGAAACTGACGAAAATGGAAATTATGTGATTGATGTCTTTATGGGCTACTCAACTTCTGCAGCTGCTGTCGCAGGAGATATAAATGCTCATGCGCTTTCAATGATAGAAACCGTTAATATGGGATTGAGTAATTCTTTAGTCACGACAACATATCTTCGATTAGTTGGGACAGGAACTACCCCTAATAACCCTGGGATTATCACAAGTGTTTTAAATGACTGCTATGTCTGGTTTGCTTCTGAAATCGAGTTTTATGCACCTGATCTTATCGGAGTGTTTCAAACGTCAACAGGAGCCCCCGGAGAAGCACTTGGGTGGGCGGGTATCGGAGGATATTCAAGTGTAAATGATGTCAATCCTATGTACCCTACTGTTTTTCGCCATGAAGTGGGGCATAATGCTGGTGGTGGGCATTGCCCAGGCGGTAATGGGTTGTTCCCCTATGCTCATGGATATGACAATGGGAATTGGACGACACATTTATGTGGGAACGGTGAGAATTTTTATTCCAATCCCAATGTCAATGACGATCTCGGCAACCCAATAGGCGATGCTGCTACCGCTGACATGGCTCGAGTATGGGAAGAAAGATCTCCTATCATTTGTAAAAAAGGCCTCCACAGAGTAGAATACTACCCGGGCGATCCATGTGTCAATCAAATTTGTATTCCAGTCCATTCAGGAAACCAAAATGAACTCATCAAACGCATAGTCTTCAACACAATAGATAACAACCAAAGTAATCCTGGCTGGAACTGTGCATCTATTACAGGATACAGCGATTATACTAATATAAGTACTACTGTCAATTCTGGCTCAACCTACACTATCACCATAACCCCTAACTTTAGTTTTCCAGATTCAAAAGTTGGCGTTTGGATTGATTGGAATAACGATGGCCTATTAGATGTTTCTGAAAGAGTTGCCAATTTCTCTGGAAACGGCCCTTGGTCACAATCTATTTTAGTGCCTGTTGATGCCTACATGGGGGCCGTTCGTATGAGAATCAGGTTGCAATATGGCTCATCTTATTCACCACACCCTTGCAACCCTTCTGGGTTTACCTCTGGCGAAACCGAAGACTATACAGTCATCATATCGTCCCCCCTTCCAATAATACTAATTGACTTTCAAGGAAAACTTACAGAGAAGGGCAATTTATTAACGTGGCAAACTTCTACTGAAATCAATGCATCTCATTTTGAAATAGAATATAATAATTCAGGAATAAATTTTGAAAAAGCGGGAGAACGCAAGGCTCAAGGAAAACCTGCTAATTATTTCTTCTTACATAATCAAATTTTCGAAGAAACCTACCACTATCGCTTAAAAACAGTAGATATGGATGGTTCTTATCAATACTCAAATGTTATTAGTATTCCAAATAGCAGTGAGCAAAATTCATTTTTTTTGTTTCCGAATCCCTCATCGGGACAATTAACAATTAGGAATTATAACTATGCCAAATATAACACTCAAATATATTTTATCAACTTAGTTGGTCAGACAGTGCTGGAAACCCCTGTTGAAGTTGTTAATAATGAATTTGTTGTCAATATTAATATGCTGCCTCTCGGTATATATACTTGTGTAATTACAAGTAATGGCAATTTAGTACATACTGATAGAATTATCAGATACTAGACCTCTTGCGAAAGTCAGGGCAAGTTGATTTCGAAGTTGCAAATGGCG
>CAYZVM010000212.1:0-10963 GCA_964481485.1 uncultured Saprospiraceae bacterium | reverse complement strand
TTCGACTTGTTCGTAATATTCTTGAAAAACCTCCTTTTGGTAGCTTAGGCTCCTTTGGTGGATAACAGCAGTCAGGTCAACCGCCCAATCACCAAACGTTTTCCTTCGGGTAATTTCCAAAAAATCGCCAACCCGGCCTTCTCCTTCCCGCGACAAATCCGGTATCGTTTTTATGGCAAGAACCAATTGCAAATTTGTTGATTCCGATATCAGCAACACACTGAGCTGTTCATAATCAAGGTGATAAACGTTTACTTTTGGCGAGTCGCCAAAGCAGGGTTTGTACGCGGAATGAAATCCTGAATATTGGTTGTATGTTTTGTTGGACACCACCATATTTACGACTTCTCCTTTGTCATTCACATACTGAATGACGTCTCCTATTTCTTTGCAATAAAGTGGAAAATACTCTATGCTGCTTGCTTCCAATTTGAAGCTCCCCATATCGTTGCAGGAACAAACAGCTGAGGTGTCAATTGGATAATTGTCGCAGGAGGTCCTCCAAAAGTTAGGCACAATCTCTCCGACGCAGGAAGAAACCGGCGGAATTTCCTTGTCTTTGCACGAAAAAAAGATTGCCAGCAATAAGGTTAGAAAAAGCGGTTTTCCCATCTTTTTTGAATTTTTTCAGATGATGTTATAAACGGAAATTTGGTTGTAAAGCCTTGCTGTTAAAGAGCCACAATATTCCCCAAATTTTTCACGACAATTGCTTTTTTGGATTTGAAAATTGTCAAAAACACTTTTGCAATCTACGAACAGTCGCAAACCTCCCCGCTCTTATTACTCTACTTTTGAGTCTCAAAAATAACTCCTATTTTGCTCAACGACGAATGACACAATGACCATCAACCTCCTTTCCGACACCGTCACCAAACCCACGCCCGGCATGCTCGCCGCCATGTGGGCCGCCGAAGTGGGCGACGATGTGTTCCGCGAAGACCCCACCGTAAACGCGCTGGAAGCAAAATGCGCCGCCATGTTCGGTCACGAAGCCGCGCTGTTCTGCCCATCCGGCACCATGACCAACCAAATCGCGCTCAAAGTCCACACCCGCCCACTCGATGAGGTGATTTGCGACGAGATGAGCCATATTTATCAATACGAAGTCGGAGGCTACGCTTTCCATTCGGGCATTGCCGTCAATTTGTTGAAAAGTGAAAACGGCATCCTGACCGCCGATTTGGTGGACGCCGCCGTGAAGCCGCGTCAAGACTGGCTGCCCAAAACTTCGCTTGTCGTCATCGAAAACACTTGCAACAAGGGAGGGGGCAGTATTTATCCGTTGGAAAATATCCGCGCTATACGGGCGGTGTGCGAAAAGCACAATCTGGCGCTCCACCTCGACGGTGCCCGACTTTTCAACGCCCTCGTGGAAACGGGCGATGCGCCCGCCACCATCGGCGCAGAAGTGGACAGTATTTCCATCTGTCTTTCCAAAGGTTTGGGTGCGCCAATCGGTTCGGTGTTGGTTGGAAGTCAATCTTTTATCGCCGAAGCCCGGCGGGTACGCAAGGTCATGGGCGGCGGTATGCGGCAGGCGGGCTACCTCGCGGCGGCGGGTATTTATGCCCTCGACCATCAGGTGGAACGATTGCGCGACGACCATGCACACGCCCGGCTTTTGGCCTCCGCGCTGGCCGAATTGCCCTACGTCACCAGCATCCGCCCGGTACAAACCAACATCGTCATTTTCGACCTCGCGCCAACCGTCGCACCCGCCGCGTTGTTGGATTATTTGAAAAAAAATGGTGTCGTCGCTTCTGCTTTTGGCCCGCAGACGATTCGATTTGTGACGCATTTGGATGTGACGCGGGAAATGGTGGAGGAGGCGATTTCTATTTTGAAAAAATTTTGAAACAAAAAAATATGCCCAACCATCTTGTCATTTCAAAACCCGATGCCAGCGAATACCCGGAGTGGTTTGCGCACGAAATCGGCCCCGTTCCATACGACGACCTGCTCTTCGGGCTGGAAGATGCTTTGTCGAAAACGCTGACGGTGCTGAAAAATCTAACACCCGAAGATTTGGCCTACCGCTATGCGCCCGGCAAGTGGAGCATCAAACAGGTTTGGCAACACATCATTGACGTAGAGCGTGTTATGAACTACCGCGCCCTGCGTTATGCGCGTCAGGATGAAACCGTTTTGAGTCGTTTCGACCAAAATCAATACGCCGAAGTCAGCGGCGCGGACAACCGTGATTGGGAAAATATGCTTGCCGAGTTCGTCGCCGTGCGCCACGCCAGCCTCGCATTGTTCAAAAGTTTTACGGCGGAAATGTTCAACCGCCGAGGCACGGCGGGAAAATCCAATATGACCGTTCGGTCGGTCGGCTATTTGATTTTGGGGCATGAATTGCACCATCTGAATATTATTCGAGAGCGGTATTTGAAGCAGTAGGGCAACTCTCACCTTTCTCACCCCTCTCACCGTCTCACCCCTTTCACACCGCCACCGGTGCCTTTATTCCCGGCCAGGGTTCGTAGCTCAGCAACTCGAAATCTTCATATTTGAAAGAAAAAATATCGCGCACGGCGGGGTTGAGTTGCATCGTCGGCAAAGGACGCGGCGTACGGGAAAGTTGCAAGTCCACTTGCTCCAAGTGATTGACGTAGAGGTGTGTATCGCCGCCCGTCCACACAAAATCACCAGGTTCGAGGTCGCAGACTTGAGCAAGCATGAGGGTCAAAAGTGCGTAAGAGGCGATGTTGAACGGCACACCGAGAAACACGTCGGCACTGCGCTGATAGAGTTGGCAACTCAATTTTCCATCCGCCACATAGAACTGAAAAAGGCAGTGGCACGGCGCCAGCGCCATGTCGGGGATATCCGCCGGATTCCACGCCGACACGATGATGCGGCGGCTGTCGGGATTCTTTTTCAATGTATTCACCCCCTCCGTGATTTG
The DNA here is from genome assembly GCA_964481485.1 of uncultured Saprospiraceae bacterium. Taxonomy (GTDB): domain Bacteria; phylum Bacteroidota; class Bacteroidia; order Chitinophagales; family Saprospiraceae; genus M3007. The sequence continues at coordinate 8,052 of CAYZVM010000212.1, read as the reverse complement.
GTCAATCGTGCGGCCATCCGGTGCCGCCCAAGAACGCCATTGTTTGCCATAGACGGGGCCGAGGTCGCCGTTCGCATCGGCCCATTCGTCCCAGATGCTCACGCCGTTGTCTTTCAGGTATTTGATGTTCGTGTCGCCATTCAAAAACCAAATCAACTCGTGGATGATGCTTCGCAAATGAACCTTTTTGGTCGTCACGAGCGGAAATCCGTCGGCGAGGTTGAAGCGCATTTGGTAGCCAAACACCGAGATGGTGCCAGTGCCGGTGCGGTCGGATTTTTTTGTGCCGTGCTGGAGAATGTGGCGGAGTAGGTCGTGGTAGGCTTGCATGGTCTTTTTCTTTGGCAGCAAATTTAAGGGTATCAGCATTTCCCGGTTTTGATTTATTTTTGTGGAAATTTTTCGAAATGAAACAAGAAGAACTGTTGAAGCGAATCACGACCAACCCAGCCGTGTGCGGAGGCAAACCTTGCATCCGAGGAATGCGCATCCGCGTTTCCGACGTACTAGATTTATTGGCAAATGGCTTTTCTCCAAAAGAGGTTTTGGAAGAACTCCCCGACTTGGAAACGCTTGATATTCAGGCCGTTCATGCCTATGTTGCTCGCCGTTTTGAACACCCAGTTCTTTCTGCCGCCTGATGGAAATTTGGCTCGACGCGCAACTTTCGCCCGGACTCGCCAAATGGATTGCAAATGAGTTCAAACTTGTTTGCCGCCCAGTTCGCGACTTAGGTTTGCGTGATGCTGCTGACCTTGAAATTTTTCAAAAAGCGCGGCAAGCGAATATTGTCGTGATGACAAAAGACAGAGATTTTGTGGAATTGCTTTTCCGGTTTGGCCCGCCGCCCAAAGTCATTTGGCTCACTTGCGGCAACACTTCCAACCAGCATTTACAGTCAATTTTTGCCACACAATTGCCAATCGCGCTGCAATTCCTGCAATCCGGCGATGAACTGGTGGAAATAAGTTAGGCTTGCCTCATTTTTGCCCCTCCCAAAAACATTTCCCCTGAAAAAAACGTCCTACCAACCTCATAACCAGAAACCCAGAAACCAGAAACCCGCAACCTGTAAATATGCAATTCCTTTTTCCCACGTTCCTCGCCGCGCTCGCTGTTCTCGCGATTCCAGTTATCATCCACTTGTTCTATTTCCGGCGGTTCAAAAAAGTTTATTTCACCAACGTCCGCTTCCTGAAAGAGGTGAAAGAAGAGACCAGCAACCGCCAAAAACTGCGCAATCTGCTCGTGCTGCTCATGCGCTGCTTGGCAATCGTCGCGATGGTACTGGCATTCGCGCAGCCCTTCATTCCGCTCTCTTCGGGCGTAAAACAAGGTGAAAAAGCCGTGAGCATTTTTGTGGACAATTCGTTCAGCATGAACTCTTTGTCGAAAGACGCGCCCTTGCTCGAACTCGCCAAACAACGCGCCCGCGACATCGTGAACGCCTACGCAGTGGAAGACCGTTTCCAAATCCTGACCAACGATTTTGAAGGTCGCGACCAGCGTCTCGTCAGCAAAGAAGACGCGCTCAACCGCATCGAAGAAATCCGCACCGGCCCAGCCTCGCGCGATATTTCCAAAGTGCTCACCCGCCAACAACAAGCCCTCAACACGGGCAAACAAGAAAACAAAATTGCCTTCGTCATCAGCGATTTTCAGACGAATATCGCCGACATGGCAAACTTCAAAGACAGCCTGTTGGAAGTAAATTTGGTGCCAATGCGCGCCGTGCAGGAACGCAACGTCTCGGTGGACAGCGTGTGGTTTGAAAGCCCGGTGCAAATCCTCAACCAGCCAGCCAACTTGCTCGTGAAACTCAGCAACCGCAGCGACGAGGATGCCTCCGAAATCCGTCTCGCGCTGCGCCACGACGGCGCTTCAAGACCTGTCGGCTCCATCAGCATCCCCGCCCGCAGCAGCAAATTGGACACCGTGAGTTTCAACATTTTGCACCCCGGCTGGCATGAGGCGAAGTTGTCGCTGACGGATTATCCCGTTCAATTCGACGACGATTATTACCTGACCTTCCATGTTGCCGAACGCATCAACGTTTTGTCTGTCAATGGTTTGCAGCCCAACAAGTATTTGGAAAACGCCTTTTTGGGAGCAAAATACTTCCGCCTGGACAACGCCGACGCGCGGGCTTTGGACTATTCCAAATTTTCCAATTACCAACTTATCGTCCTCAACGAACTGCCCTCTGTTTCCTCCGGTTTGGCGACAGAATTGAAAACTTTTGCCCAAAATGGCGGCAACGTGCTGGTTTTTCCGAGCCAAACCACCGACTTGAATTCGTACAATACACTGTTGCAAAATTTTGACGCCGGCAACCTTGGCGCCTATGAGCCTACGCCCCGCCAAGCCAGCGAAATCAACACGCAGGAATTTGTTTTCAAAGACGTTTTTCTGAATAAAAGCGCCAACCTGCGCCTGCCCGCCACGCAGGGCAATTTCAAAATCGCTCCCGCACGCGGCGAATACATCCTAACCTACCGTGATGGCTCGGCTTTGCTGGCAAAATACGGGCAAGGCGAGGGCGCACTTTATCTTTCCGCCGCACCACTCAACGAGCAGGTGAACGACCTCGTCCGCAACGGCGAAATCTTTGTGCCCATGTTGTTCAAAATGGCCATCGCCGGCACAAAAAGCCGACAAATTGCTTACACGATTGGGAAAGACGAGGTTTTGGAAGCAAAACATCAAGTAGCGGCAAGCGGGGAAACTATCTACAAACTCCGCAAACAAGCCGAAATCGAGACCGGAGCCAACAACCAACAACCGACGACCAACAACGAATTCATCCCCGAACAGCGCATCTTCGGCTCGAAAGTGTTGCTCACCCCCGGCACGCAAGTGCGCGATGCGGGCTGGTATCGGCTTCATTTACAAGGCGATAGCACGCTGGCTGAATATGGTTTCAACTACGACCGCAAGGAAAGCGACCTGACCTACAAGAACGACGAAACACTCGCCGAAGGCCTCCCGGAAAACATGAAAGTCCTCTCCGAAAATGCCGAAGCCAGCTTCGGCCAAGTGGTGGACGAACAGGAACGTGGTATCGTGCTGTGGCGCTGGTGCGTCGTTTTTGCGCTGCTTTTTTTGGCGCTGGAGGTGATGTTTTTGAGGTTGTGGAAGGTGTAACCGACGACGGCAAAGTTGATTGTTAGGCATTTGCGTCCACTCTCAGCCGCCCATCTTCTCCCTGCACCAACTTGCCCTCATCCAGCAGATAACCAATCACTTGCGCCACCGTCTCGTGGCGTTTCATGGCGAAGGCTTCGAGCACTTCCTCGAAGGGCAAAGGCTCGTGGCGCAGCACCTCGCGGATTTTGCGCTCCAATGACTCAAACGCCGCCGTCGGCAAATCACTTTTGTTACGCCCCGTGCATACATCACAAATACCACAAGGCTGGCTTTCCAGTTCGCCGAAATACGCGAGCAATTGCTGGCTGCGGCAGCGGCGCGTTTCGGCATAGCGAATGGCCCGTTCCGTGCGTTCTTCGGCGCGTTTTTTTCTGAAATTGAATTCTTCCAAATCAATCGTCAGATGCTCGGAATTCACCCGCTCGCGCAGGAAAATAAGTTGCGGTTTGTCCTTGCGCGGCTCGTACAGCAGCATCCCTTCTTTGTGTGCCACTTCGAGGGCTTGGCGAATGGAATCGGGCGGCAATTTCGCCCATTGCGCCATATACGTTTCGCTGATGTCCACAAAATGCTCATTGATGCCGGGATAAGCGCGGAGCAAAACTTTAATAACGGTATCGGCCAGTTTGCTGCGCAATTGGTAATCATAAATCGCCTCGCGGGAAGCCGTCACGAGCGCACGGGCAGGAGTGCCGGTCGCGTCGCTGAGGGCAATCCATCCCTCTTGTTCGAGCAAACGCAAAGCAGCATGCGTGGGCGCGGTATCCAATTTGTACGCCGCGCAAAAGGATTGCAAATCAAAATCGAACGACTCGCCCTGCCCCGCACCAACAGCCAATTGGGTGTGGCTGCCCAACGCCTGATACACCCGGCGCACCTGCTCCATAGGCGGATAGGCCGACTGCAAATGGTGGCGCAAATTGTCCGCATCGGCGGGGATATAGAGCAACGTTGCATAAGATTTCAGCCCATCGCGCCCGCCGCGCCCGGCCTCTTGAAAATAGGCCTCGAGACTGTCGGGCAAAGTCAGGTGCACCACCACGCGCACATCCGGTTTGTCAATGCCCATGCCGAACGCATTGGTACAGACGATGATGCGCGTTTTGCCCGCAATCCAGGCCTCCTGACGGGTACTGCGCTCTTCGGAGGTCAAGCCTGCGTGGTAGAAATCGGCGCTGAATTTATTGTCCGTCAGCAACTTGGCGATTTCTTTCGTCTCGCCCCGGCTGCGCACATACACGATGCCCGTGCCAGGCACATTGCGCAGGATGTCGAGCAGTTTTTCCCGTTTTTTGCTTTCGTACAAAACCGAGTACGACAAATTCGAGCGGACAAAACTTTGGCGGAAAACATTCTTTTCCCGGAAAGCCAATTTTTCCTGAATGTCCTCCAACACCTCGGAAGTCGCCGTCGCCGTGAGCGCCAAAATAGGAACTTTGGGCAACAAAGGCCGCAAATCGGCAATTTGCAAATAAGGCGGGCGAAAATCGTAGCCCCATTGGCTGACGCAATGCGCCTCGTCCACGGCCAGCAGGTTCACGTTCATGCGCCGAATGCGGGCAAGGGCGAGTTCCGTTTTTAGCCGTTCGGGGCTGACGTAGAGGAGTTTGTACGCGCCGTTGCAGGCATTTTCGAAGATAATATCAATCTCGCGGTGGCTCATGCCCGAGAAAATAGCCGCCGATGGCACACCACGTTTTTGCAAATTGTACACCTGGTCTTTCATCAGCGCAATCAACGGCGACACCACGATGCAGATGCCTTCCCTGCACAACGCAGGCACTTGGAAACATATAGACTTGCCGCCGCCCGTTGGGAGCAACGCCAGCGTATCGCGCCCAGCTAGCGCCGAGCGGATGATGTCTTCCTGCAAAGGCCGGAAGGCCGGGTAGCCCCAATATTGTTGGAGGATGGAAAGTGGTTCGTGTTGCTGCACGGGGTGCTGGTTTTGCGGCAAATATAACGCAAGCCACACTACCTTCGCCCCATGAATCGCGCCACCCTCACCTCTGAAATTTTCCGAAAAAAAACCTTCCTCTGTGTCGGTTTGGACACCGAATTGAGCAAAATCCCCCAACATTTGCTCGGTCACGACGACCCGGTTTTTGAGTTCAACCGCCAAATCATAAATGCTACCCGCGACCTCTGTGTGGCTTACAAACCCAACTTGGCCTTCTACGAAAGCCTCGGCCCTGCGGGTTGGCACACGTTGGCAAAAACCGTTGACTACATTGGCAACCAGCATTTTATCATCGCCGATGCCAAGCGCGGTGACATCGGCAACACGAGCCGGATGTATGCCGAAGCCTTTTTTTCAAAGCTGAACTTTGATGCCGTCACCGTCGCGCCCTACATGGGCGAGGACAGCGTGACGCCGTTTCTCGGCTTCGAGGGAAAATGGGTCATCCTGCTCGCGCTCACCTCCAACAAAGGCAGCGACGACTTTCAGCGCGACCGGCTGGAAGATGGTGGTGCGCAGCTTTGGGAGAAAGTGCTGCGAAAAGCACAAACATGGGGCGCGCCCGACAACCTCATGTTCGTGGTGGGCGCCACACACCCGGAAGCGTTCATCCGCGTCCGCGAAATCGCGCCCGACAGTTTCCTGCTCGTGCCGGGCGTGGGCGCGCAGGGCGGCGATTTGGCGGCCATTTGCCAGCATGGCTTGACCAGAGATTGTGGCCTGTTGGTGAATGCTTCGCGCAGTATCCTGTACGCCTCGCCGGGAGAAGATTTTGCCGAAAAAGCACGGGCAGAGGCGATGAGGATGCAGCAGGAAATGGCCGATTTGTTGGAAACGATAAGTGATAAGTGATGAACGAACAACAAACAACTGACAATAAACAACAAACAGCGAGCAACGAACAACAATTTATGCGCCGTTGCTTCGACCTCGCCCGGCTCGGCGCAGGGAGCGTGTCGCCCAACCCGATGGTGGGCGCGGTGTTGGTGCATGAGGGCCGCATCATCGGCGAAGGCTGGCACAAAAAATATGGCGAAGCCCATGCCGAGGTGAATTGCGTGGCTTCCGTTTCCATTGAAAATCAGCGACTTCTCCCCTACTCTACCCTATTTTGCTCGCTCGAACCCTGTTTCCATTTTGGAAAAACTCCCCCTTGCGTGGATTTGATTTTGGAGAAAAAAATCCCGCACGTGGTGGTGGCGAATACCGACCCAAACCCCTTGGTGGCCGGAAAAAGTTTGGACAAACTCCGCGCCGCCGGGGTAGAAGTCGTGTCTAGCATTTTGGAAGAAGAAGGTCGCTGGCTCAACCGCGCTTTTTTCACATGGATAACTAAACGGCGGCCTTACATCATCCTGAAATGGGCGCAATCTGCCGATGGATTTCTCGGCAAACCGGGCGAACGGACTGCCATTTCTGGCTCGGCGGCGCTCCGGTTGGTGCATCGCTGGCGCAGCGAAACGGATGCGATTTTGGTCGGTTCGGCCACGGCAGTTGCTGACAATCCCCGTTTGGATACGCGATTTTATTTCGGGAAAAACCCGCTCCGTGTGGTGTTTGACCGGCATGGAAAAATACCCGCCGGCTTTCACCTGCTCGACGATTCGACGGAAACGTGGGTGTTTGGGCCGGAGCGTTCGCGCATCCATTCGTCCGACGACTTTGAGTCGTCGGACGAATCTTTTAAGCAAACAAAATTTTTCCCAACAGAAGGCAAGGTTTTGATTTCCAATTTGTTGGAGCAACTCGCCCAAACAAATCGCGCCACCCTGCTCGTGGAAGGTGGCGCGAATGTGTTGTATCAATTTTTAGAAAATGGTGATTGGGACGAAATCCGCGTCATCGAAAACGCGCGACGGCTGGGCGGTGGCCTACCCGCGCCGCTCGTGCCGACGGACGTGATTTTGAAGGAGCAATTTCAAACTGGGGACGATACTATCAGCATTTTCGCCCATTAAGGTTGCCACACCCGGTTTTGTCATTCTGTCGGAATCAGTCCGCTCGCAGCTCGCTCGCGCACAGCGGACGGATTCCGACAGAATGACAAAAGCCTACTGCACCGCCAGTTTTTTCACTTTGCCCGATCCGCTTACATCGGCATCCACCGAAGGCTCGCCGGTGTAAAATACGTCGCCGCTGCCGGAAATTTGTGCTTTGAGCGTTTGTGCCACATCGCAGGTCACGGTGCCGGAGCCGGAGATAGAGACATTCAATTCGTTGGCAGTCAGTGTCTTTGCTTTCACGTCGCCGCTGCCGGCGATTTCGGATTTCATGTTGCTGGCCCTGCCGCCGAGTTCGATGCCGCCGCTACCTGCGATAGATGTTTCGAGGTTGCCAAAGTCGCCCTGCATCAGGTAGATGTCGCCCGAACCGGCGATTGCCAAGTCCATTTTTTCGGATTGGATGGGTGTCAGGACGCGAATGGTGCCGCTGCCGCCGATAGAAAATGCGTCGAATGCCGGGGCGCTGACGCGGATTTTCAGGCTCTCAGAGTAGGAGACATTTTCGTCAAAATATATTTTTAAAGCCCCATCCTTCAATTCGGTTTTCAACACGGGTAGCAGGTTTTCTTGTGCCTGCACCTCCACAAAATAGGTTTCGCCCACGCTCACTTCCACGTCAGCCGAGACTTCGAGTTGGATGGCGTGAAAATCCCGGACATCGCGGTTTTCTGTCTGGACAGGGCCTTTGCCCTTGATGCCTGGGCCGAAGACAAAGCCGTTTGAATTGAGGTTGCAAGAGCGTTTGCCGACTACGAAAATGCCGACAAAAAACATGAAAATAAGCAGGTAGCGCATAGGAAAGAGTTTTTGTTTTGAAGTGATGTCGCTGGTTTTTGAGACCTTGCGGCGCAATTTTGCGCACATCGGCGGGTTCGACACAAATAGAACCGACGAGGTTACGTTTTTTATCCACAAAACTTTCCGACCATGCTTTGGCTGCTG
>CAYZVM010000211.1:0-10998 GCA_964481485.1 uncultured Saprospiraceae bacterium | reverse complement strand
TGAGCGCCGATTGGCGTAGGTTGTCAATGCACCATGATTCGCCCGACGCGACAACACCGGGGTTGAAAATAATGCGCACCTCGCCAAAGTCTGTGATGTCGCTGAATGCGGAAAAATCAAAACTCAACGTCTCCCACTGGCCGGGAGTGGTTATCTCGGCATCTGCTTGTTTGTTGGCTTGCGTGGGCGAGTTGAGTATCAATCGCACCGTGCCGCCGCCCGCCGGGCTGAGCACATCGAGGTTGAACTGCGGATAAAGCGACAGGTCGAGGTTTGTGAGCGAAATACCCTGCAACGTTGAGAACTGAGAAGCCCCTTTCGTGTAACACCCTACTTCGGCAGAGTTGTTCACGCTGTTCGGATTGGGGTTGGGCGTCGGGGCGGTGAAAGAGCCGTGCAGGATGTCGTCTTGGTCGAGCGGCTGCCAGCCGAGGTGGATGCCGCCTTCAAAATCTTCGAGCGGCGGCAAGGTGGTGGGCGCGGAGAGTTTGATATCATCCACATAATACACATCGCCGGGTTCCCCATTGACGAATGCATTGATGAACACCACAAATTTGCGGTGGCCGCCCCCTGCCTGAGCGCTGAAATCGGCGGTATAAGTCACCCATTTATTCAACTCAGTTACAGGAATAGCATATTCTTTTGGCACCGCGCCGCCTTCTATTTTCAACAATAAAGTGCCCGCTTTTGGCGCATACAACTTCAGGCTGAACTGATTGCGGACACTCAAATCTATCGGATCCTGATAATCAATTTGAAAATTGGAGAATTCCGTGCCGGGGCCGGAAGGGTCTTCCCATCTGCCGACTCTGCTCGAGTTGTTGTCGCCTGTCGGAACCGGATTTTTAATCACGGACAGTGCAGACCAGTCACCGGCATAGGTAGCCGCTCGGTTGCACTCAAAATCGTCGAGAATATCCGGATCTGGTGTCACGCCGGGGCAGGGATTCGGCACAGCACACAGATTGTCAAAGTAATAAGTGTCGCTGCTCTCATCCACGCCGGGGTCGAAAAAGATGATAACTTTGGTCAAACCCGTATTTGCCGCCTGTGCGCTGAAGTCAAAAGTGTACTCTTGCCATGCCCCTGTGACGGCAATGTTCTTAATTTTTTCAATAGCCGGAACACCCGCACCTTCCAATTTTAACAACACCTGCGTCGGCGCGGTAGTGTATATCTGCAACTTGAACTGGTTGTACACCGAAAGGTCGAAAGGCGTGCCTGCGTCAGCGATGAGCAAGCTGTAAGCATGTATATTGCTTTTGGTGTACTGGCCGCAAGTGGCGCTGCTATTCACCGAATTGGGCGCGGGATTGGCCACCGCACCGGCATACACGCCGTCGGCACCATTCCAAGGCAAAGCCTGGCCACCTTCAAAGGTTTCGTAGCATATTTCGGCTTTTTCCGCCACGATGTCGTCAAAGTAGTAAGTCTGATTATCACCTAACACGAAAGAGTTGAACGACACCAAAATCGTTTTCAGGTTGGTCTGGCCCGCACCTGCCGATAGGTCGAAAGTGTACTCCACCCACTTGTTGGCCTCCGTGATGTCAATGATTTTTTCCACCGCCGGGCCGCCGGGGCCTTCCAATTTCAGCAATGCTTTTGCCGGGAAAGTCGGCGACCAGATTTTCATTTTGAACTGGTTGAACTCGCTGATATCCAACGTGTTCGGGAAAGTGTACAGCGCAAAACAGAAATCAAAAGTCGGGCTGTTGGTGTACGAGCCGACCCATGCGCTGGTGTTCGCCCCAGTCGGGTCGGGATTGGCCACTGCACCGTTGTAGGTGCCGTTGAGGCCGATCCAAGCGAGGTCTGGGGTGCCGCCCTCAAAGTCCTCATAAACTACTTGGGCATTTGTGCCAAAGTAGCCCAGCAAGGCGAAAAATGTCAGAAGGAATAACTTTTTCATACGCGCTTCTTTTAGATTGGTTATGTGTGTGAAAGAAAGTAAGTTGGTTTCGTCAAATTGATTGGAGATATTCCATGTTTTTAAAAACATGGAATATCTGACACCGAAGAAAAAATGTACCGCGGCATACGTCATTCTACCACCACCTTCCCTGTCCACCTTCCTCCTTTGGTGTTTTTTATTTCCAAAAAATACACCCCGCGCGGCAGTCCTTTTATCTCCAGATTTTCCTGAAAAACGCCCGTTGGCATTTCCCGGTTTTGAAACAAAAAGCGCACTACCCTACCCTGCCCGTCCGTCAGCCGCGCCGTCAATTTTTGTTTTTCCAATACTGAAAATTCGAGGTTCAAAACTCCGTTGGCACCCACGGGGTTGGGGAAAACCTCCGCGTCAAATCCGTTTTTTTTCAAAAAATCTTCTTCCGTCGAGGAGTTATCGGGTTGAAAGCCAATAGCATCCAGCGCGGGCTGAATCTCCGGGTTTTGCATAAACAAATCCCACAACAGCCCCGTGCGGTGATTTTCTATCATCGCCACTATCGGGCCTTGGTCTATGGCGAGGTATGAGGGCGCAAACCAGTTTTGGTTGAGATTGAAAGCATCGTAGAATCCATATATGCCCCAGAGTTTTTCGCCAAGGTTGCGGTAAAAATGCCGCAGCGCAGCCACGCTCTCCGCCGGAGTGTATGGCATGGAGGCCAGCGCCGCCGTGGGCGCGATGGTGCCGTCGTCGTTATTCGGGTGAATATCGTGCGCCGAGTATCCGCTCGGGCCGTCGCAAGCCGTCAGCCCCCAGCAGTCCGCATCGTAGCCCACATGGTTCTCCAGGTTTGCGATGGAATAGGCATTTTGGATAAGAGCGTGGTTGCGGTTGCGCACGAAATAATTGCAAAACGCATCCTTCACCGGGCGCGGGTCGAAGCCCAAATAAGAATAGTGGGCAAAAAACATGGGCCCGCCGCCGAAAGGGCCGCAGTATATTTTATGGCCGAAATGGATGCTTGGATTGGCGTATCCGCCTGATGTCCAACCCGTTTGGTATAGGCTGGCTGGCACGGAGTGTGTGGGCGAAGCCGCCGCGAGGATATAGACGATTTGGGTTTCGTTGAAACCGCGCAGGGGGAAGTTCATCTGCCAAGCGTGGTTTGGCGACCAGTGCCAATACAGCACATTGCTGTTGTTTTTGCGGTACCAATCCCATTCTACATCCTCCCAAAGCCCTGTGATGGCGTTGCGGAGCGCCATTTCGAGCGGCGTGTTTTGGTCAAAATATGCTCGCGCCGCCAGCAGTCCTTGCATCAAAAAAGCCGTTTCCACCAAATCGCCGCCGTCGTCGTATTGGCTGAACGGGATGGCAGCGCCCGTCGTGCCGTTCATCCAGTGCGGAAAAACCCCATGAAAACGTGCGGCGTTTTGCAAAAACGACACTATCTGAATCATGCGGTTCACGGCATCTTGCCGCGTCACCCAGCCGCGCTCTGCACCCACCGCGACGGCCATGATGCCAAAGCCCGATCCGCCCGATGTCACGATTTCCCCGTTGCCGTTGCTGCGCTCCCGCGCCATGCCGCTCGCCGGGTGCGCGAAATCCCAGAAATAGCGGAAGGTGTACCGCTGCACCATCTCCATCAGTTCCTCGTCATTCATCGGGTGCGTTTCGGCAGTTGCGGTTTCGGAAAAATCACTTGCCAAGCCGCCGGGGGCGGTAGATTTTATTTTGTAATGACGGGTCAAGTTTTGCCCTTCGTCGCCCGTCCAGTCAATGAGCGAGGCAACTTGGGTACCGACATTTTTGAGCAAATTGTACTGCATACCTCCGTCTGTCGAGCGGAAAATCTGGTAGCCGTTCACATTGGGCGACGTACTCGCCGCCCATGTTATCTCCACATGACTGTCATAGCCGGAGGCCGCCACATTAGAGGGAGGCGCGGGTATCTGGGCTGTCGTACAGCCCACGGCTAAGAACAGTGCAAGGATGCTATATCGGACTTTGGTCATGTTTGTTTCAATTTTTTTCCAGACGGAGCATCGTTTCTGTTTTTGGGGAAAAATTCCGCGCCCGCTTTTTTTCACAGCATGAAATTCCGACATCGCGCGGTTTTTTAAGCAAAAAAGCACCTCACCACTACTACGCCATGTAAAAAACAGGCAAAAAGAATCTGATGCCGCCGCCGAATCGGGCTTTTTGGTGCCGATTCAAGCAAAAGCGCCAGGCGGAGATACCGCCCGGCGCCCGGTGTGTTGGTTTGTATTGCAAAAAGAAATTAACGAGCCACGCTCAGTTTCACCACCTCGGCTTTGCCGGTGCGTTTGTTTTCCAATCGCACGAAATACGGGCCGACGGGCAGCGAAACGACATCCACATAATAGAAATTCATGCCCGGCACTACCTGTTCGGAGGTAGCCGACAAAAGCGAGCCGCCGAGGCTGTGCAGGGTGAGCCGCGCAGGGAACGCCTCGTTGCTTTGGAAGGTCACCTCTGCGCGGAAGGAGGCCGGGTTGGGGTACACTGCCAGCGGTTTTTTCCCCTGATGCGGGTCGAACACCGATACAGCGCCGCCGATGTAACAGTCTGGGCTGACGACCGCCGCCGGATCCACCGCCGGTATTTTGGCAAAACCCTCGAACATGGTCTGCTCCAACACAAAGTTGTTGGCACCCAGCCAGTCTTGCAGCAACGTGGTGAACACCTGCCGGTAGTCATGCTGCATATCCGTCAATTGGTTGTCTTGGGTGAGCACGCCGAGGTTGGGATTATTGCCCACCACGCCCGCTTGGACGTTTTTGCCAAACATAAACATGGGCGCGAGGGTACCGTGGTCGGTGCCGAGCGAGCCGTTTTCGCGGGCGCAGCGGCCAAATTCGGAAAAGGTGCAAGCCACCACTTGGTCGGCTATGCCGAGCGATTCAAGGTCGTCGAAGAAATACTTGATGGAATCGGACAGATTTTTCAGCAAGTTGGCGTGGTTGCCGCTGGTGGTCACATTTTCAAATACTTGTGCCCCGTGTGTATCGAAGCCGCCGATGGAGCAGAGGTATATTTTGGTTTTGCACCCACCTTTGATGAGCCGCGCGATGGTCTTGAGTTGGTCGGCGAGATTGGTATCGGGGTAACTGCTCAAGGCATTGGAACCTGCGTTGAAAGTATCGCTGATACGCTGGGCGTATTGGCTCAGGCTGCTTTCGATGCCTTGTATGTACTCGATTTCGGTGCCGTACTCCGAGTCCGGCACATTGAGCAGCGGCGCGCCGCCGATGGTCTGAATAAGCGAATAAAACCCCGCCGGGTCTTGACCGCTCAGGTTGATGACATTTTGGTGTTGCGATTCGGTGTGGAAGCCGAGCGAGGGATTGGGGTCGCCCACCTGTATGCCGAGCGGGTCGGGCATATCGGCAGTGGGAGCGCCTTCTACCTCCGGGTACATGGCTTGCAAGGCACGACCCATCCAGCCGGAGGGAAGGTTGTTTTTTTCCGGTGTGCCGTCGCCGCCAGACAGCCAAAGGTCGGTGCCTTTGAAGTGGGAGCCGTTCATGTCCTGATAGCCGACCCCTTGCACGAAAGAGGCGAGGCCGTCGTCGTACATTTCTTTCATGCCCACGAGTACGGGGTGCAACCCAACTTTGGCAGGCGCGGGCAGTGTGTTGTCCAAATCAATGTATTTGTTGGCACCTGTGTCGGGGATGCGAATGCTGGGGCGCAGGGCAGCATAAAGGTCGTATTGCTGCACCGGGACGAGCATATTCAGCCCGTCGTTGCCGCCTTTGAGTTGGATGAGCACCAATACGCGGTCTTCTATGCCGTCGCAGGTGGACATGATTTTTGCTATTTTGCTATTGGCAAAAGGCCGCATGGCATGGCCGTTTACTACGAACGACGATACGCCCGCAGCCGGCAATATTTTGAGAAAATTTCTACGTTTCATGTAAAAAAGTATTTGAGTATTTGAGTGCAGGAGTGTCTAATGCAATAAAGCAACTTGTTTAGGATAGTTTTATGGGCAAACCATCTTTCTCCATGCAGTCAAAAAGTTGAAAAAAACTTCGGCAAAATGTGTGTTTGCGAGGAGTTTTCGAGTATCAGAGTTTGTGAAGAAGAGGGTTCTACCACACTCAAACACTCAACACTCCGCACTCAAAACAATTGATATTCCGCCGAATACATGATCGCATTGATAAGCCGGCCGAGGGGGATTTTCACTTCCGTATCGTCGCCCGTGTTGAGGTAGGCTTGCCACTCGTAAGTCCAGTCGGCGGGCGGCAGTTGGTCGAGGAAAACCGTGTCGTAGAAATAGTTGAAACGGTCATTGTCCGTTGCTTCGGGCAGGAAGTATTCCAGCAGGTCTTGCACCAGCACATACGGGTCGGTGGCATCGCTGATGTTGCCGCTGTTTTTTATCCATTCTGCGATGTTGAGTTGGATGCCGAGCGGCTCGTTGACGGCGCCGCCAAAAGCCAAGGTACCCGTGAGCAGCATTTCGGGGAGCTTGTACCGCGCCACGATGGTGCTCGAGTTGAACCAGCCCCGATGGTAATCAGGCTGCTGGTAAAGACCGGGGTAGCCCGCCACGTCGTCCGGGAAAAAGATGGGCAGGTTGGCGTATTGGAACATCCGGGTCAGCACCCCGCGTGTGTAGAAATTGAAAAACTCCTGCGGCTGGGTCATCGGGTCGGGCAAGGGGATTTGGTAGAAACTGAGCGCCTGCAACGACAACTCCAGCGGCGATTTGATGAGGCCACCGATGATTTCGTCGGCATTGTCCGAGTCGTCCAAGTCGAAAAAATGCTGGCTTTGCAAGAGTTGTTCCAGCACTGGTTTTATTTCAAAATTATTGGCGATCATCGTGTCCGCCAATCCCGTGATGATGTCCGTTTCGATTTCTGGCGTGATATGGCGGCTCACGAAAAAACGGTAAATGCGGCGGCAAAAGTTTTTGGCCGTCTCCGGTTGCGCGAAAGTCATGTCCACCAGCGCGTTCAGTTCCGTCCACATTTCGTCGGCATTAGTGGCGCCAGCGATAGTGGTGCCTTGAAACCGGTCGCTGAAAGTTTTAGCCGTGTCGTCGTGAAAACTAAAGTTGACGCGCCCCTTCGGGATGTTCGTGTCGGCATCAATTTCGTCCCGTTGGCCGCGAAAACGGAAACCAGTGAACACTTTGGATGCTTCCACAATATCCTCCTCTGTGAAGTTGGTATAGTCACCGGGGCCTGCTTGTGAGCCTTTTCCGATAGTGAACAATTCAAAAAACTCGCGGGCAAAATTCTCATTTGGGTTGGCCTCTGAGTTCTCCGTGTTGTCCAAATATTTCAACATACAGTTGTCGGTCACCATTTTGGTGATGAACATTTTAAAGTTGCCCAACGCGCCCCAGCGCAACAACGAAAGGTAGTCAAAATAGTGCGTGGTGAACGCCGTCGGCATCGCCACGGCATTGTACTGGTGCAGGAAAAAAGTCATCCGGTGTCCGATGCCGGGGTCGTTCACTGCCTCATTAATCCACCAAGCGGCCAGCCACGGGCGCAGTTCGGTGTCCACGGCGACCGAGCCGCCGCCCGGCGGCAAAATCCAGGTGACAGCGCTGTCGCCGTAAATCGGCTGCTCCAGTTGGAGCGGGTACAATTGGAGGAGCGAGGCCAGCGCCTCGGCAGCGGTCTGCCCGGCCATTTCGTCCACCTTGGCTTTGGTGTAACGGTAACTCGTCCGGCGCAGCAGATGTGCCGCATACCGGTGACCTAAGGCGCCTTGCATGGGTGTAAGAGATGCCATGTTCGGTAAGATTGTTTAGTTAAAAGAAAAAATCGGTTCAATACAAAGCATTGAATTGGCTGGATTAGATGAAGTCGTCGAAATTGGACTTGTCACCAATTTAAACACTTCAACAAATTCAACATTTTCAACAAAAAAGGTGGGTGATTTGAGGGCGGGATGTCAGCGCCTACTTCGATGCGGCGTAATGCGAAGGTGGATTAAATGATGGCTTTAACGGGGCGTTAAGATTTTTATTAGGTGGCCTATTGTTAAATTTTGAAAAAATAAAACGGCGCTCCAAAGGCATGGAACGCCGTTTAAAAATTTCATTTTTTTAAAATAAGAAAGCCTAAGAATCAGTATTTCAACAACTTGGCGATGCCAAACCGGTTGCCTTCCGTAACCCGCACATGGTAAATGCCTGCCTGCAAATGTTGCACCGGCAAATTCAAAGTTTGAGCGCCCGCACCTGTGTTGGGCACACGATTTTGCAACACCCGTTTGCCCAACAGGTCGAACACCTCCACCAATGCAGCGCCATCGCCAGAAAGCGTGACCGTAAGTTGCGCCACCGAAACAGCGGGGTTGGGAGCGATGCTGATGTCAAAAGCGGGATCCGCCTTCGGTGCCTCCAACACGCCCACCGGGATGTCGGCAGGGTCTACCTCCACCCACATCATCCTGTTGTCAAGCGCTTGATGATGATTGCCCCACACAAAACTGCCCGGTAAATCATCCTGCTGATACAGCACCCACACCTTTTCACCGATGTGCCGCGGAACCGATGGGTACACGCACTCTAAAAAATCGGCGGTGAATTCCTCGACATAAGGAGGAACCGTGAGTTCGTGCGGGTCGCCCCACGTTTCGCCTCCGTCGGTTGATTTCACCAAATAAAGATGCCGGTAAAACTCGTCGTCAACCCCCAAATTTGTTTTGTACAATTCGTGCAGCGCGGAATAGGCAAGATAAATCGTGCCGTTGGCATCTATGCCCGCAGAAGGAAAACTGGAAATGCCGCCGCCGCCGTAAGGCGCGATTTCTTCCAAATCCGAAATACCGATGAAACCATCTCCATCGTAGTCCAAAGCACCGGTGATTTCTCGTGGGGGCTCCGTCCCGAAACCTTCTTTCCAGTACATGAGGCCGTTGGTCTGCGGATACCAAGAATAGGTGGAGTCCTCAAAATCGGTATCCACCACATACATTTTTCCGAACCAAACATGTGCTTGGCCGATGGGGTCAATCAAAATAGACCCGAATCCGTCATTGGTCATCACTGCCAACGAGTTGGGCGCGAGCGTGTCCACCGGAATGTCGTCTTCTGTGTAAGAGACACCCGGCATAGGGTCGTAGCCTTGAATCGCATCTGGGAAATCGTACACCAAGATGTCCGTCCAAGATTCTCCGTTGTCCTCCGACTTGAAGAGGCGCACGTCGTCCCATGCTTGCGACAGGAAGACACCCACCGCCACGGTGTTGCCAGATGCATCTATATTGTAACTGTCTGCGCTGAAGCCCGAGTAACGGGTACTGTCAAGGCCGGGGATGATAATATTCTGCTTGTCCCAAGTGACACCACCATCGCTAGAGCGGTAGTACAGGATATGGCCGTCCATTCCCTGATATATTGAGCCGAAAGTGGTGCCGCCGACTTGCGCCGTGATGCCGATGACGTGGATGCTCATATTATCCGGGCCGCCGATGGCGATTTTGGGCCACAACATCCGGATGCCGCCGGGAGGACCGGGGATGGACGATTCCGTCCAAGTGGACGCGCCGGGGGCTTTTTTTGCCACCCACAATTGCCACGGCGTGGTGGCCGTGGTGTGGCTAATGGCTACTTCCGAGCCGTCGCCAAGTATGCCCGATGCCGGGAAACCCGTGCGGATGGACTCGATATTGTCGTTGACGATACTCCATGCGCCGCCGGTGCGCACGTTGTAGCCCGTGCCGCGCACGGTGTGGTTTTCATTGTTGCTATATAGCCAAGATACCGTGGGCAGGCCGTTCGGGGCAGCATAAATCCGGGTGGACATACCGCCGTAGGACTGTGCATCCCAGTATGTGGTACCCACCGCTTCTTCTTCTGGCAGGTTGCGGGCGCCGATGCTTTTTTGGGTCAAGGGATGCGGGTTTTCCGTCGGCGGCACGGCGACTTCCACCGGGGTGTTGATTGGTTTGTGGATTGCGCTGCCGGGGGTGTTTGCTTGAGGAATGTTTCTTTGTGCATTGGCCTGCGCTGCCAGAAAACTTGCCAAAATGCACCCGAGGAAGGTCAGGAAGTATTGATTTTTCATGAAAATATTGTTTCGCAAAAAATGATGAAATGAATAAAGAATGTTGGAAGGGGCAAAAAAACAGCTGAAAACTATGAGATTTGTCATCAAAGTTGAAAAACCTTTTTGTCGAGATGTAAAAATTTGACCGATTTAGCTGAAAAAGGCTTGCCAGTTTTCCGAAGGCTCTATATTTGCCGCACAAACTTTTTGTGAAATTTTAAAACCGCTACGTGTTATGAAAAAAAATTGTACGCTTTTGCTGGGGCTCGCCATGACGGCCCTGCTCCAGTTGGCACTCGTCCAAAACTCTTATGGCCAGGGGACTGACGGTCAAGGTCTGATACTCCGCCTTACCATCAATGGTGTGAACTATGAGCTTATTTTAGGCTCTGCTTCCTGTGGCTACGAAACCGCTACTTGGGGCGGCAGTGTCACCGACGAATTCTGCGCTGACGCAGCTTGGGGCTACGACATCACCCCCGACTCGCTCGGATGCGATTCCATTCCCGCTGGCTCTCTCACTGGCAAAGTGGCGATGATTCGCCGCGGTGTTTGCGAATTTGGCCTGAAAGCACTCAATGCCGAAAAAGCAGGTGCTGTCGCCGTGCTTATCGTCAATGGTGCTGCTGCTGTTGATGACTGCGACGTCATCCCGATGGGTGCGGGTGCTGTAGGTGCGCAGGTAACTGTTCCTGTCTTGATGATTGGCCGCGCTACTGCCAACCAAATTGACGCCGCATTCCAAGCTGGCCAAACGGTGGAAGTTTGCTACATCCTGCCGAACGTCACAAGCCCATTTGTTGCCGCTGCTTATGCCACGCCGAGCGCTCAGGTGGACTCTATTGATTTGATGAGCCATACCGCATTCAACCGCGGCACGGACACGATTTTTGGCATGGTCATCAAGGCTGACATCTCTGGCCCGAATGGCTACACCAACACCATCGTCACTCCAGCTCCGCCGCTTGAGCCAGGTTTCAGCGGCTTGGTGTTTTTCGACACTTACTTGCCGCCCAATGTGCCGGGCAAGTACGATGTGGTGATGTCCAACAACCT
>CAYZVM010000210.1:0-11009 GCA_964481485.1 uncultured Saprospiraceae bacterium | reverse complement strand
TGTTTCATCCGGCAAAATTAGAGTACAACCCAACTAACCAATTCACCTATGTGTTAAAACTGAAATGTCCAGCAATGTGGGGCGTCGTCCCCACTTTCGTTTCGCAACATAAACTATATGAAACATGATATTGAACGTCGGAATTGGATTTGTGACAGGCAGAAAACATTTTCAGAATGTTTTACGGTCATATATCAATAATTGGCTGGAGCACGGGCTTATTGATGAACGCAGAATCAGGCTGCATCTCTTTGTTGCCTATGATTTGAAGTATCACAGCACGCTTGTCGGTGACTATAAAAATATACCGGCCAAATTGGCGGAAATGGTAGATTCCATTCATTTTTATGGTGCTGATAAAATCGAACAAGAAGCACAAAAACTTATAGATGCCGGAATAATCAATAGCAAAGAAGGAGGTTTGATTTTTGGAGAAGGGTATGGAAAAAAAAGAAACGCGGTGATGTATTTTGCTATAAAGCATAAAATGGATAGGCTGGTTTTTATTGATGACGATGAATATCCTATTGCGACATTGAAAAATGAATATGGCAAGATAATCTGGATGGGACAGAGTGTAGTCGGCACTCATATAAAATACAGTGCGGATGCTGATATAACACACGGGCATCACTGTGGATATATTTCGCCCATTCCTTTGATACGTTTTGACGATATACTTACCGAAACGGATTTTAAGCAATTTATTGAAGCAATCAGCAATGACATTATTTCTTGGGAAAAGATAAAACGAACTGTTATTCAAAATCAGGGAGTGACCTATGCCAGTTCGGATATTATCAACAAATCATTGACTGGAGAAGTGGAAGAGGAGAACGGAATGAAATTTATCTCCGGCGCCAATCTTTGTTTCAATCTCAAAAACTTCAAAAAATTGCCGCCGTTTTACAACCCGCCCGGTGCCAGGGGCGAAGACACATTCATGAGCACCGCTCTCACCGAACTGAAAGTTATCAAAGTGCCATGTTATACATTCCACGATGGGTTCATGCGATACAATAACCTGCTCAACGGTGTATTGCCCGTCAGTTTCGAGTCCATTGACAGCGTTTCGCCGAGCGACCTCAAACGTTTTACAAATGCAACGATTGGCTGGATAAGATACAAGCCATTGCTGGTCTATATCACACAGCGCGAAAAGTATGAAGCCACGATGGCAGAAATAGAAGAAAACCTAAAATTGACCATCCCGAAACTATGCAAGCATTTCAAAACCAATGATTTTGAAAAGGTGCTTCACGAATTTGCCTATTACCGCAAAAATGTATCAAAACATTATAGTGATTTTGAAACCAGCAAAAAATCTTGGATAAAAGTGATGGATTCGATGGGCTAACTCCGCGCGTCCTCCAGCAGGTGGAAGACGGTGTGACGGTGTTTATTTGCTGGCGGGGTCGTAGAAGTACATCCGCTGTTTGCGTCTTTTTCCCGATTCCCGTGTCTTACGAATCACGAAGGTTTTTTTACGATGAACGAGATTCAAAGCATTTGGGCAGAATTTCACCGCGCATTGAAGGGTTTAATTGTCAAAACGGTGAAAGACCCCAACGATGCGGACGACATTTTGCAGGATATCTTCCTGAAAATCATGCTCCACGCAGACAAGATTGAGCGGGCTGACAATCTGCGCCATTACCTCTACGGCATTGCCCGCAACGCCACGAAAGATTATTTCAGGAAAAAAAATGCCTCGATTGCCAATCTGCATTTGGACGATACCATGCCGGTCGAAGAAACCGCACATTCGCTGAATGCCGCCATTGCCGAATGTTGTGTGCGGAACTTCATCGCGCAACTACCCGACAAATACCGGGAAGCCTTGATTTTGACCGAGTTCGAGGCGGTTTCGCAAAAAGAGTTGGCGCAAAGACTGGGCATTTCCTATTCGGGCGCAAAATCGCGCGTGCAACGCGGCAAGGAAAAATTGAAGGAACTGCTTTTCGATTGTTGCGCCTACGAAAGCGACCGCTATGGCAATCTGCTGGATGTGGACAACAAAAATTGCAGTTGCTAAAACCTCTTTTGCGTCTTTTTCCCGCCGTTCCCGTCTCCTTGGCACAGACGATTTTGTTTGTGCAACCATTCAATTTTATTTTCAATGAAGAAAGGAGCAATCATCGCTTTGTTCGCCCTCGCGGCTACAGCCGCCGTCATAGCAAACAAACCCGCTGCCACCCCAGCAACGGCTTGTTGTAATCAATCGCAATGCGACCCCGGCAGTTGCGACGAGCCTTGCGAGCCGTTCTGCTGCGAATGATGAATGGCGGGGTTCGGGGCGCTTGCCGCCTTGCGCCCCGCTTTTCGGGTATCGCAGTTTTGCCTGTCATCTGGTACGGCGGATTTGCAAATCCGCCGTACTATTTATCAAATTTCAATCAACATGAAAATCCTCTATGTTTTTCCGCATCCCGATGACGAGTCGTTCGGGCCAGGCGGAGCCATTCACAAACAAATTCAGGAGGGAAACCAAGTTTTTTTGCTCACGCTCACCAAAGGCGGCGCTACCAAAGTGCGGCACCAACTCGGCTTGACCATCGAGGAAATGGGGCAGGTGAGAGAACGAGAAATGCAAAAAGTGAAACAAACGCTCGGCATTGCCGAAATGAAAATACTGGACTATCCCGACGGCGGGCTTGCGAAAATTGACCCTATCGAACTCGAAAAAGAGGTGAAAAGATGGATTACAACCTTCCGCCCCGAGGTGGTGGTCACATACCCCGTGCACGGCGGAAGCGGGCACCACGACCACATCGCCCTGCACCACGCGGTGAAACGGCTGTTTTACGAAAGGACAAATGGACTCCGTTTTTGGCGCCGGTTGGCGCTGTTCACGGTCGTGGACACAGGGTTGCCCATGTTTTTCGAAGGCGGCATCCCGAGGGTGACATGGACAAAACCGGAAGACATCGCCGTGACCGTCGAATTGGGCGAGGAAAATATCGAGGCCATGAAAAATGCCCTGAGTTGCTACGAAACCTATCAGGAAATGGTGAAAACGACCAACGTCATCGAGCGAATTGGCAACCGCACCCATTTTGAATTAGTGAACGAACAGCCGGACAACGTGCTTGCCGCACTCACCAAAGGACTGGAAGACTGCCCGGAAAATTGCTGTACAGCCCCCGACCACCAATGCTCTGGTGGTGTGCGCACTGGTTGCTGCTGAATTTTCCCGCAGGTGAGAAACGGTATAGTAGAGATTTTACAAACTTCCCCCACCTTTGCTCTGCTATGCCACCCACCCACATCTCCTCCGGCTCCCGCCGCGCCCGCAAAGCCTACTGGACGGCGGCGGCCGTCATGTTCAGTTACCTCTGGCTGAACCTGAAGAGCAAATTTCTCGGCCAGGCTTATTACGAAAAGCACATCCTCGCGCTGCACCTGCACAACGCGGAAAAGGTGAAAAAAGCCATTCTCGAACTGAACGGGCTTTTTATCAAAATCGGCCAGTTGTTGTCCATTTTGAGCAATTTTTTGCCCGACGAGTTCCAGAAACCGCTCGCGGCGTTACAGGACAAGATACCGCCCCGGCCATTCCAGCAAGTGCGTGAGCGCATCGAGCGCGAACTCGGTCAGTCGCCGGAAATGTTGTTTGCGCGTTTCGATGAAACACCTTTGGCAGCAGCCTCCATCGGTCAGGCGCACCGCGCCCAACTCCACGACGGCACCGAAGTCGTGGTGAAAGTCCAGCACGCCGACATCGAACAAATCGCCCGCATAGACCTCGAAATCATGCGGCGGTTGACGGCGTTCATCTCTTTTTTCTTCCACATCAAGGGCATGAATTACATGTACACGCAGGTGCGCAAGATGATAGAGGAAGAACTGGATTTTGCCAGCGAGGCGCGGCACATGAACCAAATCGGCGCGAATCTGCCAGTGGAGGAAAGGATATTTGTGCCGGAAGTCCACCCGGCTTTTTCCACGGCGCGGGTGCTGACCACGACTTTTTACGAAGGGGTGAAAATCTCCGAACTCGGCCAGTTGGATGCATGGGGGATTGACCGCCGCGACCTGACATCCAGACTGTTGCGCGTATATTGCAAGATGCTATTCCGCGACGGCTATTACCACGCCGACCCGCATCCGGGCAATATTTTGGTGCGGCAGGACGGCGCAATTGTGCTGCTGGATTTTGGCGCGACCGGCCAACTCCCTCCCGCCATGCGCGAAGGAATTCCTCAACTGATAGAGGCGGCAGTGAAAAAAGACACGCCCGGCATGGTGGATGCTATTCGCGCGATGGGATTTATCGCCGAGGGTCGGGAAGCGAACATGATGGCCGAGCAGATGGTAGCGGCGATGCAGAATTTTCTGCAAAATGAAGTGCAGTTCGAAGGTTTGAATTTCAAAGACATCAAAATCAAACCTTTCGACAACAGCCTTTTCCGGCTGATACAAGATATCGGCCTTGGCGGCATTTCTGGCACGGTGCAGGTGCCGAAAGACTGGGTGCTGCTTAATCGGATGCTCACGCTTTTGCTCGGCCTTTGCAATACGCTCGACCCAAAACTCAACCCGCTCGACGTGGTGCGGCCTTATGCGAAAGAATTTGTGCTGGGCCAGCGCGGCGATTTTATCGCGCTGGTTCGCAAATACTTGCAAGGCTCACTCGTCAACGCGCTCTCGCTGCCCGACGAACTGCGCCAAGTTTTACAAAAAGCACGGCAGGGAAAGTTGGAGACGCTCAACCCCGACGTGCGCGATTCTGCGCGGCTAATTTACCTTGTGATTCAGCAGGTTATGTTTGCCATATTGGGCGTGGTGGCCGGGGCGTTCGGCTGGTGGCTGCGCCAAAAAGGCGACAATACATCGTCCAACTATGCTTTTGTCGCAGCCGGCATTTCCGCATTTCTGATGTTGCACGGGATGCGAAAGGGGGAAAGGCTGTGGCGACGGATGCAGCAGTGATGCATGCCGATTGCCGTTTTTTTATCAACAGCAATCGGCATGCAATCTTCAATAGTCCTCATAATAATACCGCCTGCCGCCCATGCTTTCGCTGACATACCGCTCGCGGTTGGCAAAACGGGTCTCACCGATTTTTTTGCGCATAAACTCTTCTTTTTCATTGCCATGCAGTTCGGGCATGATCAGACGCGAGGGGCCATTGCCGTAGCCGTAGTCGCCATCATAATATTCGTAAGATTGGATATTTCCATGCGCGTTCTTGTCGTCATCCGCTTTGATCAAATAGCCAAAATCTTTGGGCATTGTCGCGCTGGCCAATCCCCACTCTTTCTCGTCTTTTCCTTTTATGTCGAAAAAGTAAAGAGTCGCAGGTTTGTTGTTCGACACCGTTTTGTGCTTGCTGATGAAACGGATGGAGTCAACACCCCGGCGCTCGGCGCTTTGCATGACGTATGCGCGAGCGAGTGCGGTGGTGTCGCTGAACCACGCACTGTACTGGCGTAGTTTTTTTACTTTGGCAAGTTGCATGAAAAACGCATACCTCGTTTTGTCATCTTCACTGAAGGGCTTGAGCTTTTCAGGGGCTACAGGAATGTCATTTTGCAAATACAGCCCATAAGCCAGTAGTTGAGTAGGTTTGTCGCCATATCGAATCGCGCGCTCTACCAAGTTTCTCACTTCGGCATCTTTTTTCAGGAAAGGCGCCAACAGGTTAAAATTTCGCTCCACTGCGCCACCTGAGTTGCCTCCCTCATAGTCATAGTAGTCGTATCGGTTGTAATTTCCGTTTTTCGAAGCACGCTTTTCTTCCTCGCCCACCTGCGTCTGCGAGAGGTACCATGCGGTTTCGCGCAAGAGTGCTGGCTTGAGGTGTGCATACATTTTAGGTTTTACCAACCCTTTTTTCACCAATACGCTCATTAAGCCGTACACCTCGTCGCGGTTGGTTTCTATATCCGCAAGTTTCAGCATATCGGGGAAAATCTTTGCCGTAAGTTCCAAGGTGTCGTAGAAGTTGTACAGCAACTGACTCTTCGAACTGCGCAAATAGACCGGTTGTTCGAGCCAAAGGTCAAGCAAGGTTTTGAAGGACTCTTTTGTTTGTAGATTGGCAAGTGACTGGAGCACAATGGCTTGGTGGCGCGCCGAATCTTGGTTGTTGCGGTAAAAATTGCGAAGCCAGGGTACCGCTGCGGGCGATTGTGTTTTGCCAATAGCGTTGAGCAAAGTCTGCCGGTCGCCGAATTTGAGGGTGCCAAATTTTGGATGCTCCACTGCCGCTTGCACAGCCGGGAAGTCTTCGGGCTTGAATTTCACCGACCACGATTTTCGCAATTCTGCCAATGCTGCATTGCTCGCGAGGGTATCGGGCGCGTATATTTTTTGCAAAAACGAAATATTGCGCTCGCCAAAACGCAGCGGTTTCATCGCGCTGTCCGCAGGGACAAAAGAGGAGAACACCGTGCGAACAAACTCACTTTCAGGTGCTTGCAAGTTCACAGTAGAGGTAAGGGTGTACATTCTTTTTCCCGCCACAATCACTTTGGCGCGGATACCGCGTGTGCTGTTGGTGTCTTCCAGCAAAAAATGCCCGATGAGCATCGTATCGCCGCTTGTTTCCCAACGACTTTCTTTGAGCGCCAATTTCCCTTCGCGCGTCAAGCTGTTTTTCATGTCTATCTCGAACGAATCGCGGGTAGGCGCCGAATTGCCGGCAAAAAACTCCGAAGAACGCACCGACACCTCTTCTCCTGTGAGTTTCGATTTGAGCACGCGAGAGCCGTTCATGCCCCAATCATACACAAAATCTTCATCGCCTTCGCCATCGAGGCGGTTGCGCTTGCGCCAGCCTTCCTCCATTATTTTTCTCAGTTTTTCCAAATATGCCTTGCGCGGTTTTTCTGGCACCGGCAACACTTGCACCCTAAAATCGAGTGTGGTGTCCGCCGTTTCTTTCCATCCCTCGGGGTAATGCGTAGGCTCAATGGCGAAGGATTTGAAAAACTGGGCGGGCGCACCGGGTGTTTTTTTGCGGCAGCCGAGCATATAATAATGTGGGCCATTCACCACGAGACGAATGTAGTACATCATGGCGCTGTCGCGTTCGGAACGGAACGACACGTCCTGAGTAGGGTAGGGCGATTCTGCCACAAGTTGCATTTTGGGTGCTTTTTTGGTGAATTGCTCCGCTATTTTTTCCCCGATAATATTCAATTCAAAAGTATCTTCCTCAATAAAACCCCAGTCGTGATAGTCTGTGCGGTAAAGAAAATAGAAGGCACTGTCTGCTGGATCCATGGCGGCAGCAAGGAAAGGGTATGCCTTTTTGTCTTCAGTGGTATTGGCCAGCATGGAGGCTGGAAAGGTGATTTTGAATCCACCGTGACTCGGGCGGAGTGTGGTGGGGGCCTGTTTCACGGCAGTGATTCTGTCTGAAAAACGGATGCTGCCCAAAAAGCGCTCGGCCTCTTCACCCAAAGCATAGTCGCCGTTGCCTCCAATGGTGAACATGAGTACCTCGAACGGCGTGACAAAGATTTTGTAGCGCTGCACATCGCCACGCCGGGTGCGGGTGGTGATTTCGTGACCCGGGAAAGGCGCGTCAAGGCGTTTGCGGTCTTGAATTTTGCCGGGTATTTTTTCATAAATCAGACTGTCGAGACGGTCGGCGATATACGACGGGGTT
This sequence comes from uncultured Saprospiraceae bacterium, assembly GCA_964481485.1. GTDB lineage: Bacteria > Bacteroidota > Bacteroidia > Chitinophagales > Saprospiraceae > M3007. Next base: position 3,391 of record CAYZVM010000210.1, on the reverse strand, counting down.
TGCCCTGTCCACCAGCCATTGGTAGCCATTCGATAGACGGCATAAAAAGCACCGTTGTTCATGTCGGCGCAAAGGTGCTGTTCAAAACCCCGGTAATTGGCCGTCGGCCAAAACTTGCCGGGCGCATCCGCCGACCACAAAGAATCCACGGACCATTGTTGCGAAAGTTTGACGGGGTAGCGGATTTTTTCGATCAACTCTTTGTCTTTGTTGCCGTTGGCGGTGGTGAATTTCACTGACCGCACGGTATAGCCTTTTTTGCGCAGCAACAAAATGACGCCCATTTCGCCGGGCAAATGTGCCGCGCCGACAGCAGAAAAGAGCGAAGTGCCAGATTGCATAATAGAATCTATGCGGTCGGCCATGATGATGTTGCGCTCGTCGAGCATCCAGCGCTGAAAGTTTTTGCCGGGGCTGACCAACTTGTTCAGCGAGTCCAGCAGGCTGAGGTCTTGATTGCGGTAGGCCTCTTCCATTTTGGAGGGGTCGTAATAACCCCGGTAGTAATTGTTGCTTTTTTTCTCTTCGTCGTCGGGGATTTGAGCGCGGATGGCGGCTTCGTAGCTACCTTCTATGGTTTCGAGGCCGATGACTTTTTTGCCGAGTTTGCGCCCGGCCTGAAAGATGAACAGGTCGAGGTAAGTATCTTCCTCATACTCTTGCCGGTAGGTATTGGAGCGGTAGAGGAACTCGTTGGTCATCATGGGTTTGGACGAGAGGATGGCGCCGAGCATTTCGCTCTCCGGCGCGGCGAATTTGAATGACTCGTTGTAAAGGTTCTGATAGTTTCTGCGCCCACCGAAATCGGGCCGGAACGAAAGGATGTCTTCTTCGCTGTCGCCGTTGATGTTGTCGGTAAATTCTTGCCACTCGTCGTGGTCGGTCTCGAGCGCGACCATGTCCACATTGCGCAGCCCGATAAAAAAAGTATCGCTGAGGTTGAACACCAATTTTTCAGAGACGTGCATAGTGCCGTAGAGATAACCGGGCTTGGCAAGGCCTTTTCCGGAAATCTCCCACAACAGGCCTATCATTTTTTCGGGTTTATTCTGAGCGGGAAGGGCAAATACTTGCAAACAAAGCACGAGGAAGAGAGCAGAGCGGAACATCATTTTAGCAAAAATCAAAGGTGAAAGTTTTGGGAGTCGGTGCCAGAAAGATGGCAGGCTTAGGCAAAAAATGCGGATTTGGTTGTTTTTGGTGTTAAGAAAGTTTTAAGCAACCAACGGCGAAGGTAGCGGATTTGGTATGTTGCGCAAGCAGTAGAATTTTAACAGTTGTGACATTTGCTCCAGACCCGTTCCTTACTCTCCGCTGCGCAAATTCACCCCCTGACCCGCGTGCCGTGCTGACCCGCACTTGGATTAATCCTTAATCTCCGCTGCGCAAATTCACCCGCACGCTATTGGCCTCCGGGTCGTCGAACATGGTCAGTCGCGCTTGCAGCGCCATGCGATCGCGGCCGTCCACGCAGGCAAAACCGCTGTTCAGTATTTGAGACAATTCTTTCATTATCAATTCCTTCGGCTGCCAATAAACAACGTTTTTCCCCAACACGTCTTCCAACAACGCCTCTTTGAAAGCAGTCAATTCCGGCTTGAAAAGAGCACCTGTTTCCCAGCTTTGGTCAATAGCCTGCAACATTTTGAGGTGCCGCCCTGTGCCGAGTTGGCTGGCTGCTTCGTAATCCGAAAGTTGAAACGTCCAAGCGGGAAAAAAGGACTCGATGCTGTCGGCTGAAAAGGCCGTGAGGCACAGATCCACAAAGTAGTCGTCCTGCAAGCCATTGGAAGCCAGTGCCTTTGGATGCCAAAAACGATAGTCAAAGAAAAGATACGGTTGGGTGCCTTCTGCCACTTGTTGGAACACAAAACCAGGCAACGCCTCCGGCAACCACGAAAAATCGGGCTGCCGGAACGCCCCATTTGGTTCCGACCTGCGCACGAGCAGCATGATAAATGTGTCGCGCAACGCAGCCGCCTCCCGGTATTGCGCCGCGACTTCCATCTCAGAAACCAGCGTCCCCAGCCCGCTCACGTACTCGTTGCGGCGGCTCACCAGTGCTTCGCCGAAGTAACAAACCATCTTTTTCTGCAACAGCCAATCCTCCTGCGGCTGCGACGGCTCCACCCACGCGGCGAACACCCAGCCCATATCTCCGCTGGCGGTTTGCACCCGCAGCCACGGGGCTTGCACCCGCACATCGCGCATACGGATTTCAGACTCAAAATGGCTCACCTGACGCAAATCGCGCAGGATCTCTCCGGCTTTTAAGGTTTTGAATTCGGCGCTCTTTTCGCCGGGCGCATCGCGGAGCACAGTTTGTGGAAATACGACAACCAATTGGTTGTCAGTAGATTTTTGTTTGCAAAAACAAAGGTTCAGGGCAAGTAAGAAGAGGAGATAACGCATTGATTTTTTTTCCAAAAAACGAATATCTGCCAACTTCCAATACTTTTACGCGCCTTATTTGAACGACAATTTTAATAGTGGAAAAGCAACGATGACAAAATCCGCCCTCCTTTCCCGCAATGCCCGCTACACGCAAAATGTGGACGATTTGCTCGCCGAACTCGAACCCCTCTCCGAAGAATTGCTCAATCGAAAAACACCCACGGGCGGCTGGTCGGCCATTCAAACGATGCACCACCTCATCCTCTCGGAAGAGCTGTCGTTTGCATACGTCCAAAAAAAATTGAGTTTCCAGCCCCAATTGGAACCCGCCGGGATTGCCGCACAGTGGCGCGGATTTTTGCTATGGGCTTATCTGAGCACCCCGTTCAAATTCAAAGCGCCGAAAAATGTGGGCGATGAAAATCTGCCCGACCATGCTTCTTTTGCCGACACCCGCGCCCGGTGGCAGAAAACACGCGCCAATTGGACAGATTTTATGGAAAAAATGCCCGATGAGATCGGCAACAAAGCCATCTACAAACACCCTCGCGTCGGGCGTATGGGCTGGGCGCAAATGATGCTGTTTTTCGAGACACACATGGCGCGACATTCCAAACAGATACGCCGGGCCGTGCAATGAAATCACCGCACGGCTACCGGCTCGGCATCAAGGGATGTGCTTCCGACATCCATTCCAGCACCTTTGGCCATAGATGCTGACAGGCGGGCGTGAAAAAACCGTCATGGCCGATTTCTGGCACGTCGCACTGCTCCGGCGTGAGATGCCACCACTGCTGCTTGGCCGAAGAATAATGCCGGAGCAACGCCTTCACCGCTCTCGGCGGTGCGTGCCAGTCGTCGGAAAAACTGAGTGCGAGCAGCGGAACTTTCAACTTTCGGTAGTTATTGTCAGGGAAAACATCAAAAAGGCCATTGGTGTGGTTGCACCAATCCGACCATTCGCCGACCACGCCAGCGGGCATATCTTGAAAATATT
>CAYZVM010000209.1:2758-11015 GCA_964481485.1 uncultured Saprospiraceae bacterium | reverse complement strand
GCCCGGTGAATCCTGCAATGGTAAACGGCCATGTGTATGTTGATTCTGTGGCAGGCCCGATTGCGACTATTTCAACCCAGCCTGCCTGCGGGGGTAATACCGGTTCTGCTACGGCTACTGTTATGAATGGTACGGCTACCAGTTATGCTTGGAGCGGCCCAAGTGGCCCCATTACGGGCAATCAACAGACCATTACTGGCTTGGCTGGTGGCAATTATATTGTAACAGTGACACTGACCGGCGGTGCTACGATTACTGCTCCTGGCACGGTGCTGAGTTCGCCCATTATGACAATTCCTACGCCACAGGTAAATATCACACCCGTGCAATGTTTCGGCCAAAACAATGGTGCCGTCAACTTGACTGTGATGGGCGGCACATTGCCTTTCATTTTTAACTGGGATGGCCCCGGCACTTTTGATGCTGATACAGAAGATATTACTGGCCTCGGCCCTGGTAACTACGTTCTGAATGTGACTGACTCGAGAGGTTGCTCCATCACTTCGCAGCCTTTCCCGGTGACAGAACCCGGGGTGCTTACCGTAGCTCTTGATTCATCGCAAAATGTAACCTGCCTCGGCAGTTCGACTGGTAAAGCCTTTATTACCGTGACAGGTGGCACACCGACTTACAGCTATTCTTGGCGGACAGTGCCCGGCGGTCAATTGGTTTCTACTGCTAAAAACCCGATGAGCCTATCCTGCGGCACTTTCGGTGTGACCGTGACGGATAGCCGGAGTTGCACAACTGTTTTGAGCAATCCTGTTATCATCTCTTGCCCGACAGATACGCTCAAGGTCGCTTCTCCGGTGCAAAAAGAAGATGTGGTGTGTTGGGGCTACAACACCGGTTCGATTACTTTGGACATCAGCGGTGGCTGGAACGGCGCTTACAGTGTGGACTGGACTCCACAGGTGCCGGGCGGTGCTAATCCGCAAGATATTCCTGCTGGCAACTACAGCGGCACAGTGACCGATGCTGGCGGCTGTGAAATAGTGGTGGCTGTTGAAATTCAAGGCCCGCCGGCTATCGAATACATCAATGGCACACCCAATGTGGTACACAACGTATGCGCCAATGACGGCGATGGAAGCATCAGTATCGAGGTCGATGGCGGCAACGGCGGCCCATTCACGGTAGCATGGAACGGTACCAGCCTGAGCGGAACGACCATCGGCAGCTTGGACGGCGGTATTTACACGCCAATTGTGACGGAAACAAATACCGGATGTACCGCCGCACTGCCCGGCATCACCGTGAACGAACCCGCTCCGATTGACACGGCCAATGCAGTAATCATAGTGCCAGAGCCGGGCGTACCGGGTTCTATTTCTCTGGACATTATTGGCGGCACGGGAGCATATAACATTTCGTGGACTGGCCCCGGTGGTTTTTCGGCCATTACTGAAGATATTTCCAACTTGACCTCGGCTGGCAACTATGTGCTTTCTGTCACGGATGCCAGTGGCTGTGTATTTACAAGAACGTTCCCATTGTTGGGCGCACTTTCTTTCTCATACACATCTACGCCTTCTTGTGGCAACGACGGCTGTATCAATCTTGAGATTTTGGGCGGTGCCCCGCCATTCCAGGTAACTTGGAACGGCGGCCCCGGCCCTGTTTTCTCTGACGATTTCAGTTTGTCTATTTGCACTTTCGCGCCGGGTGTTTACAATCTTACGATTGCAGATAACGCTGGCAATGCCTTTACCGAAACCGGCATTCCGGTGCAAGGGCTCGACCCCGCGTTGGTCAGCGCAAACGATGTTCCGCCCAGCGGAGCATCCGGCAATGGCAGCATCACACTGACACCTGTGCCAGATACCACGACATTGACATATCAATGGAGCGGCCCGGGTGTCAACGGTATGACATCGAACGCTGTCATAAATCTTGACTCCGGTCTGTATGTCGTGACGGTTACGAACGTAAATTCTGGTTGCGAATCTATTTATGAGTTCCCGTTGGATCGTGTTTGGCCTCTCTTGGTGGTTCCCACACCGCAAACTGCTCAACCGACTTGTGCTTATTCCACCAACGGAACCATCACTGTCTCGCCGCAGGGCGGCAACCCCGTTTACACTTACACCTGGTCTGGCCCGAACGGCCCCATTAGCAACAACAGCCCAACCCTCAACAACGCCGCACCGGGTACTTACTCCGTAACGGTGACGGATTTGGAGGGTACGACAACAACCACAGCAACTACATTGAATGCTCAATCACAGCTTGCCGTGTCGAACGTCAATGTGACTTCCAACTACGGCGGTTTCCCCGTAAGCGGCGCGGACGAGTGCGACGGCGTAGCGAATGTGGTTTTCAGTGGCGGTGTCGGCGCTACCAATATTTTGTGGAGCAACAATATCTCGGCGGCTCAAAACAGCACACTTTGTGCAGGTCAATATTCGGTCATCGTAACTGATGGGCTTGGTTGCACCTCTTCTTGGTCGGGTGAATTGCCATCACCTCCTGCTATCTCACCGGAGGCACAAACCATCAGCAGCGTCAGCTGCCACGGCGAATGTGACGGTGTGGTGCGCGTGTTCTTGTCGGGTGGCGTATCGCCTTACACTGCCAGTTGGTCAACCGGCCAAACCGATCAGGTAACTGTGTCGGGCGGCTTTACCCAAGCGGTGAACCTTTGCGGCGGCGATTACACGGTGACCATCACGGACAACCTCGGCGCTACCAAAGTGTACGCTGTTCCGTTGCCCGACCCGGAAGAAATTTCGATCACGTTTGCCTCTGTCGAGCCGACGGATTTCACTTCCTGCGACGGGGAGTTCATAGCCGAAGCACCTACCGCGGTCGCTCCCATCACTTACACTTGGTCGAGCAATCTTGGTCGCAGCGGCAACAGCCAACGTGCAGAAGGTCTTTGCTCTGGCGAAATCGTGACCTTCGTGCTCTACGACGGCAACGGTTGCGCAGGTGTTGGAATAGACACAGTGCCTTTCCGCGAGGATGACTGCCTTCAAGTGCGCCCGGTGCTGACACCCGGCGAACAGGACGGCAACAACGACTTCCTCTTTATCACTTGCATCGAAAACGGGCCAAATTCTATAGAGGTTTTCAATCGCTGGGGTCAATTGGTTTTCGAAACGACGAACTACAACAACTCGAGCAACAGGTGGGAGGGCACCAACAAGTCCGGCCAGCCACTTGCTGAGGGTGTTTACTTCTATGTGCTCAACTACACCGACCCGATAAAAGGCCCGACTCAACGAAAAGGACACATCAATTTGCTTCGCTAAATTTTTTGTCGGTTATTAGTTATTGGTTATCGGTGAGAGCGATTTTCACTTTTAACTGGTAAGTAACCAATAACTAATAGCCGACAGCCAACAACCAATTTCATACTCCCGCATCCTTCACGCCCAAACGTTCGATTACAACGATGAAAAAGGCAATTTTTACCCTCATATTCGGCATCGCCGCTATCGCAGCCTACTCTCAGGAACAAGCTGTTTACTCTCAATATCAAGTTTTCCCCATTCTGGTGAACCCTGGTTACACCGGATTTCAAGACCAACATGAGTTCGTGGGCAACGCCCGCAACACATGGACGGGCTTTCCTGGCCAACCGACCAATTTCACTGTGATGTACAGCGGCCCGGTGGGCGACAAACTCGCCCTCGGCGGCGGCATTTTCTCCGAAAGTGTGGGGGATATCAATACGCTGAAACTCCAGCTCAACTACGCTTTCCGTTTCCGTATTCAAAAGGCAAAAATCGGCCTCGGTCTTTCTACCGAATTCCTCAACCGCCGCGCTGACCCGGAGCTGCTCAACCACCCATTGGTAGATCCGAACGACGACGTGTTGGAAAGCCTGACCGATGGCGAGCAAATGTTCGATGCTTCGGTCGGCGCGCACGTCCTTTACGACGAGCGCCTTTTCGTCAGCGTCTCTTTGCCCAACACCGTTCGGGCGCGTCTCGACGAGGTGCCAGTGGCTGGCCCGCGCGAAACAGGCTCGCTCTTTGAGCACTATATTTTCCAGCTGGGCTATATCGTGAACATGAAGAGCCAGAACTACAAACTCATACCGTCGCTGGCGTTCCGCCAAATCCGCGATACGCCTTTTCAAGTTGACCTGAATTTGCAGGGCCGTTTCCTCGACGACAAACTTATCGCCGGCCTCACCTACCGCCCGAGCAGCGAGGGTTCCGTCGTGTTCCTCATCGGCTCCAAGTACAAACAGCTCCAATTGTTCTACTCCTACGATGTGGCATTCTCGAAGTTCCAATCGTACAACGGAGGTTCACACGAACTCAGCGTAGCCTGCACGTTTGCCCGCAAAGCAGCAAAACCTGCCACCGATCCGTCTGATTTGTACAAGTAAAAAGAAGAGGGCTGTTTGTCAATTTAAGTCCAGTCTCAAGGTCGTTTTCATTGTTGCAACCATCCGTCCCTCACTACGAAGAGGTGCTGAGCGTGAGTATTTTATGCTCTTTTCTTCGCAAGAAAGGATTGAAGCATGATATAGGTTGCTCCGAACACGGATGCTCATAATTTTCAAAAAATTTTCCAGCCGAATTATTCAGAAAATCGCGCTCCCATTGTAGGGGCGACGAACGATAGATGTCTTTAACAATTGGTTTTTGGGATGGCCTCTCTCCTAAATGTAGGAGGGGGGCTTATTTTTTGAAAAGGCAAGAGGAACAAATGTGGAGAGGTAAGCAGAGACAAGATATTCCATGTTTCAAAAACATGGAATATCTGCGCCTTGAGAGGCCTCTCAGCCGTACAATTCGTAATGAATCTGCGAGCGGTCGTAGCCCAATTTTACGAGCAAATTAGCCACCGCCTCATCAATCATAGCACTCCAGCCACAAAGGTAAAATGCCACATCAGGGCGGACATCTTTGTACTGCTCCAAATAAATCTGGTGCAAATGACCTTTGTAACCCGGCCAATCGTGTTGGCGGGACAGTGCCACATCGTAGCGAAAACCGGGCATTGTGCGGGCCAATTCTTCAAATTCGGCGCGATAAAGGATACTGCTTTCATCGCGGGTGCCAAAAATGAGGTGGATGTTGCGATGGGGTTTGCCGTTGTTTTTCAAATCGTGCAGCATACTGCGAAACGGTGCCACACCAGTGCCGGTGCAGATAAAAACGAGGTCTTTGTCAATCGTTTCGGGCAGCACGAAGCCGCCGTCCGGGCCTTTGAACCGCAGCGCCGAGCCGGGCTGCACATCGTCGAAAAGATACTTGGTGGCAGTGCCGCTTTCAGAGCGCACAATGCAGAGTTCCAATACATTAGAGCCGTCGGGTGCATTGGCGATAGAGTAACTGCGCCAGCGTTGTAGGCGCTTGTCGCCGATGGGCAAATCCATCGTGACGAACTGCCCGGCCTTAAAATCGAAGGCATCCAATTCGGGCATTTCCAACCAAAACTGTTTCACATTGGGAGCTATCGGTTCGGTTTTTTTCACCAAACCATCGTACCAAGTCGTAGGCATATCGTGTTTGATTCTTGAGCGGCTATAACAGCGCCGACGCAAGAGGGTTTTAGCACACTGCTGTACATTTTTAAACACATAGGCTCATAGGGTACATAGTTTTCTGATTTTCAAAGGTTTAAAATCTATGTGGTCTATGGGCCTATGTGTTTAACTTGAAAATGCCCAGTAGTGTGAATGGGCTTTCAATTCCAGCCACAATCGCTCAATGATATTCAAGTGTGGACAGTAGTAATCTGAATAGTTTGCCCAAAAAACCTACCAAGCAACTCGAAAAATTTTCTGCACATAGCTCGGAAAAAATTCAGGAAAAAAGGAAAAGAAAAAATAGCGTGCTGCGCATCCTTTGTCCTTTTTCCTGCTCTTTTTCCCAAAAAAGGATGCCATGATTCAGAACTACCTCCGCAGCGCCCTCCGCAACCTCCGCAAAAACAAACTCCACGCCGCGCTCAATCTCACCGGGCTGGGCATTGGGCTGGCATGTTGCCTGCTCATCACGCTCTATATCATCGGTGAGATGCGCTACGACCGTCATCACGCCCATGCCGACCGCGTCTGGCGTGTCACCCGCACATTCCACAATCAGGACGGTTCTTTGGACCTGCACTTGAGCGCCATTGCGCCACCGTTCGGGACGTTGCTGCCGCAGCAGTTTCCTGAAATAGAAGTGATTACGCGTATCCTGAAAAACTTCGGAGCAGTGATTCGCACAGAAAACAACGACCGCTACACGGAGCAGGAGGCTTTTTTCGCCGATGAAAATCTGTTCAAAGTGTTCACTGTGCCGCTTTCGGCGGGCGACCCTGCCACGGCGTTGACTGCCCCTTGGCAGGTGGCGATTTCGGAAAGTACGGCCAAACGTTATTTCGGCAACCAAAACCCGCTCGACCAGATGTTGGGGTTGGATAGCCAGTTCAAATTCAAGGTCACAGGTGTGTTCAAAGACTTCCCGGAGGCTTCTCATTGGCATCCGGACATTTTGCTTTCGTTCGCGTCGCTGCGCGATTCGACTTTGTACGGGGAGCGGAATTTGCAAACCAATTTCGGCAACAATGCCTTCAATACCTACTTTTTGGCCGTGCCGGGCTTTGAACCGGAAAAGATGAAGGCGCGGTTCCCGAAATTTTTGGACGACGTATTTCCGCCGAACAAGACTCCCAATGCCCCGAAACCCTCTACTTGGACGCAACTTCATTTGCAAAAACTCACCGAAATCCACCTCCAAAGCCACAACGACGACGAATTGGAACCGCCCGGCGACCTCGCCCGGGTGCGGCTTTTTGGTTTCATCGCACTCATCATTCTGCTCATCGCAGGTATCAATTACGTCAATCTTTCTACAGCTTTTTCGCTCAGCAGGGCACGGGAAATCGGGGTCCGAAAATCGGCGGGCGCATTGCGGGGGCAAATCATCGCCCAATTCCTCATCGAGAGCGTTCTCCTGACGTTTGGCGCTTCGCTGCTGGCGTTTGGTTTGGCCGCCATAGCGTTGCCGTTGCTCAAAAACGGGTTGGGCATCGAGTTGGCCCCGTCGCTGCTGGCGCTGTGGTACTTGCCTTTGGCTCTTCTGGGCGTGTCGCTTTTGACGGGTATTTTAGCGGGACTTTACCCGGCGTTTTTTATGTCGTCGTTTCGCCCAGTGACGGCATTGAAGGGGCTGGCAAGTGCCGACACGGGCAATATTTCGATGCGCAAAATATTGGTAGTCATGCAGTTTAGTGTATCGGTGGCGTTGCTCGTCGGCACAGTCGTGATTTACCGGCAGTTGAATTTTTTACAGAACAAATCGCTCGGCCTCGACAAAGAGCGCATCGTGACGCTGATTCAGAACAACCCGCTCATCCCCAAATGGGAGACTTTCCGCGACGAGTTGCTGACAAATCCGAACGTCTTGAACGTCGGTCGTTCCTCGCGTTTGCCCGCCGGGCGTTTGCTCGACGAATTGGACGGCAAAAGTGTCCAACTCGGCGACACCATGGCTCCCCTGACCGCGTCGTTGAAAATGTTGGCGATTGACATGGATTTTGTGCCGACTTACCAAATCCCGCTCGCGGCGGGGCGTTACTTCTCTCGCGATTTTCCGACGGATACCACGCAGGCGTGGTTGCTCAATGAGGCTGCCGTGCGCGATATCGGTTGGAAATCGGCGGAAGATGCTATCGGCAAACGCTTGATTTACGGAGGTCGGGAAGATTGTTATGTGGTCGGGGTGCTGCGCGATTTCCACTTCGAGAGCCTGCACCAAGAAATCGTGCCGATGATATTTTTCGTCCCCCGGCAGCAGAACAACCTGTTTTCTATTTCAGTAAAAATTGGTGGCGACGCACCTGCAGCGCTTGCCCATTTGAAGCAGACTTGGGAAAAATTCAATCCAGATTTCCCGTTCGACTACACTTTTTTGGATGAAAACTACGGGCGGCTTTACGAGGCGGAAATGCGCCAAGGCAGACTCTACATGGTGTTTGCCGGGCTGGCGATTTTGATTGCCTGTTTGGGATTGTTTGGGCTGGCGACGTTCGCGGCACACCAGCGCACCAAAGAAATCGGTATCCGCAAAGTGCTGGGAGCGAGTGTGGCGGGCATCACAGGGCTTTTGGCAAAAGACTTTTTGAAACTTGTCGTGATAGCGATAATAATCGCCACGCCTGTTGCTTGGTGGGCGATGAATCAGTGGCTCCAAGATTTTGCCTATCGCATTGATATTCAGTGGTGGATATTTGTATTGGCGGGGATACTGGCCGTAGCGGTGGCGTTTTTGACGGTGAGTTTTCAGAGCGTGAAAGCGGCGCTGGC
>CAYZVM010000209.1:0-2658 GCA_964481485.1 uncultured Saprospiraceae bacterium | reverse complement strand
CCGTAGCGGTGGCGTTTTTGACGGTGAGTTTTCAGAGCGTGAAAGCGGCGCTGGCGAACCCCGTACATTCGCTCAAAAGCGAATAAATCTTGATAGGGCTTCGGGGGAGACTCAAAAAAAATAGCCATGTTGAAGGCTTTTGCCCCCAACATGGCTCTATAGATTCCTTCTTATTGTTTCGTACCCAACGGTGTACCCACGGGAATGCCGCACTGGTGTCCCGGCTGGCCATGCGCCGGATTCGGTGTGCCAGCGGGAAGGGTCACTCCGCCCGTTGGAGCGGTGGTCGTCGTGCCGCCAGCTGGCTGTGCCGATGTTTTGCTGGTAGTGATAGGAGGCATCACGACAGGTGCGGATGGTTGACTGGCCGTGGTTGCAGCTGGTGATTGGCCGAGCGGTGTGCCTACGGGAATTCCGCACTGGTGTCCTGGCTGGCCGTGTGCCGGATTCGGTGTGCCGGCGGGAAGAGTCACTCCGCCCGTCGGAGCGGTGCTCGGCGGCGTGACGATGGTCTGGGTGGTTCCAACAGAAGGTGGTGCCGGGTCTGGCGATACCGCTGTTGGAAGATTCGCACCTTCTACGATGCTGTTTGGCGCAGATTCTCCAGCCGTAGTTTCTTCAGTTGTAGTGGTTGTTTGTTGCGGCGCGTCGTTCTGGCAAGCCACTCCCGTCATAGCCAATGACAAGGCAAAAGCAATAGTTTGAATTTTCATTATTTTTAAGTTTAGCATGTAAAACGGAGAACAAAGGTAGCGGGCGCATTCCAATTTGTCGCATCGAAAATGGATGGCGGCAGCGTCAACAAAGCACCGCTCAATTTTCACAGCAAGAAAGAAGCCAAGTACCGGTATAAGGTTAAAAATGGCTGTTTGGAAACCTCTTCACCAATTCTTGGCAATAGCGCAGGTTGGTTTTTTAAAATGCCGATATTTAAAAATTATATTTTGAAAAATTCAGAAAGTTTGTTTTTTGGATTTAAATTTCGGCATTCAAATGAAACAATTGTTTTTCACTAAAGTGCTATATCATGAATGCCATCATTGGATCTGGCCGCTACCTTTTGCTTCTGTTTTTAATTGGTTTCGGCGTAAAACACATCTCTGACGGTGCCGAATTGGCCGGCATGGTGCCGCCATTTTTTCCGGGCGGCATCGTGTGGATTTATTTCACCGGGATTGCAATGCTGCTGGCGGTTGTCAGCGCATTGATAGGCAAATGGGACAAACTTGCCTTCACGCTGGCAGGTGTGATGGTGCTGATTTTTGCCCTCACCATCCATCTCCGGGGAGTCATGGAAGGCGGAAACCTCCGGGTACTTTTCGACCTGCTCAAAGACATTGGCCTGACGGGTGCCTGTTGGATGTACGCCGCCTCGTATGCGCGCGACAGGTCGTTTATCGGATGAACCTTCACCTTTTCTGCTCCTTGAACCGCGCTTCTTCTTCCTGCTTCGTCTCCCGGCTCAACTGCCGCCAGCGATAACGAGCCGACCATCGGTGTGTCCCGCCTTCTGCTACCTCGGCAATCATATCGCCCAGCACCGGAGCCATTTTCAGCGCATGGCCGCTGCCGCCCGCCGCCACTGTCAAACCCGCGATGTCGGGATGATGGTCAATCCAGAAATGCCCGTCGAGCGTGTCGTCGTAGAGGCAGCGTCGGGTAAAAACGATGGGGTCGTCGGCCAGCGCAGGCAAACTTTCACGCAGAAATTGCCGAAAATGCTGCGCATCTTCTTCTGTTACAATGCGTTCGTCGTCGGGGCGCAACTCAATGCCAATACCGTGATTGGCAATTTTCACCACACCTTCTCGGGGATGCAGGGGAAAACCGTACCAGCCAGTGCTGGAAATATCTGCCGTGAACACCGCAGATTGAGCTGGTACAAACAATTCCGGGCGGCTGGGCCGGAGGTGAAAAACCGGGTGCCCGGTGATATGGAAAAACGGCTTCAATTCCGGCACGAGGATGGGCGTATGCACCCCCGCACAGACAACGACATGACCTGCCTCAAACCGACTACCTTCTCGGGTTTGCGTGACTGCGACACGTCCGCCGGATTGCTCAAAATCTTTGGCAGTTTGGCCAGTATGAATTTCCACGCCCAATTGGGCAGCATAATCAGCCAACGTTTGCACCACGCGACCTGATTCAGCAAACCCGGCTTTTGAGTTGAAAAATGCCTCCGAATAAACACCGGTCTCGAAAGCGGGAAAACGGCGTTGAATCGCCGATGCGTCAAGCCGTTCGGGTTGGAAACCTTTCAGGAGCAGGTTGTCGTAACTTGTTTTTTCAAAAGAATTGGAATCAGCAGGTTGTTTGCGCAGCATCAAAAATCCGACCTCGTGGTAGAGTGTGTCGCGGAATAAATCGTTCCAATCGTGCCAGCCTTCGATGGATGCCTCCGCCATGTCCATGTATTCCCGGTCAGCACCATACTCCATGCGCACGGCCTTGCTGATGTCGGTGGAAGCGGCGAGGGGGTGCGGGATGGTGCCGGGGTTGAGGATGCCGACGCTGTGTTTGCGCTGCCGGAGTACGACGGCGGCTGTGATGCCGTAGATGCCCGCGCCGATGATGAGGAAGTCATATTTTTTCATGCCGAGTTTTTTTGAAATCGTTTTTTTGCAAACCAAAATCCGCAAATCTGTACACATGAAC
>CAYZVM010000208.1:6332-11019 GCA_964481485.1 uncultured Saprospiraceae bacterium | reverse complement strand
CCGCCCGCCACACACGCGCCCATGATGGCGGCGATTTGGGGAATTCCGGCGGACGACATCTTAGCGTTGTTGCGGAAAATCCGCCCAAAATGTTCTTTATCGGGAAATATCTCGTCCTGCATGGGCAGGTAAACGCCCGCCGAGTCAACGAGGTAAATGATGGGCAGACGGTTCTCCATCGCGATTTCCTGTGCGCGGAGGTTCTTTTTTCCGGTGATGGGAAACCAGGCCCCGGCCTTCACGGTCGCGTCGTTGGCGACCACGATGACTTGCCGACCGCGTACATAGCCGATGACTACGACGACTCCGCCCGCCGGGCAGCCGCCGTGTTCTTTATACATTTCAAAACCTGCAAACGCGCCGACTTCGATGCGCGGCCTGTCTTTATCCAACAGATAATCAATGCGTTCGCGGGCGGTCATTTTGCCCTGACTGTGGAGTTTTTCGATCCGTTTGGTGCCGCCGCCTTCATGGATTTTATCGAGGTGGCGGTTCAAATTTGAAACGGCGAGTTTGAAAGCATCGGCGTTTTTTTCGACTTCGAGGTTGGCAGTGTTCGTGGTGGACATAATGTCAGGACTTTGGACTATTTGACGTTGGACGTTCGACTTTAAAATTCGAGGCGCAAGATTAAGAAAACGTGTAAGTTTCCGGCGAAAAACAATCGCTACCATGACCGTTTGCAAAAATTGCACTACCGAATTTGAAGGAAAATTTTGCCCCCAATGCGGGCAAAAAGCCAAGACCAAACGCATCACGACGAAACAAGTTTTCAGTGAGGCGCGACAACGGATTTTCCACTACGAACAAGGATTTTGGTACACCTCAAAAGCATTGCTCACCCGACCGGGCCATGCTATCCGCGAATATCTTGAAGGCAAACGGGTGCGGCACATCAAGCCCATCAAATTCATGTTTTGGGCGTCGGCCATCAGTTTTTTGCTCTTTCACTTCAGCGGGCTTGACAAAGAAATGATGGAAAAACTTGCTGAGCAGCAGGCCGCCAGCCCAATCGGCCAACAACTTTCCCAGAAAGTTTTTCAGACGTTCACCGACCATCCGGCCATCATGATGTTCTGCATGATACCGATGATTGCTTTTTGGTCGCGGGTGTTGTTTCGGCGCAAGGGCTACAATTTTGCCGAGCATTTTGTGCTCAATACTTTCCTGATGGGCGAACTCAGTCTCGCATCTATCGTTACTATGCCGATTTCCATGTTCATAAACCGCTTTGCCGACACAACTTTGCCGATGACCTTGTTTTCTGTCGGGATTTGGGTGGTTTATTTTAGTTGGGCGTACACTCAATTTTTCCAGCGACGCAACACCGGCACTTGGCTCAAAGGCGGGCTGGCAATTTTGCTGGGATACTTTTTCGTGATATTTTTTATTGCAATTCTGACGGCTCTCGCGGTCATCTTTTTCAAACCTCAATTGGAAGCATGGATAATGAATTGATGGCCGAACACTCCAAAATTCATTTCCTCTCCGCTCCTGCGCCGCTCCGGGAAAAAGAGCGGCTCTACCTCGAAGTGCGCCGCCGCGAAGGGCGTGTTTTTCCCGATGAGGTGGTGCGAGCGTTGCCTTATGTTTCAAAATCAAATGCTTATGCGGGAGAATGGCGCTGGCGCAAACGTTCCTTTCGCCGATTCTTGTCATCCTGTAAGGAACTGTCAACCCTAAGTGCGCCTCGCGTAGAGCGGACAGATCCTTACAGGATGACAAAAAAAATCAACATCCTCGACCTCGGCTGTGGCAATGGCTGGCTGGCCAACCGGCTGGCCGAAAACCCCGATTGGGACGTGTGGGCCGTGGATGTGAACGAAGAAGAACTCGCGCAGGGAGCGCGGCTTTTTGGGCGGGAGAATTTGCGGTTTGTGTATGCTGACCTTCTCGCCCTTATATCCCGGAATGATATTCCGGGTTCGTCGCCCGGAATATCATTCCGGGGTACATTTGATTTGGTCGTTTTGGCCGCCTCCGTACAGTATTTCCCCGACTTAGAGCAGTTGATTTTTTTCCTGAAAAAATGCCTGAAACCCGGCGGCGAAATCCACATCCTCGATTCCCCTTTTTACAAAGACGAAAAAGAGAAAGAAGTGGCGCGGCGGCGAACTTTGGAATATTATTCAAAAATCGGTGTGCCGGAAATGGCGGCTTTTTACCACCATCATCTTTGGGCGGATGTGGAAAAGTTGGGCGGCGCGGATTTGAACAACCGGCTGGAAATCAAATTTTTGCAAAAAATAAAATGGCTCGCGCCGTTTCCGTGGGTGAAACTGTAGGGCGGATTTGCAAATCCGCCCAAGATCAATACACATCGAAGGTGGACGGATTTGCAAATCCGCCCTACATTCAATCGCGGTAGCGCTTCGTCAAATCCCCATAAAAATCAATCCGCCGGTCGCGGAAAAACGGCCAGATGCGGCGCACATCTTCGGTGCGTTGTTTGTCAATTTCCACCACCACGTTTTCCTCATGGTCGGCGCTCGAAAGGTGCAGCACCTCGCCCTGCGGCCCGGCCACAAAACTCTGTCCCCAAAACTGGATGCCACCCGTCACGCCCGACCAGTCCGGTTCGTGGCCGACGCGATTGACGGTGATGACGGGCAGGCCGTTCGCCACCGCATGGCCGCGCTGGATGGTGAACCACGCGCCGTGCTGCCGCTCTTTTTCCGCTTGCGGGTCGCTGCTCTCCCAACCGATAGCCGTCGGGTAAATCAACATTTCCGCGCCCGCCAGCGCCATGAGCCGCGCGGCTTCGGGGTACCATTGGTCCCAACAGACGAGCAGGCCGAGTTTGCCGACGGAAGTTTGGATGGGGTCGAAACCCAAATCGCCGGGCGTGAAGTAGAATTTTTCGTAGTACGCCGGGTCGTCGGGGATGTGCATTTTGCGGTATTTGCCCGCGATGGAGCCGTCTTTTTCAAAAACGACGGCAGTGTTGTGGTAAATGCCGGGCGCGCGTTTTTCAAAAAGGGATGAGACGAGCACCACGCCGTGTTTTTTGGCGGCGGCGGAAAAAACCTCCGTGTCGGTGCCGGGAATCGGCTCGGCGAGGTCGAACATCCGCGTATCCTCGGCCTGGCAGAAATAGATGCCGCAGTGCAATTCCTGCAAAACGACAAGCTCTGCCCCTTTCGAGGCGCAATCAGCGATGCCGCGCAGGGATTTTTCGATGTTGGCCTGTTTGTCTTCTGAACAGGATTGCTGGACGAGGCCGATTTTTAGTTTGCTCATTTTGAATTTCTGATTTCTAATCGCGGACGTTTCGCGGACGTTTGCGAAACCTCTCAGGTTTCGTAAACGTGTTTTAGCGCCGATACCACCGATGATTCCAATTTAAGATCGCGCTTTCTGGGTACTTCGCGGACGTTTACGAAACCTCTCAGGTTTCGTAAACGTGTTTTAGGAATTACCCCATTAACCTATTACCCCATTAACCCATTAGCCGGGTATTGCATGGTAACACAATGCAGCGAGCCGTGTTGCAAAATTAGCGGGCGGCAGTCAATCCCGATGATTTCGCGGTTGGGGAAAATGGATTTAAAAACCTCCAACGCCGCGGCATCCTGCGGCACGCGGTAGGTCGGTACGAGTACTGCGCCGTTGATAATCAAAAAGTTGGCATAAGTGGCGGGCAGACGGTGACCATCGGAATCATAACAGGCATCCGGCCAAGGCAAGGGAACGAGGCGATAGGGCGAGCCGTCGGTTTTGCGGAAAGTTTGGAGTTCGGCTTCCATTTTTTGAAGTTCGCCAAAATGCTCGTCGTGCGGGTCGGGGCATTTGATGTAGGCGATGGTGTCCGGGTCGCAGAATCGGGCGAGTGTGTCAATGTGCGAGTCCGTGTCGTCGCCGGCGAGGTAGCCGTGATGCAGCCACAGCACTCGGTCGAGGCCAAATTGGGCTTTCAGGTGTTCTTCGATTTGGGCTTGCGTGAGGTGCGGGTTTCGGTTGGGCGAAAGCATACATTCGGCGGTGGTGAGCAGCGTCCCCAGTCCGTCGCTTTCGATGCCGCCGCCTTCCAGCACGATGCCGCCGTGTTGGATTTCAGCCTTAAAAACGCCTTTTTCATACAAATGCCGAGTAATCAGGTTGTCTTTGTCGGCGGGAAATTTCAGTCCCCATCCGTTGAAGACAAAGTCCAGCACGATGGGTTTTTCATTTTCAAAAACCGTGATGCCGCCGTGGTCGCGCGCCCAAGTGTCGTTGGAATCGGCCTCGACCAGCAGCAGGTTTTTTTGCACGGCATTTTTCAGCAGCGGGCGAACTTCGGCAGCGTCGCGGCACACAATCAGCACTTTTTCAAACCGGCTGATGGTCTCGGCGATATGTACAAAACAGGGCAGCACCTCTTCGAGCACTTCGGCCCAGTCGGTATCAGCGTGCGGGAAAGTCAGTTGGACGGCGCTCTGCGGCGCCCATTCGGCGGGCAGGCGGCGTGGCTGGATGGTGGTATTCATGGCGGCAAAGGTAGGAAGCCGGGCGGCGGGAATTATTTGGGGAGGGGGCAAAAAAGGGTTGGGAGGTGAAAATCTCGCTCGTCGGCATGAGCCTTCGATTGCAAATTCGACCAAAAAATTTGGCGCTCAGAAAAGCACTGTTATTTTTGTGGTGGGTTGGGGAAAAAGTCCGCACCCACAGTGAACATAAACGCAACGGACGGATAAGTAAAAGGCGGAGT
>CAYZVM010000208.1:0-6322 GCA_964481485.1 uncultured Saprospiraceae bacterium | reverse complement strand
CGCCCGCCGCGAATTCAACCGGCACCCCCCACACCCCGACCCCCCACACCGAAAGATTGCTCGGCGGCTTGGGCCTTTGATTGCAAATTCGACCAAAAGGTTTGGCTTTCTGAAAGACGTGGTTATTTTTGTGGCGGGTTGGGGGAAGAAAACTTCCGCCCATAGCGAGTATAAACGCAACAGGCGGATAAATAAATGGCTATGTCTCTTAAACAGATCTAACAGCACCAATGCTATTGTTCCCTCGACGAATAAGAAAAATCAGACGATCTACATATTCACAAATATGTGAATGTCAATGGGTTGCCCCCATATTTAAAAATTAAATTGCAGCCATGCCGAAAATAATTAATTTTATATTTGCTTAATGTTGTTTTTGGTACTACATTTGTCCGATTAAGTAGCAACTACCAATTGTACTAAAATGAATTTTGAGCAGCAAATTATCGAAGGAGCCACCGGTTTCCCTTACGATGAAAACAAGGTCGATGATTTTCTCAACGATTTGTCAAAACAACGGCAGTACAGCTTCGTGCGTTTTAAGCTGATGCTAGATGCACGGTTTGAGGCAAAAGATAAAATCGAACCGTTTTTAACGGACTTTGCTCGTTTTCTGCTCCTTCCTTTGGTCGACCGTAGATCAGTGGTCGGTTTTTCTATATTCAGGATTTGGTTTAAACAAGTGGCCAGCCTATTCTTGCAGACCTCATATACTACATTGGACTTAGATGGATTCAGTCAAAAACTGAATGACTTTGGGAGAATTAAACAATTGGCACTAAGCAGAAAAAAAAACACCTCAATAGTTCCTGGAACTTGCGTCTCATTGGCAAGATATAATGTTGACAAATGGATAGCAGAAGTTTCCCCACCTACATTTACATTCCCGTCGGAGGAAAAAGCCCAAAATCTCGAGCGAGAATCTAAATTCCCCTTAGATTTCTTTTCTTCTTGCCTTGAGGCAGTTTTCCTTCAAATTGCCCGGACTTGGCCTTTGCTGTCTCCCACTATCGGCAAATTTGTTGATTACATCGTTCATATAGACTTGGCCGATTTCCGCAGTTGTTCCGCAGACAGATATATAGGTGTCGTTTTTTTGACCGGTTCCGATACAAATCTGATTGACATCGAAGAATCATTGATCCACGAATTTGGCCATCAAGTCCTCTACAACATCATGGAGTTGGACCCTATTGTTGTGGACAATGGCAGACTGTATAAGTTGCCTTGGTCTGGATCTGAAAGGGACTATTATGGCTACTTTCATGCGCTATACATATACATACTATTGCTCACTTACTTTGTCGAAAGAACACCAAGTTCCTCCAAAGAACAATTGTACATCAATCAAAGAGTGAAAAGCATACTGGATGGATGCGAGAAAGCAGAAACCGACTTTGATGAGACAAGATCGTTTACCCCTCTTGGCGCAATCCTATTTGAAAACCTTAAAAAGCAAATCGAACAGGTAAAAACAAAATTCAATTAAAAACAAACGTCCCTACCAATGCCGAACAACAAAGAGCAATCTCAAGAAAATATTCAGTCAGAGCAGCCACTAGCTCCCACTTCGAAGTTTCAATTCACTATTGGTTACAATTACCAAGAAATTGACAATGAAGTTCTAATCTATGATTTGCTTTCCGATCGCAGCGTTCGGATCAATGCCACTGGCAAATACATTTGGGACCGGCTGGGAAAGGGAGAGACCCTTGCCGACATTTCCAACCAGTTTTCCCGTGATTATAAAATTGGTAAAGAGGAGGCGTTTAAAATTTGCGAGTCATTTGCGCGTCAGTTGCACTCAAATCGCCTATTGTCGAAATATTCGAATGCTCAATAAAAATTTCACCATTTAAATTCAACTATTATGGACACCGAAGTAATGAGAACTTTTGAACTTCCTATGCTCACGGAACTGACTTCTCTGCCGGGAGCGGGTTTAAGCCTTGCAAGCCAGCAGCAGCAGCAGCAGCAGCAGCAGCAGCAACAACAACAAAACTGGAGAAGGTTTTTGAACCCTAAGACCCAGTTGCCAATGGAAGAGGTTGTCACGCAATTATCACGTGAAATTAGGATTGTCAACGAAATAACCCCCGCTCAAAAGGGATAATTTTATTGGCCAAATTCTTGTAGGGAGGGTTTTTTGTCATATACAAGAAATCCTCCCCATTATTGGCGGTGTGAAAAGAGTCGGCTATTCATTCAAACCAAGCCGTTCATTTATGGCGTTTTTTCATTTTGCAATGCATCTGGCATCAAGAAGATTCATAAAAGCTATCTTCTTGATCTTGCCTTTTGTATTATCCTATACTGCTTCCATGGCTCAAAGTCACAAGAGAATTTCAAGTAAAAAAGCCATGGAAGACTTTCTATTTGTTTGGAAGCAAATAGAATCCGAATATGCATACTTTGACGCGAAACATGTTGATTGGGATCTAGCTAAAATGAAATATATTGAAAAGGTAAAGTATGTGCGTCAGAAAAAAGATGTTATAAAAATATTAGAGAGCCTCATTTATGAGTTGTACGACGATCATATAGGCTTAAGCGTAAATTTGCCAGAGTCCTTTAAAGCAGTCCCCTCGGATCTGCTTATTTGGGCTGAATGGATCAATGGCGAAGCGGTCATTAGTGAATTAAAAAGACCCTTTCCAATACCTGATGTGATTCTAAGAGAGGGAATGAAGATAAGGTCAATAAATGGGAAGGATGTAAAGGAATCAATAAAAGACTTTTTGGTTGATTCTGCACTTTTTAACATTCCCGAAGCCAGAAACTGGGCACTAAGAAAAATGATTGCAGGGAGGTTTAACGAGCAAGTGCTACTATTATTGGAGGAGCAGGGAGATTTCCACAACGTAACAATTAATTACGATCGAAAAAAAAATAAATATAGTGAGCATGCGACAGGAAAAATTTTGACAGATTCTATCGGATATATTAGGATCAACAATTCTTTGGGAGAGTACAATCTTATTGGTGTTTTTGACTCTATTCTAACTTCATTTAAAAATTTGAAAGGACTAATAATTGACCTTCGCGACACCCCAAGCGGAGGCAATACGACTGTTGCAAAAGGAATCTTAGGGAGGTTTGTCGATGGTGAGCAGCCCTATCAAAAATATTTATACCCTAATGAATTGTCTCCATATAAAATTAAAACTGGCTCATTAGATATTGTATTCCCTCGGGGTGAATTTAAATATGACAAGCCATTGGCAATCCTAGTTGGACATTGGACAGGGAGTATGGGGGAAGGGTTGGCAATTGGATTTGATGGAATGAAAATCGGGGATGTTATTGGTACAAAAACAGCAGGCCTACAAGGATCTATTGAAGATTTTACTCTTCCTAACTTGAAAATAAAGATTTCTTTCCCAACCCAAAAGATATTTCATTTAAATGGGACCCCAAGAGAAGATTTCGTACCGTCAATGCTAGTGGATTTGATCAAACTAAAAAGATATTCAACTGATGATCCTGTCTTGGCAGAAGGTCTCAAAGTTATTATAGCACGACAGAAAATAAAATCCTCATATTAGCCCTTAATTACTGATGTTATTTAGTATGCACACTAAAATGGTTGATTCCGCTTAACGGGGTGTTCCTCTTTCGACCCGAACGGCTACCCACTGCCGCGCCTAAGTCAAAAGACAATGCCCATCATTCATTTCCGCCCCGCGTGCTGCCCCCCCCAAGTTCATGACATTACTCCCTCCAGCGCAATCCAAGCCCACCGCTGCGCGATTATGTCTTTTAACCAAGCGCTCAAAGCATCCATCAAGAAAACTATAAAAATCTACATTTTACCGTAACGCTATTGCACTTGCAGTCCATGCCGCCACAAACCCAACGCACGGCGGCAAGCCAACCGTTCAACAAACCGCTAAAGAAAAACACAACCATGAAATTAGGAGCATTTTCAATAAGCCTGAGTGTCAAAGACCTCCATGCGTCCAAACAATTCTACGAAGCCTTGGGCTTCATAGTCTTTGCCGGTGACATCGAAAAAAACTACCTCATCATGAAAAATGGGAATGCGCTCATCGGGCTTTTTCAGGGTATGTTTGAGCACAACATTTTGACCTTCAACCCCGGCTGGGACGAAAACGCCAATCTGTTGGAGCAGTTTGATGATGTCCGGGCGATTCAGCGGCACCTAAAAAACAACAACATCCAATTGGAAAACGAAGTAGATGAAAGCACCGCCGGGCCGGCGAGTATTGTTGTGATGGACCCGGACGGGAATGCTGTCCTGATTGACCAGCACGTTTAGCGCCAAATCCCACCCACTCCGGCGCTCAAAATATCGGAGACATCTTCCGCAATTTGAAAAATTGGGTACGTTTGTTCCATGATTCTTAACCAACACACCCAAGCCCTCCGCGCACAGGTCGAAGACCTCGTGAAAGATTTGCAGAACCTCAGCCAAGAAATCGGCCACAAAGACTTGGCCGCCACCGTCGGCGAACTCCGCAACCGCATGAGCGAGCCGTTCATGTTCGTCATCGTCGGCGAAGTGAAAGCAGGCAAAAGCAGTTTTGTCAATGCCCTGCTCGCGGCAGGGCGCGATATATGCGCCGTCGCGCCGCAGCCCATGACCGACACCATCCAGCAAATCCTATACGCTGAAAAAGAGGAGGTTATCGTCGTCAATCCCTACCTGAAAAAAGTCCTGCTGCCTGTCGAAATCCTGCGCGACATCGCCATCGTGGATACGCCCGGCACCAACTCCATCGTGGAGCGCCACCAAGAAATCACCGAGAATTTTATCCCCGCCAGCGACCTCGTCATTTTCGTTTTTGAGGCAAAAAACCCCTACCGCCAGTCGGCCTGGGATTTTTTCGACTTCATCAATCGCGATTGGCACAAAAAAATCATTTTCGTTTTACAGCAAAAAGACCTGCTGTCGTCGGAAGATTTGTCGGTGAACGAGCGCGGCCTCTACGACTATGCGCTGAAAAAAGGCATGACGGAACCCGCCATTTTCGCCACGAGCGCAAAGGCCGAATTGGAAGGCCGGTTTGACCAAAGCGGCTTCTCTTCCGTGCGCGACTACATCCGCACCCACGTCACCGGCGGGCGCGGCGCGGCGTTGAAATTGAAAAACAACCTCACGACTTCGCGCAACATCCTCGACCGCATCCGCACCGACCTCGACACCCGCGCCGAACAATACAAGGCCGACACGGCTTTCCGCGAGGACATCCGCCAAACACTTGACAACCAAGAACAAAAGTCGAATCACCACGTCAATCTGCTCATCGAAAACCTGCTGAACGGCTACGACCGCACCACGAAAAAAATCGGCGATGAACTTTCCGACGGCCTGTCGTTCCCCTCGATGTTGCTCCGTTCGGTCAAAGGTATTTTCCGAAAACAAGCCTCCATCAAAGATTGGCTCGACGAATTGGCGAAGAAACTCGAACTCCAACTCAACGGCGAACTCAAAATAAAACTCAACGAGGGCGTGGTGGATTTGGCCGACTCGGTGCAGCAAATGGCCAAGATGATTGACCTCAAAATCCGGGCGGGCAGCACGGTGGTCAAAAGCGATTCATATATTTTTGAAGACATCGCCGACAAACGCTCGGCGGTGTTGAAAGAATTGCAGGAAGCATTTTCGCACTTTATGTCGCGCTCCGAAAACTTCACCGATGCGCGGCTTTTCCCCGAAGACACCGCCGTTTCGCCCAATATCGCCGCCGGAAGTGGTGCGGCCATCATCGGGATAATACTCGCCGCCGTCACCAAAATCACCGTGCTGGACGTGACGGGCGGTGTGCTTACCGGCCTCGGGATGTTGTTTGCGGGTGTGACGGCCGGGATGCAGCGCCGCAAAATCATCAACGGCTACCACGAAGAAATCGCCAATGGACGAGCACGGATGCAGGAAGCGTTGGAGACGAAATTGCGGAGTTATGTTCGCGTCATCAAAGGCCGCATCAGCGATAATTTCTCCGAATTAGACGCCTTGCTCGCCAACGAGGAGACGCAAATTGGACGTTTTAATGAGCATTATGCTGCATTGAGCAGCAGGCTGGAAGAGATTGACAATTCGATTGGGGTGGTTTAGAAGAGGGGTTTAGATGGTTTAGAAGAGGGTTTAGATAGTTTAGAATGGTTTAGATTTTAAGCGCCAATCATTGATTCCCAGAGTCAGTTTTTTTTCTAAACCATCTAAACCACCTAAACCATCTAAACCCTTCTAAACCACACCACCTCACGTTGGCGGTCAAGCGCATTTGTTTTTTTCATAGAAAGAAGTTTGCTTTGCATTGATTTTCAATGGTTTTCAAAAACCCTCGTTTCTCGTGCG
>CAYZVM010000207.1:0-11034 GCA_964481485.1 uncultured Saprospiraceae bacterium | reverse complement strand
TAAACTGCTTTTGACCCGATTCGGGTAGTCATCTAAAGACTTTTGCAGTCGAAAAATGTAATCCATCCGACAAAAATTTGAGTGTTGCGGGGGCACCCTCGCACTTCCTGCTTTTCTCAAATTAAGTAAACACTTCGATTCTTCAAACAAAATTCAACTCACTTATGAACAAATTTTTCTCCGTACTATTGCTCGGAATTTGCTTCTGCTTTTCACTCACTGCCCAAACGACAGTGACGATTAAAGATGCTGACCTCGTCGGCGGGCAGACGTACAATTGGACAAACAACAACGTCTATCTGCTTGACGGCTTCGTTTTCCTTGAAGACGGCGGTGTGCTGAACATTGAAGCCGGCACCGTCATCAAAGGCAAAGAAACGCCCACCACAGGCGACAACGCCTCCGCGCTCATCATTGCCCGTGGCGCAAAGATTTTTGCTGAAGGTACCGCATGTAATCCAGTTATTTTCACTTCCGAAATTGATGACACGAATGATCCTTCCGACTTGACAGAATCCGACCGCGGTTTGTGGGGCGGATTGCTGATACTGGGTCGTGCACGCAACACGGACAACACGCCGGAGACCGCAATTGAGGGCATCCCTGCTGGCGACCCGCGGGGTCTTTACGGCGCGGCGAACAGCCAATTTATTGACGACGACAACTCTGGCGTGTTGCGCTATGTGTCCATTCGCCACGGCGGTGCCGAAATCGGCGCTGGCAACGAGATCAACGGCCTGACGCTGGGCGCTGTGGGTTCCGGCACCACCTTGGAATATATCGAGGTGCTGTCCAACCTGGACGACGGCATCGAGTTTTTCGGCGGCACGGTGAACTTGAAATACGCATCGGTTTCGTTTTGCGGCGACGACGGGTTCGACTGGGATCAGGGCTACGCTGGCAAAGGCCAGTTCTGGTTTACGCTGCAGGGTTCTGACGACGGCGACAATGGCGCAGAGATGGACGGGGCTATCCCGGACGGCAACACGCCATTTGCCAACCCGACGGTTTACAACGCCACTTACATCGGCGCGGGCTTGGGCGCTACGGCGGTCAACGAGCACGCCTTGTTGTTCCGCGACGGCACGGCAGGCACTTACGGCAACAGCATTTTCACGGATTTCCGCAATTTCGCTATTCAGGTGGAAGACCGCGCCGCTTCGGTGGGGGTGGACAGCCGCCAGCGGATGGAGAACGGCGACTTGCGCCTGCTGAACAACCTGTGGTGGAATTTCGGCGCAGGCTCGGAGCTCAACGCAGGTGCGAACGGCATCATACAGGCGACTCCGGACGCGGAAGATGCCAGCGCCCAGTTTTTGATTAACCATTTGGTGGCGAACAACAACCAGTTGGTGAACCCGGGCATCGGCGGCATCTCGCGCACGGCAGACGGCGGCCTCGACCCGCGCCCCGGCGCTGTGGCAAGCCAAAACCTCGCCTCTTACCCGGCTGATGCGTTCTTCACCCCGGTGGACTACAAAGGTGCTTTTGGTGGTTCGCTCTGGCTTCGCGGCTGGACGGCACTTGAAGAGTATGGCTACCTTGCGCCAACGGGCGTAGTGACGATTAAAGATGCTGACCTCGTCGGCGGGCAGACATATACTTGGACGAACGACAACGTCTATCTGCTTGACGGCTTTGTTTTCCTTGAAGACGGCGGTGTGCTGAACATTGAAGCAGGCACCGTCATCAAAGGCAAAGAAACGCCCACCACAGGCGACAACGCCTCCGCGCTCATCATTGCCCGTGGCGCAAAGATTTTTGCTGAAGGTACCGCATGTAATCCAGTTATTTTCACTTCCGAAATTGATGACACGAATGATCCTTCCGACTTGACAGAATCCGACCGCGGTTTGTGGGGCGGATTGCTGATACTGGGTCGTGCACGCAACACGGACAACACGCCGGAGACCGCAATTGAGGGCATCCCTGCTGGCGACCCGCGGGGTCTTTACGGCGCGGCGAACAGCCAATTTATTGACGACGACAACTCTGGCGTGTTGCGCTATGTGTCCATTCGCCACGGCGGTGCCGAAATCGGCGCTGGCAACGAGATCAACGGCCTGACGCTGGGCGCTGTGGGTTCCGGCACCACCTTGGAATATATCGAGGTGCTGTCCAACCTGGACGACGGCATCGAGTTTTTCGGCGGCACGGTGAACTTGAAATACGCATCGGTTTCGTTTTGCGGCGACGACGGGTTCGACTGGGATCAGGGCTACGCTGGCAAAGGCCAGTTCTGGTTTACGCTGCAGGGTTCTGACGACGGCGACAATGGCGCAGAGATGGACGGGGCTATCCCGGACGGCAACACGCCATTTGCCAACCCGACGGTTTACAACGCCACTTACATCGGCGCGGGCTTGGGCGCTACGGCGGTCAACGAGCACGCCTTGTTGTTCCGCGACGGCACGGCAGGCACTTACGGCAACAGCATTTTCACGGATTTCCGCAATTTCGCTATTCAGGTGGAAGACCGCGCCGCTTCGGTGGGGGTGGACAGCCGCCAGCGGATGGAGAACGGCGACTTGCGCCTGCTGAACAACCTGTGGTGGAATTTCGGCGCAGGCTCGGAGCTCAACGCAGGTGCGAACGGCATCATACAGGCGACTCCGGACGCGGAAGATGCCAGCGCCCAGTTTTTGATTAACCATTTGGTGGCGAACAACAACCAGTTGGTGAACCCGGGCATCGGCGGCATCTCGCGCACGGCAGACGGCGGCCTCGACCCGCGCCCCGGCGCTGTGGCAAGCCAAAACCTCGCCTCTTACCCGGCTGATGCGTTCTTCACCCCGGTGGACTACAAAGGTGCTTTCTGCGATGCAGGTACTTGGCTGAAAAACTGGACTGCGCTCAGCGAGTACGGTTATTTGAATCCTAGCATACCCGGTATTACGGGTGCTTGTGGAAGTGTAAGCACTACCACGGTGGAGCAAAATGGATTCCTATTGCAGCAAAGCACACCGAACCCGGCTTCTGAATATGCACAGGTGAAATTTGAACTTACGGTCGCGGCTAATGT
Organism: uncultured Saprospiraceae bacterium; assembly: GCA_964481485.1. Taxonomy (GTDB): domain Bacteria; phylum Bacteroidota; class Bacteroidia; order Chitinophagales; family Saprospiraceae; genus M3007. The sequence continues at coordinate 8,012 of CAYZVM010000207.1, read as the reverse complement.
GAGCCTTGTGCTGACCAACATCTTAGGTCGTGAAGTGGCTCGCCCGATTGACAACAAAAAAATGATTGCGGGCGAACATCAGATTGACCTGAACCTTGGCGACTTGCCCAGCGGATTGTACTTCTATTCGCTGCGTTCTGGCAACACTGTTTTGACGAAATCGCTTGTAATCCAGCACTAATACAAATACTTAAGACTTCGGAACCCAAACGGGGTTCCGAAGTCTTTTTTTCGTTCATTACAACCATTCCTAACATGAAGCGCATTTGCTTTTTTTTGATTTCTGTATCAATCTCCCTCCCCGCGCTTTTTGCGCAAAAAGGCACCATCAGGGGTGTCGTTTCCGACAAAGCCACCGGCGAGTTGCTTATTGGCGTTACTGTTGCGCTCAAAAATATCGGCGGCGGTACTTTGACCGACCTTGACGGCAACTACCAAATCAACCTCGAACCAGGCCAATACGATTTGGCATTCAATTACACCGGATATGCCGTAAACACCATCACTGGAATTGAGGTTAAGGCCAATGAGGTGACAGTGATAGATGTCTCGCTGGAAACTGAATTCCAAGGCTTAACTGAGGTGGTAATCACCGCAGTAAAAATTGACAACACGGAAAATTCGCTTTTATCTCTTCAAAGACGGGCGAACACTATTCAAGATGGCATTTCATCTCAAGAAATAACGCGTTATGGCAGCAGCAACGCCGCCGAATCCATGAAACGTGTGACCGGAGCTTCGGTAGTTGACGGCAAATATGTGGTAGTGCGTGGTCTCGGCGACCGCTATTCGGCTACCCAACTGAACGGCCTGCCTCTTCCAAGCACCGACCCCTACCGGAACAGCACTCAACTTGACCTCATTCCGGCCAACCTGATAGACAATATGGTGGCCTCCAAAACCTTTACCCCAAACCTACCGGGCAATTTTACCGGTGGCAATGTGGACATCAAACTGAAGAATTTCCCGGATAGGTTTTCGATGTCGTTCTCCGTCTCTTCATCTTTCAACGACCAATCTTCTTTCAACGAAAACTACCTGACTCACGACGGTGGCAAAACAGATTGGTTGGGATTTGACGACGGCTCGCGAAAGTTGTCCGGCACACTCACAGACCCTGCGATTAGGGATGAGATGACAAATAGTCTCGCTACACGCGCACGCAAGAACGATGAACTCGCGAGACTGCTTGACCAGTCCAGCAAATCTGTGAATTACCAGTTCGGTCCTTATGAAAGTGCCCCGCTTACCAATCATGGCGCCTCGTTTTCGATTGGAAACCAGTACAATGTGATGGACAATCCATTCGGTGTGTTGTTGGCGTTGAACTACAACAAACGTTATGACCATTATAGCGACGGTGAGTTCAAAAACTGGGCATTGAACGAGGCTGGTGCGCCAGAGCTGGCACTTGACCGTGATTTGACGGAAACACGTTCTACCGAAACACCGCAGTTGGGTGGCCTGTTGGGACTTTCTTATAAATTCGCAGGAACTCAAAAAATTTCATTCAACACCCTCTACAACCACGAAGGAGAAAAAGACTCTCGTTATCTGAACGGCCCCTTCCCCGCTATCCTCTCCAGCGGTATTTTTGAGAGCCGGAGTGTACTGTTCAAAGAAAGGGCTATTAGCAGCTATCAACTGGCTGGCGAACACGTCTTTGGAAAAAAAGAGTTTCGCATAGACTGGAGCGGTGGTTATGTACAGAGTGACCAAACAGAACCTGACCTGCGCTTCTTCGCCAATAGCTATGCTGTCAATGCTGCTGACGACACCTCTTATTTTATTCTTCCGTCTGAGTATCCCCTGCCGTTTCACTTTTTCCGTGATTTGAAAGACCGCCAATGGATAGGCAAGATTGATTTTACTGTGCCCTTTTTGCAGAGCCGCAGCAAAGCCAACAAAATTGAATTCGGTGCGCTCTATCAAGCCAAAGACCGCAATTTTATGGAAGATCGCTTCCAATACCAGCGAGGACCGGGTACGATGATTTATGATGGCGACCCTTCGGCGTATTTTGCTGAAAGCAATAGGGGCAATATCGGCTTCAACGAAACTACCGATTCCTACATATTCGGGCTTTTTCTCACTGACGTGACTGACCTCAAGAATTCGTACAAGGGCAAAGAGAATATCTCTGCCGGATACGGTATGATAACATACGACTGGAGTCGGATAAAAATAATCGCCGGGGCGCGTGTAGAAAACACGGATATGGAGGTTGTGAGTGCCGACACCACCAAAGATATCGGGCGTATTGACAAAATAGACCTGCTGCCTTCGGTCAACCTGATTTATCGGTTAAATGAGGAAATGAATCTGCGAGCCTCCTATAGCAATACTTTGGCACGACCCAATATGCGTGAGCTCGCGCCTTTTTCTTCATTTGAGTTTATCGGTGACTTCCTCTACACCGGCAACCCGAATCTTCGCCGCACCCGCGCCCAAAACTATGATTTGCGTTGGGAATGGTTCCCGAACATCGGTGAGGTGATAGCCGTGAGCGGTTATTACAAGAATTTTAATGACCCGATTGTGCAGGTGTTTGTGCCCGAAGCACCGAACAAAGACGAGATTAAGTTTGAAAATGTATCCACCGCACGGGTTTATGGAGCCGAATTTGAGTTTCGCAAAAACCTTGGATTCTTGACGGACTTTATGCGCCATTTCCGCTTCACGTCTAATCTTTCCTTTATTTATTCCGAGGTGGAAATACCTGAAGCCGAGCTGCTTAATATAGAGGAATTCAATCCCGAAAAAGGTGATACTCGCCCTTTTCAGGGCCAATCGCCTTTTTTGCTGAATGCAAGCCTGAACTATGTCAATCCCGACAGAGGCATTGATGCGATTTTGTCGGTCAATGTGTTTGGCACACGCCTCGACGCGGCCAGCTTTGGCGGTCGCCCCGACGTGTACGAGCAGACACGCCCACAATTGGACTTTTCTGTGCAAAAAAGGATAGGGCAAAAATTCGGTTTGAAAATTACAGCACTCAACTTGCTCGACCCAGTGTACCGCAAAACAATGGAGTACAAAGGCAAAAAATACACCATTCAAGAATTCGAGCGCGGGCGCACCTATGGTATCTCGCTCTCGTACAACATCTAAGACGACCAAATTTGAAAACTACCGCTGGCACCCCTGCTGGCCAACAAAATTTGGATACAGATTTCAGTAGTTTAAAGGTTAGGAATTTGACTACGCAAACCCGGGCGACGCAAGTTGGTCCGGGTTTTTTTTGTGACCGGGTGGCTCTGAGTACACTGTAAATTAAGTTTCTATTCGGTTTTTGCCTCACCCCGATTTGTCATGTTGATCCGCCAGCCGGCGGATCAACACGACAACTGCATGATGGGGAAGGTGAAAAACATTGGACATTTAATTTACACTGTACTGAGTCGCTCGGCCACTATGCTCACATTCCTCTCCTTTTTTCCAACAGAACCTTCTTGCGCTGCTTGGCTTTGTCCAATGCCGGGCGCAGCGATTCGGAAACTTTTGTCCATGCCTCGTCTTTGTCTTTTGCCAAAGTTATCCACTCGCCGGGCGTGCCTTGTATTTCCGCCAAAAGCAAATCCTGCCAGTCGGTTTTGCGCAGCATGACGGGCACGATGGTCTTTTCGCCCTTGCGGTGGGCTTCCAAGGCCGCGCCGAATTCCTTTTTGTAGCAAAAATCCGAAGCCACGAAGTCGGCGCTGACGAGGCACAACACGATGTCGGCTTCTTCCAATTGCTGGAAAATCACCTTTTCCCACTCGTCGCCCGCGTCTATGTCGCGGTCGTCCCAGAGTTGGAGTTTTTGTAAGCGCATAAGCGGGGCGAGGGCGCTGCGCAGTTCTTTCAGGTATTCCAAATCTTTGTGCGAATACGAGACAAAAGCCCGGACCGGCAGTTGCTCCACTTCGTCGCGCATGGCGGGTTCTTCTACGCCGTCGAGCAGGTCGGCGATAGAAACTCGCTTCTTGAGAGATTTGACGAAAACTTCTTTTTCGCCCGCTTTTTCGGCTTCTACTAGATATTCATACTCTTCCGTGTCTCTGCTGTCGGGAATCGGCACGAGTTCGCTAAATTCCAGATTGGTAAAATCTTCCACAATTTCCTTCACCGTCTCGCGGATAAAACTGAGGAAACGCCGCCGCTCTTCGCCGCACACGTCCACGAGGATTTTTTGGTCTTCCTTGTCCCAGCGCACCCGCGCCAAGGCGTTGAAAATGTTGGGTTTGTGCAGCACCATGCCCGTGCGCCAGGCGCTCGCAGGTAATATGGCGTTTACGCTGTCTTGGCGTGGGGTGTTCACGCCCCTGACTGCGCTCGTTTGCGCCGTGAACGACGCGTCTCCCGACGGAGTAAACGCCGTGCTACCTGCGATGAACGTGTGCAACTTCACCATCAAACGCGGGAAAACGCTGTCGGGCAAAAAGTCTGGAAAATGGATTTCAAAACGCAGCAACGCGCCTTCCGCCTTGAAATCCGGTTCCTGCACGGGCAGCAATTGCGGCACGACGTAGGTGCGCGGGTCGAGTTGGAAGCAGAGTTCGAACTCCTGCATCACCCGTACGATGTACTGGAGTTTGCTTTTCGGGTACTCGAACACCCGGTCACTCGTGTTTTCCTTTTTGTAGCGCGGGTCGTTGATGACCGCGTCGAAATCGTCTTCGTGAAGTAGACCCTTTGTGTCCTCGCCGACGATTTTAGAGTTGACAATGCGATACACGCCGTTGGTGAGCCAAAGCGGGTTGAGGATTTGGGTGTCGAAGTTTTTGAGGTTACGGAAGTTGATGACCACACCGAGGTCGTGCAGGAATTGCAGCAGCACGTCCTGACTGAACTGCTTTATCACGCCATTTTCCTGACATACTTTTCGGTATTCTGCCGATTCGATGTAGTCGGCCTGCATGTTGGAAAAATGCTCCTTCACTGCCAGCCAGTGTTTGGGGAAAGGTGTGCGGCGGGTGTCGGCGCGGTCAATTTCGCGGCGCAAGGCTTCGCGGAATTCGTCCAGACCCTTGTCGGTTTTGGCGGAAAGGCGGAAAAAATCGCGGATTTGCGGGTATTTTTCCTGCAAAGTCTTGCGGTTGACCTCGAAGGAAGGGTTTTCGTCAATTTTGTTCAGCACCACCAGCACGGGCGAGCGCCCGCCGAAACTGGCGGCGTGTTTGAGCCATTTTTCGGCTTGGTCGTCGTTGCGGCTGTTGAGCAGCAGCACATAGACGCTGCGCTGCGAGAGGAAAAACTGGTGGGTGGCGTGCATCACCTCCTGCCCGCCGAAGTCCCAGAGGTGGGCGGTGACGCTGTCGCCGTCGTCCATCGCGAAAGGCGCCTTGCGGATGCGGATGCCGTGCGTCTGGCTTTCCTTGCTGTCGAAGTCCTCACCGAGCAGGCGTTTTACGAGCGAGGTTTTGCCCGCCGAGGCTTCACCGAGGAAGATGACCTTGACCTCGTTGAGTTTGCGGCCATCGTCGCCGAGTTCTTCAAAATAGTCGCGGACGGCTTGGGGGGATTCCTGGGCGACTTCGACGGGGGGGATGATGAGCATACAATCCCAAACGAGAATTGCCGGGCGTTTTTGCCAGTTGCTGGTATCTTCCCGATAATGCTCATACCAAGTTTGCCACTTTACATCTATCCCTTTTTTAATCAAAGGAAGAACTGGCGAAAGGTCAGATACCTGCGTGGAGCCGCAGTAAATCGTCTGCAAATTGTTCAGGTTGGCCAATGGCGAAAGGTCTGAAATCTGCGTGGAGGAGCAGAAAATCGTCTGCAAATTGCTCAGGTTGGCCAATGGTGAAAGGTCTGAAACCTGCGTGGAGCCGCAGTAAACCGTCTGCAAATTGCTCAGGTTGGCCAATGGTGAAAGGTCTGAAACCTGCGTTGCGTCGCAGTAAACCGTCTGCAAATTGTTCAGGTTGGCCAGCGGCGAAAGGTCTGAAACCTGCGTGGAGGAACAGGAAATCGTCTGCAAATTGTTCAGGTTGGCCAGCGGCGAAAGGTCAGATACTTGCGTGGAGTAGCAGGAAATCGTCTGCAAATTGCTCAGGTTGGCCAATGGCGAAAGGTCTGAAACCTGCGTGGAATAGCAGGAAATCATCTGCAAATTGCTCAGGCTGGCCAACGGCGAAAGGTCTGAAACCTGCGTGGAGGAGAAGAAAACTTTTTTTAGTCGTGATAAATGGTAGAGTGAGGATGGGAATCTTGTTATCCGGTTTTGTCCAGCCTTATTTTGACTTTTATGCTCTATCCATATTTGATCTGTGTTATCTCTTTCCCACCATGAGTCGCTTAAACTCAACTCCTCCACCCACACGCACTCCCCAATCTCCTCCGGTACTTCGGTCATGCCGCAGTTTCCGAGGTCGAGGAAGGTGGCGTCTTCCCCCCGGCGGTGTTTTTCTATGTTTTCGCGGATGAGTTTGAGTGCCAGTTCGGACATACCGTGTTAGGAACGTGAAAATGCGAAAAACAAAGGTAATGAAATGGCGATTTTGACGATAAGAAAACTGGACGGCAGGTGTTCGTCGAAAATCTAACAAAAAAGTTGCTCCGCGAAGGCAGCGGAGGTACTTTTGTCATCAACAACTTGCTAACATATCCTTCAGGCCGCAAGGTATGCCAGCGTAAGTTCCATTGTTAACCTTCAAACTCATTACTTATGATTCAAGAAAAGATTAAAGTGCCGATTACGGTTAAAACAGCGAAGAAGTCGTGCATTGTATTTCCTGAATTAGAAGGGGAATACAATAGCGACACTCAAAAATGGACCGCGCCTGATGTTTTCATGATAAGGACCTATTGCAGATCCGCTACTTCTGGGTTTTTAGGCACTGATCCAGATGAAGATCAGGACGACGATTCTAAGTAATTTCTTGAAGTTCGGCAGCAAACGCTGTCGAACTTCAAAATTTAATACCTATAAAATGAATAAAGTTTTAATAATAACACAAAAATTAGACCCGCATACGGACGCGGTAATTGATGAATTGCGAAAGTTAAATTATGAGCCTCTTCGACTTAATTCAGAGTCGCTATTGTCCGAATATACATTTTCATTAAAATACATGAATAACAAACCGGATTGCATTATAGAGGACTTAAACAATCGTAAAATTTCATTGAACAGTATTAAATCATGTTATTGTAGAAAACCTATTAAAGTATTGCCCCACCCTGATATTGAAGAAGAAGGAGCAAAGCTTTTTTCTTCGTCAGAGGGGCAGGCTCTCTTAAATTATATTTATACTTATCCCAATATTCGTTGTATTAACAATCCTTATGACAACAAAAAAGTACAACTAAAATTTCATCAACTAGAACGTGCCAAAGTTTTTGGCTTAAGTGTTCCAAAAACCTTAATAACAAACAATCCTATCGAAGTAAAAGCATTTTACAAAAAGTGCAACTTCAATGTTATTACCAAATCCTTAGGAACAACGATGCTAAATTATGGGGGTGAAGTTTTACATACTTATAGCCACAAATTGACAAAAGAAGAACAAGAAGCGTTCTTAGAATATGTATATTTGGCTCCTACATTCTTCCAAGAATACATTGAAAAAAAGATTGAGTTGCGAATAACTGTAATTGGCGAAAAGGTATTTTCGTGTGAAATTCATTCTCAAGAAGTGGATGGAGCTAAAATTGATTGGCGAGCTGTTGAACCTTGGGATATCCCGCACAAAATCCACCACCTTCCTCACGATTTAGAAAAAAAACTGATTAATTACATAAATTCATACAATTTAAGTTTTGGTGCATTTGACTTCATCTTAAGGCCAAATGGAGAATATGTGTTTTTAGAGTTAAACCCCAATGGTCAATGGTATTGGATAGAAATGATGACTAAGATGCCAATGGCAAAAGCAATGGCAGAACTACTAACTAAGTAAGCAAGTGTTCACTCCCCAATCTCCTCCGGCACTTCGGTCATGCCGCAGTTTCCCAGGTCGAGGAAGGTGGCGTCTTCTCCCCGGCGGTGTTTTTCTATGTTTTCGCGGATGAGTTGGAGGGCGAGT
>CAYZVM010000206.1:0-11184 GCA_964481485.1 uncultured Saprospiraceae bacterium | reverse complement strand
ATTTGGCGGCTACATTGCGAAAAAACCATCAAACTTTGGTTTCCAAGTCGTGGCAATGGCATACGCCCGGAATTTAGCATCCTCTGCTACCGCGCCCGCGAAAAGTTCGTCCACTGAAGACTGAAACAACTCCACCCAACGGTCGAAATATTCTGCTTTGAGCGGGTGAATACGGTGCAACTCCATGTGTTTCTGAATTGGGTTGCCGTGATAGGCATCCACTTTTTCCAGCAACAAAAATTCCCAGAAGTTGTACATAATCGGCAGGTGATGCTCCCAATTAACTTTTGCTATATCATTGAAAATGTGCCCGATAACATCATCTGCCCGCACCCTGGCATAGAAGGTGTCAATCAATAATTTAACATCGGCGGATGAGGAAATGTCCGGTTTCTTTGACAGGTATTCGTCCATTGCGTTTGCTCAAGTTGAATATGTTGGGCAAAATACCCGCGCCAAAGTTCAGTATTTCACCACAATTTCTTGGAACAACTCATTCTTGAGCCCCCGCACTTGCATCGTCACCACAGGTTTGTCGTTGACCCAATAGATTTTCAGCAGCCCGAAATTGCGTTTGAGAATCAAGTCGCCGACGCGGAATTTGTTTACCTCGCTGGTACCACTGCGGATGTGCGTCAGGCCACTGGAAGTAAAGTCATAGAGCGGATATGGCAGACCCTGCAAATCCATTTTGGATACCTCTGCCATGTGACGGTCGCCGGAAAGAATGAGCAAGTTTTTGGGTTTCGTTCGCGCTATGAGGCTCAGCAAACGTTTGCGCGCATCGGGGAAATTGCCCCATTTTTCGTGCGGGTGTTCGTCGGAGATGACCTGCACACTGGAGCAAAGGATATTGAGATTGGCCTGGCTGGTACGGAGTTCTTTTTCAAGCCATCTCCATTGCGTCTCACCGAGCATATCGCCACCCATGTTGGGGACATAGCGTTTTTCTCTCGTTGGGTCGGGGCAGAGTGTGTCGCGGAAATAGCGCGTATCGAGTACGATGATTTTGATGCGCTGGTTGGCTTTGCCAAAAGTGTACGACTGATAAGCGCCCTCGCGTTTGCGGACCGGGCTGTTCATCGGCACATCGAGGAAATCCATGAGGCATTTCTTCGCTCCTTTTTTCATCGGGTAGTCCTTGCAGCCATCGTTGATACCATAGTCGTGGTCATCATAAACACCGATGATTTGGGCTTTGGATCGCAGTTTTTTGTAATCGGGGAGCGTTTTCAGGCGCTTGTAGTGTGCCGCGAGCGCTTTCATGTTAGAAGTGTCGGCATAAATAATATCACCGAGCCATATCCAAAGATTGGGGTTGTTGGCAGTTATATCGGGCCACATATTTTGTGGCAGGGTGAGTTTGTTGCACGAGCCAAAGGCGATGACGGCCAGCCCTTGCATCGTGTCCACCGGTTTGGGACTGTAGGCCTCAGCATCAAGGACTTCGATTTCTTCTACGCTTTTAGATGACTCGTTCGCCCACTTTTCTTTTTTATCGTATGATATGGGTGTGGGTGCTTTGGGGGTTTCTTCGGTTTTGGCTTTTTGGCCCGGTTTGCCTTGTTGAGAAAAAACAGGATTTGCAAAGAGCAACATGGAGACAACCGTAACCAGCAGATTTGATATTTTCATAAGTGGGAAAGAGAAATAAAGCGATTGAGACAAAAAGTGAGTTTCAAACGATAGTGCGGCGAAAATCGTACAAAATCGGCGTTTACGTTAAGTTAACCAGAAGTAAAGAAGCCCAAGTTTGATTTTTGACGCGCCAACTGTCGCGTAGTTTCAAAAAATAAACACCGAAGCAACCACATCTTGAGCGCTTTCGCCATTATTTTTACCAAAGAAAATTACATCTCAAATTGAGCGCGAAAAAGCGACACAACCTGACTATGAACACAAAACTGCCAATACTGCCGCTCCTGCTGATTTTTTCCGCTTGCAGCTACACCATCAAAATCAAAGACGGGCGCACGGCTTTTGACCGCAAACAATACGCCGTGGCCGCCCCGATGTTGGAAAAAGAATATGGCCGAGCCAAAACCCGCACCGAAAAGGGCGCATTGGCCTACCAACTCGCTGAATCGTACCGCCGAACCGGGCAAGATGAAAAATCGCTCGGATGGTACAAAACCGCCTACGACAATAACTACGGTGCCGATGCGCTGAAAGGTTATGCGTTTGCGTTGAAAAAACTCGAGCGTTATGCCGCCGCCCGGGACGCTTTCAAGAATCTCGGCATCGAAATCGGCTCACCTTACGAGTACCGCAAAGAAATCGCCGCCTGCAATATCGCCGAGGGCTGGCTCAAAGAATCCGTCGGAGGCAATGGCTGGAAGGCAGAGGCCGCAGCCTTCAATAGCCCGCAAAACGACTTCGCTCCCGTGTTTTTTCGCGACGGGCGACTCGTGTTCACCAGCGACCGCAGCATGAGCAAGAGCGAGGAGCCTTACAACTGGACGGGCAACAAATTCATGGATATCTTTATCGTAGAGCCAGACGGTGCCAGTCCGCAAGTGTTCGACAATGGCTTGAATACCAACGACAACGAAGGCACTCCGTGCTTCAACAGCCTTGGCACGGAGGTCTTTTTCGTGCGGGCAAAAGGCGCTTACAAAGGCGATGACGCATTTTGCAAAATATATTTCGCGGAAAAAAATGTGGCTGACGCGGGCTGGAGCGACGCCAAACCTTTGCCTTTTCAAAAAGAAAAGATCAACTACTTGCACCCCGCGCTTAGCCCCGACGGCAACACCCTCTACTTCGCCTGCAACGACCCCGAAGGTTGGGGCGGCTACGACCTCTATTCCGTGCAGCGAAACCCCAAAACCGAGAACGGATGGGACGACCCCAAACTGCTCAGCCGCAACATCAACACGCCTGGCAACGAGGCATTTCCTTCGCTCGATGCCGACACGCTCTACTTTGCCTCCGACGGGCTGCCGGGCATGGGCGGCCTCGATATTTTCCGCACCTACAAAGTGGAGCGCAACGCATGGGCACCACCGCACAACCTCAAATCGCCCGTCAACAGCGGTGCCGATGATTTTGGCTTTATTGTCCAAAAGCCAACTGCGAATGGCTCAAAACCCTCCAAACCCGGCGACCTGATAAAATCTGGCTTTTTCACCAGCAACCGACCCGGCAGCCGCGAGGACGACATCTATCGTTTCGAGCAACGCGTACCGCCACCCAAACCGCCCAAAACAGACACCGTGCCCACCCAGCCGCTGGCTTACAAATTGGTGCTGGAAGGGTATGTGCTGGAAAAAATCTTTGCCACACCTGACGACCCAAACAGTAAAGTATTGGGCCGCAAGCCACTTGCGGGCGCGAAGGTGCAAGCCGAATTTGGCAGCAAAAAACAGCCGTTTACCGTTAAGGAGGACGGGTATTTTAAAATGGAATTGGCCGAAAATACAGACTACAACTTCGCTGCTTCGCTAGAAGGCTATCTCTCGAACGGCGCGAAATTCAGCACAAAAGGCATCGCAAAAGACCCCGCCAACCCGGTGCAGACTTTTGAAATAGAAATCGTGCTCGACAAAATATACCGCAACCGCGAAATCGTGCTGGAGAATATTTACTACGATTACGACAAATGGGACATACGCCCCGATGCCGAGCCGACGCTCAACCGCTTAGCCGATGTGCTGCGCCAAAACCCCAATATTCGTATCCAACTTGGCAGCCACACCGACTGCCGGGGCAACAACTCATACAATGAAGACCTCTCGCAAAAACGCGCCCAAAGTGCCGTCAATTACTTGATTTCCAGAGGAATTGATGCCGAGCGGCTTTCTGCTATCGGGTATGGCGAGCAGCAGCCTGCCGCAGATTGTGCTTGTTCGCGCTGCACAGAAACGGAGCATCAGGCCAACCGGCGCACGACTTTCAAGGTGGTGGAATAAAAAAATTGTTGGTTGTTGGGTGTGTTAAAACCAACCTGAAGAAGGTGCCGCACGTCTTAACCATTGTTAAAACTTTCGTAAAGTTGATTTTGACAGAAGGGTGACACGGAAAGGCTGGTGTAACTTTCGGAAGCCTTTTTAGCCACATAAGCGAAAAACGATTTTGTTTTTTGCAGAAATCAAGACAAAAGTCTGCGCAATGCCAACGACATTTGTCATCCAGAAAAGAGACATTACCCAAAAAAGAGACTTTCCAAACATTCAACACAAATCATTCTTTCACCCTTTGCAAAAAGACATTGAGACATGAAAAAAATCGGGACTTCACTCGCACTGTTCGGCATATTGCTGCTGGCTGTGGCTTGCAACAAGAAAGCCGACTTCGACATTTACTACTACTCGCCAGAGGAGTACGCGACTATTTCACAATATCTCAACCTGCCTGATTTGCCCGACGATTTTACGTCCGAGTTTCCGGTGCATCTTCGCAGCGCGGGTCTTTTCCCCCGACCGATAGAGCGCGACAAAGCCGTGTTGGGGCGGGTGTTGTTTTACGACAAAAAACTCTCTAAAGATGGCACCATTTCTTGTGCAAGTTGCCACAAACAGGAAATCGGTTTCAGCGACGATGTGGCTCTCAGCCGGGGCGTATATGATCGCTCTACCGACCGCAACTCTATCGCGCTGGCCTCGGTCGCCAACTTTTCCGCCTACTACGGCACCGATTTGAACGGCTCCAACGCCATCCGTTTCTTCTGGGACAACCGCGCAGAAACCGCTGCCGACCAAAGCCGCAGTTCGCTCACCAATTCCAAAGAAATGGATATGCACATGGACGAAGTGGTAGCCGCCGTGCAATCTCAACCGTACTACGCGCCTCTTTTCAACAAGGCTTATGGCGACAATTTTGTGAGCGCCGACCGCGTGACGGAGTCCATTTCCAACTTTGTGAACGCGATGGGCTCGTTCCAGAGCAAGTTTGACGCAGAAGCAAGCAAAAATTATTCTTACAACTACCAGAACGTCAATTTCAGCGGATTTTCGGCACAAGAAAATCGCGGTATGCAGATTTATCAGAACAATTGCGCTTCCTGCCACAGCCACAATATGGGGCGCCCAGTGCTTTTCAACGCCAACAACGGCCTCGATGCCGTCACCTCTCCGAACGATGCAGGTGTGGGCGCTACCACCGGTTTCCCGGACGACGACGGCACGTTCAAAGTGCCGACGCTGCGCAACATCGCGCTTACCGCGCCTTATATGCACGACGGGCGATTCCAGACATTGGAAGAAGTGGTGGAACACTACAACACCGGTGTCCAAGACCACCCCAACTTGCACATCAACCTCCGGGCGGGGAACGGCGACCCGAAACGCCTCAACCTCAGCAACGACGAAAAGCAAGACCTCATCGCTTTTTTGCGCACCCTCACGGACGATCATGTGCGTGCGGACTCGCGCTTCTCCAACCCGTTCAAACAATAATTGGACTTCAAGATTTTTTGATGCTGGACATTGGACAATGCTTTTTGGTCAAAGGCAAATCCAATGTCCAGCGTATTCGATTTCCAAATGCGCCCGAACTTACTTTTTATAGCCGCGGCAATGCTGGCAATTTGTGTTGAAGCCAACGGGCAGCCTTATTATTATGCCCCCAACACTGTCAATATCCCGGTTTTGGCAGAAAAAAAAGATGCCAGTGTCGGGTTGGGCTGGAGCCCCTCATTCAAAGGAATCGAAGTGCAGGGCATTTACAGCCCGATGCAAAATGGCGCTGTGATGCTCAACGTTTTTGCGGCAGGCTCGAAAGACGTAGAGCGAGATATGAATGAGTTGGGTACTTGGTTCAGGTTCATGGAACTTGCGGTTGGGGCATATCAGGCGTTGGAACGCGGCTCGGCAAGCGTGTTTGCGGGCGTGGGGCAGGGTCGTCTGTACAACAGTTATATGGGAGATAATTTCTCACGTTTTACGGTGCGACGATTTTTTGTGCAGCCGACACTCGCCTATCGCGACAAGCATGTTCAATTAGGTGTGGCGCTGCGGCTTTCCCGGCTTTCATACCCGAAAGGTGAGACATCGTTCGACATTGAGCAAAGTGAATTGGATGCCATTCTCAAAATCGAAAAAGAAACGCCATTTTTTATGCCGGAATTGGGATTGTCGGGTGGCATTACTTTTTCCCCGTTTGCAGCGACGCTCAATATCACTTCCGTTTTTCCCGAAATGGCCGGGCTCCATTTTTTTCGTTTCAACGGAAATTTGATGCTGACGTTCAACTTTGGCGAAGCAACAAAGAAGTACAAAGCCGGAAAGTGATTTTGCTTCAACTTGCTGATTTTCAACAATAAAAATGCCGCGCATCTTGGACTTGCGCGGCATTTTTATTTTCAAAAAGAACAGCCACTATTCCGTCTTCGCAGTCTTGAAATTCCGCCCACCAACAATTGAAAAACCCTTTTTGTTTTTTAGTGTTTTAATCTCTAAATTTGCGACATCAAAATTTTACTCGTGTCGCCATGAACAGAAAAGAGTTTCTCAAATCGTTGGCAATCTTGCCATTAGCAGCTTGCAACATGAAAGTCCAAGATTTCCCAAAACTTATGGAACAACCCGCCTTCGCCAACGCTGCGGCGGGTAAAATGCCCGTGCTCTTCGTCGGGCACGGCAGCCCGATGAATGCTTTGGAGGACAACGCCTTCACCCGCAGCCTCAAAAAATTGGGCGAACAATTCAAGCAGGAAGGCAAAAAGCCGGCGGCCATCCTCGTCGTGTCGGCGCACTGGCTCACACGCGGTAGCCATGTCAGCATCGCGCCCAAACCGGAGACGATTCACGATTTCGGGGGTTTCCCGCAGGCGCTGTTCGATGCGCAATATCCCGCGCCCGGCTCACCCGAACTGGCCAAAGAAACCGCCAAACTCTCCGCTCTCATCCACGAAACCGACGACTGGGGACTCGACCACGGCGCGTGGACGATTCTCATGCACCTGTTCCCCGAAGCCGACGTGCCGGTGTTCCAACTCAGCATTGACTACTACCAACCCCTGCAATACCACCTCGATTTGGCAAAAGAACTCACCACCCTCCGCGAAAAAGGTGTGCTCATCATCGGCAGCGGCAACATCGTGCACAACCTGCGCCTGAGCATGGAGCGCCTCCGCAATGGCGACACCCGCCCGTTCGATTGGGCGGTGGAATTCGACACATGGGCGCATGAAAAAATCGCCGGGCGCGATTTTCAAAGTCTCGTGACCTACGAAAAAGCAGGCGAGGCGGGCAAACTCTCCGTGCCGACGACCGACCATTACATCCCAATGCTCTACAGCCTCGGCCTCGCGGACGAAAAAGAAGAAATCAAACAGGCTTACGAAGAAGTGACGTTGGGCGGCATCAGCATGCGGACATTTCAGGTGGGTTGACCATTGATAAACTGCGCAAACGCCAGCAGCGAATCGAATCGGAAATCAACCCGCATTTTGGCCAATTGCTCCGCCTCCTCCGATTTCCCGGCTATCAACACCGTGCGCATCCCCAGTGCTTGCCCAAACGCAATATCCGAAGCTGAATCGCCCACCAACCAGGCGTTTTCAAAATCAATGTCGGGAAAATCGGCCAACGCCAGCCATGCCATGCCAGTCGCTGGTTTTCGGCACTGGCAGCCCGCGTCTTTCGCGTGAGGGCAATAATAGGCGCGGTCAATACGCCCCCCAGCGGCCTCGACTATTTCAAACATTTTTTTGTGAACAGCCGCCAAATCCTTTTCCGTCATCAGCCCACGCCCGATGCCCGCTTGGTTGGTGACCACGACAATGCAGCCAAAATGTACGGCCAACAACGGCGTCGCTTCACCCAGCCCATCCGCCGGGACAAAAGCATCGGGATGACGCACATAGTCGCCGATGGTGCGGACATTGATGACCCCGTCGCGGTCGAGGAAGAGTGTAGGAAGCATAACTGGAGGGCAAAAATTTCGCGGCAAAGTTCCACAATCGGGAGCGAAAATTTCGGGGCACACAATTTTCGGCACCTTGGGCGGATTATTATGTCAAACATTTCGCCCGCCGGCTATCGCAAATTTTTTCCAAATAGCGTTCAAAGTCACATTTTCAGCCGAAATTCAAAATCCCATTACTTTTGCCGCCTGATTCGCGGGGGCGATGGAATAATCAACCGTCATTAAAGGTCGTTTGCAAAGCGCACCTTTTTGGCAAAAATGAACTTTACTGCCCCCCAATGATTTTACAGACCTCAATGACAATCAACATTATGGCAAAAAAACTGCTTATCGTAGAATCGCCCGCAAAGGCGAAAACTATCGAAAAATACCTCGGCGAAGACTTCAGCGTAAAATCCTCCTACGGCCATATCCGCGACCTCGAAAAAGGCAACGACCTCGGCGTGGATGTGGAGCACAACTACCTTCCCCGATACATCGTCCCGCCCGAAAAGCACAAGACCGTCAAGGAACTGAAAGAAGCTACCAGCAAATCCTCCGAAGTCTGGCTCGCGACCGACGAAGACCGCGAGGGAGAAGCCATCAGCTGGCACCTGTGCGAAGTGCTGGGCCTCGACCCCCGCTCCACCAAGCGCATCGTTTTTCATGAAATCACCAAACCCGCCATCCAAAAAGCCGTGCAAGCCCCGCGCACGGTGAACATGAACGTGGTGAATGCCCAACAAGCCCGCCGCGTGCTCGACCGCCTCGTGGGCTGGGAACTGAGCGGCCTTTTGTGGAAAAAAGTAAAAGGCCAACTCTCCGCCGGGCGTGTGCAGTCCGTCACCGTCAAACTCGTGGTGGAGCGCGAGCGCGATATTCAAAATTTCAAAATCACGCCCTATTTCAAAATCGTCGCCCAGTTTTTTGCCAAAAACGCACAAGGCAAAGCCGTGACGTTCAAAGCCGAAAGCCCCGTGCGATTCGACGACCCGGCAGGCGCAGAAGGTTTTTTGAAAAAATGCGTGGGCGCCAATTTCACGGTCGGCAACATCGAGGTGAAACCCACGCGCCGCAAACCAGCACCGCCGTTCACCACCTCCACCCTCCAACAGGAGGCCAGCCGCAAACTCGGCATGTCGGTGAACCGCACCATGAGCGTCGCCCAAAAACTGTACGAAGAGGGTTTCATCACCTATATGCGTACCGACTCGGCCAACCTCGCCGAGTCCGCCATTCAGGCGATGGGCGCTGAAATCGTCAAACAATTTGGCGCAAAATACCACCACGAGCGCCGTTTCAAAACCAAAAACGACAGCGCACAAGAAGCGCACGAAGCCATCCGCCCGACCTACTCCGAACGCCAAAACGTGAGCGGCAACCGCGACGAGCAACGCCTCTACGAACTTATCTGGAAACGCGCCATGGCCTCTCAAATGGCCGATGCCGAGTTGGAAAAAACGACCGTTGACATCGGCATCAGCACCCAGCCCGGCGCGAAATTGGTGGCAGAAGGCGAAGTGCTCAAATTCGACGGTTTCCTCAAACTCTACATCGAAAGTACCGACGACGAGGAAGAAGAAACGCAAGGAATGTTGCCGCCGCTGACCAAAGGCCAGCAACTTGCTCTCGACGCGATGACCGCCACAGAGCGGTTCACCCGCCCGCCCGCCCGCTACACGGAGGCCGGTTTGGTAAAAAAATTGGAAGAACTCGGCATAGGCCGCCCGTCCACCTACGCGCCCACCATTTCAAAAATCATGGAAGAAAATCGCGGCTATGTCGTCAAAGACAGTCGCGAGGGAGAGGAACGTGTTTTTCAAGTTTTCACGCTGAAAAACAACGAGATAAAGAAAGAGAAAAGCAAAGAAATCACCGGTGCCACCAAAAATGTGCTGTACCCGACCGACATGGGCATGGTGGTCAACGACTTCCTCGACGGCCATTTTCGGAAAATCATGGACTTTGGTTTCACCGCCAGCGTGGAGCAGCAATTCGACGACATCGCCGAAGGCAAAATAGAGTGGCCGCGCATGATTGACGGCTTCTACCGCCCTTTCCATGAGGACGTGGAAAAAACGCTGAAAGAGGCCGACCGCGCCAGCGGCGAGCGTATCCTCGGCACCGACCCGGAGACTGGCCGCACCGTACTCGTGCGCATGAGTAGCCTCGGCAAACCCGTCATCCAAATCGGCACGGGCGAAGAACTCGACAAAAAAGAAAAACCCCGCTACGCCAACCTCCGCCCCGGCAAAAGCCTCGAAACCGTGACACTCGCCGAGGCACTCGAAAGTTTTGCGCTGCCGCGCGCACTCGGCGAATACGAGGGCGAGATGTTGGAAGTGAACACCGGGCGCTACGGGCCTTATATCAAATTCGGCCCCACCTTCGTCTCATTGCCGAAAGGTGAAGACCCTTTTGAGATTTCTTTCGAGCGGGCGGCAGAACTCGTGCAGGCAAAAAAAGAAGCTGACCGGCCGCTCGGGCACTTTGAGGGTCAGCCGATTACAAAAGGCAAAGGCCGTTTTGGCCCCTTCATCAAATGGGCGGATTTGTACGTCAACGTGCCAGCGCGTTACAATTTTGATAGCCTCACCGAGCAACAAGCCATCGAACTGCTGCATCAAAAAATCGAAAAGGAAGCCAACCGGTACATCCAGCATTGGCCCGAAGAAAAGATTTCGATTGAGAATGGGCGCTGGGGGCCGTTTATCAAATACGGCAAAACCATGCTCAACCTGCCCCGTGTGGAAGGTGGCAAAATGACCGCCGACCACGCCCGCACGCTCTCCTTGGCCGATGTGAAGGCGATTATTGAGAAGGAGATGCCGGGCATTTTTGACAACAAAAAACCGGCGGGAAAAAGCGTGGGAAAAGCAGCGGTCAAGAAGAAGTAACACTCGAGCAGACCTGTAGGGTTTTCAAAAAGCGGTCGAGCAACCTCTATTCAGGTGCTCGACCGCAGTTGTTTGAAGAAATGATGTTTGTGTGCTGGCTATCGCTGCACCACCAATTTCACTTTTTCCCGGAATTCCGCACCGGCTGCCTCCGCCCAATACACACCTACAGGCCAATGGCTTACGTCAATTTGAGATGTACTGCCCGAGGTTTGCGTCTCGAGCATGAGTTTGCCATAAGTGTCCCAGACCCGAATAGTGCAGGGTTGGTCAGGCAGTGTAATACTCGCGTACCCGTAAGATGGGTTTGGATTGATAGCAACAAGCGGTTGCTTTTTTGCGCCTTCACTCGCGCCGTTACCGTGCCGTTGGGTGCCGCCTTGCCCCCAGGGCAGACGCATGAACATAGAGCAGTGGTTTAGCACAATTTCCATACGTT
>CAYZVM010000205.1:0-11245 GCA_964481485.1 uncultured Saprospiraceae bacterium | reverse complement strand
GTACGCTGGTGTTGACGACGTGCGAACTTCTGGCAAACTGGCAGGGCTTCGGCGTAGTTTGCAACACACCGGCTTGCCGAGGGGTTTGCCGCTCGAAACTGCCGTTCACGACGAAGTTTTGGGAAAATAAATTGGGAGAAAAAAAAGTGGCAAAGAGAGAAAAGGATGCACGGAAAAGAAGTGGGAGAAAAGGGCGCGGCATAGCAAGGATTGGTTTTGTTTTGGAAAACGCATCGGCAAGTAGGTGCATTGCCCCCAATTTTTGCTGCACAAAACGCTGATAAAAAATGCCGTTGGGCATTCCCGGTCGCAGAAAGAATCTGCCACCAACTTGGAAAATGCCCAACGGCGTTTTTTGTTTCGCTCAATTTTCGTAGCGCGTGTTCCGCACTTTTGCCCCGCCATCCACTGTCACTTTGCTGCTGCCATCGCTGATAATCAGCGCATCGTCTTTGGCAAAAACGCGGGCTTGCGCACTGCCGGACGCGGTGATTTCCACATCTCTGGCGCGCCAGTTGGCTGCTTCGAGCGTGGCGCCGTCGTTGAGGTTGGCATCCATTTGGCCACCTTCGCCCACCAGTTCGAGCGAGCATTTGCCGGAAAGGGACACATTGAGTTGGTCAGACACATCCATGTAGGCTTTCACGCGGTTGGTGCCTTTCACGGTGAGGGTTGCATCGCCTTCCTCAAAACCGCGAATCGTGATGTCGCCCGCGTTGTCGGCAATTATTGAGGTGATGACGGGTGTTTCGATGATAACTTTCACGCCCGTGGCACCGCCTTTTTTGCTCAAAGTCAATTTCCGTCCCGTGCGTATTTTTTCAATGGCATCGGCAGGCCCTTCTATGCGAAGTTTGAAATCGTTGCCTTTCCGCATTTCCGTTTCAAAATTGCCTTCCAAAATAAAATGCTCGTAGTACTCCTCGCGGCTGTCGTAGTCGCGGTCGCCGAATTGTGGGCAACCCGTGCAAACCAGTCCGCCGCCGGTCATGCGAAATACTTTTTCGGGCGAGCGAGAAAGGTAGTTGCGGTCGTTTTCGTCGGAATATTCGTCCATGTCGGCGGCGGCGTGGCGGTAGATTTTTTCATCAAACACGATGCTTTTCCCCACCGGCACATCAATGTTGAGGCGGATATGCTGGCCGCGCCATTTTTTGCCTTGCTGGATACCAAACGAAGTCGGCACACGCAACACACTTCCGTTGAACGCAATGGGGAACTCAATATCCTCTGCATTGGCGACGGCATCGCGGTTTGAAGCACCGCGGGCACGGACGATTTGTGTGCATTTGAAATTGCCGTCGTCGCTGCGCCGCACCCGGATTTCCACCAAGTCGTCTATTTCGATTTTGGTGTCGCTGAGGCGCACGCCATCTTCATCGCCAAACCACAGGAAAGACTCGCCATAAGAGCCGGAAGGGTTGATGGCCTCCACGCGCAGGGTGTCGGAAGTCAGGCCGGACAAATCAATGTTTTTGGTAAGCGAGCCGCCCTGCCGGTAGTTTTTGACGCCAAAAGTGAGCAGAAAAATGGCGGAAATCAGGTTGACTGTCCAAAAAAGACCCAACCCAGTGCTGAGCCATCCGGGTGTGCGTGTTTTGAACAGTGCCCGCGCAAACATGAGCGACAAGCCCAAAATCGGGATGCCAAGCAGGAAAAACATATTGGCAAAACCCAACCAAGTGAATCCGCTCGAAAACGGGCTGAAATATTCCACATAAGGCGCGGCGGCAAACAGCCCCCATATACCCGCCACCCATGAAACTGCCAGCGCGATGAACAGGCCGAACGCCACAATGGCAGCGATGACAAGGCCGAATTTGGCAATAAACCGCACGACGAAGCCGAACATCTGGCCTAAGACCGAGACCCCGCTCGATACGGTGTTGCTAAAACTTCTATCGCTTGCGCTTTTTTTTTCAGCATTGAACTGTGTGCCTAACCGCTCGAAACTGTCCTCGATTTCTTTGGCGATGTTGTCCACGTTGATAGGCTCGCCGCGCATGGCAAGGCGGTCGGCGGCAGTTTTCGCAGCTGGCACCAAGATCCAAAGCAGCAAGTACGCAGGCATCCAAAAGCCGACAGAAATGAAGGTGAGCAGCACAAAAATCAGCCGCATCCACACCGGGTCGCTCATGCCGAAATAGGCCGAAAGACCGGAACAAACACCACCGACCACCGCATCTTCTTCGTCGCGGAAGAGGCGTTTGCCTGTGCGCACAGTTGGCTGGCCTTTGGTGCGTTTGCTGCTTCCGCTGCCGCCGCTACTTCCACCGGTGCTGCTGCCGCTACTCGTTGTTTCTCCACCAAATTCTTCGGGTTTGCCCATGATTTCGATGGCTGCTTCCACATCGGGGAGCATCACGATGGTGCGGTTGCCCATGCTTTGGCTGATGATTTCGCCGAGCCGCGACTCAATGTCGTGCACGATTTCGTCGCGGCCATCGCTTTCGCTGAAGCGTTTTCGAATGCTGTCTGAATAGGCTAAAAGGTATTCGTAGGCGTCGTCGTCAATGGTGAGCGCATAGCCTCCGAGATTGATATTGAGTATCTTATTCATTTTTGTTAAAGTCAGTTGAGAAAGTTAGTTGGTTGTTGGTTGTTAGTTATTGGTTGTTAGTTGTTCGAAGTTGGAACAAGTGGCTTGTAACCAACAACTGACAACCAACAACTGATAACTAATAACTATCACGCCTCGGGCGGCTTGGGTTCGATGTTGAGCGGTTTGGGCGGCATCGGGTTCTCGGTTTTGCGTTTGCGTTTGCCGTCGTGTTCCGTGGGGGCGGCTCCACCTTTAAGGGTTTGATTTACAGAGTGTACCAATTGGTCCCAACTCTCGGTAAGTTCGGTCAGGAACTGTCGGCCTTGGTCAGACACCGTGAAGTACTTGCGCGGCGGGCCGCTGACGCCTTCGCGCCAGATGTAGTCCACCAATCCGTCGTTTTTGAGGCGGATGAGGAGCGGGTAGAGGGTGCCTTCTTTTACGATGAGGTTGGTCCATTCCAACTTCTTCATAATTTCTGGCGGATAGGTCTCGCCCTCTGAAATGACAGCGAGCACGCACATTTCGAGCACGCCTTTCCGCATTTGGGCTTTTGCATTTTCCAAATCCATGTTTTTGTCAATTGTTAATTGTTGACCCCGGTGCTTCGGGGGAAATACGCCCTTGCGGGGCGGATGGGTGAATGTCAATTGTGGAGTGGCCGGAGCGCAGTTGCTTCTCAGCGGCGGGATTTTCGGCATCGGCGGTCGCTGGTTCGCGCTCCGAGCCAGCGATTATCGGGCTGACGCTGAGCAGGGCGGGCGAAAGTGCCGACACGTCGAGGCCACCGATGGGCTTGTTGGCGTATCCGCCGCAAGCGGCTGTGGCAAAAAGCAGGGCGAACAGGAAGCCCGGCATGGCAAATCGTTTTGTATTTATTTTCATAGCAAGGTGTGGTTGTTGCCCCCGTCCCGTTTTTGGCGGGCATTGTTGCGTTTCACGGCACAAACTTATGGCAAAGGACAATACCTTGCAATACAAAGAACTACATTTAGCCTAAATATTTTTTTTCGAAACTACTTGGTTTAGTTTTAATCAATTGATTTTCAACTGTTTTGGTTGAAAAAATTTTTTGAAAAAAAATTTAACTTGCAGCTCAAAAAGGCGATTTGTGGCAGTAGTAGCTGCCCCCACAAGCATTTTAAGTTTTTCAAAATGAAAAAATTCATTTTCATCATAGCCAGCCTCGTTCTTAATCAAACAAATGCCCAGAACCTTTACGACCAAATTTGGGTGTTTGACAAATACATCATCTTTGATTTTTCCACCGAACCGCCGACTATTACCTTGGAAAACCCCACCCCATGGCTTGGGCCAGGTGATTTCTGTACATCTATCTGTGATCAATACGGCGAACTGCAATTCTACTCCGGCGGTTGTTTTGTAGGCAACCGTCTCCATGAAGTGATGGAAAACGGGGATAGCATCAATTCAGACTTCTCTTATACTGGATGGTGCAATTATGGAGACTTTCCCATTATCCAAAGTAATACCATTGTGCCGTTGCCCAGTGACAGCACCAAGTATTTGTTGTTCAACTTGGACATGAGCCCCAACAACCTAAGCCCTCAACATCTGTATTGCCACACAATTGATATGACACAAGATGGGGGATTGGGATCCGTAATTGAAAAGAAAAAAATTGCAGTCGCTTATGACTTTCTAGTTTCTGGTTCTGTCTCCGCTGCACGGCACAATAACGGCTATGATTGGTGGGTTGTCACGCCCAAGTACAATTCCAACTGCTATTTCGTCGTGCCAGTAACCAAAGACGGCGTTGGCGCGCCCCAAGAGCGTTGCGCAGGAATGGCATTTAGCATTGCCGACAGCGGCGGGCAGGCTGTTTTTTCACCTGACGGTACCAAATATGCTCGAGTAGAGGCAGACAATGGCTTGGTTTTGATGGATTTTGATGCTGCTTCAGGTATGTTCTCGAACCCCTTAGAACTAACTTATGACGACGAATACAACTTTGCCGATGGTGCGTGTTTCTCTGGCAATTCCCGATATCTGTATATCACGGCCACTACCAAAGTCTATCAATTCGACACCCAAGCCGCCGACATCCAAGCCAGCCGCCAACTCGTCGCCGAAATAGACCCCGACACCTTGGCACAGGGCATGGGTGCGCTCGCCACCTCCAAACTTGCTCCAAATGGGAAAATCTACATCGTAACTATTGGTCTGCACCGCTACATCAGCACCATCGAGCGGCCCAACTGCCTCGGCACGCTCTGCGACTTCCGGGCGCACAATATTCTGCTGCCGGCCAACAACTACGCGGGCATCAACAACCTGCCCCACTTCCGAGTGCCGGAGCAGACTTACGACTGTGAGGCGGTAAGTACAGTAGAGGCGGTGGAAAAAATAAAGGTAAAAATCACACCCAACCCTGCGAGCGACTTGATAATGTTGAGTGCCGTAAATACCGGGAAGCTCACAATCTATGCGATAGATGGAAAACTACTGCAGCATAACTCTTTCTCAGCGGGCGAAAACCAGATTCCATTGGCACTGCCACCGGGCTTGTATTTTTTCCATTGCCAAATGGAATCAGGAAATACGGTCATTCGCAGGGTGGTCATCCAACGCTGAATGTTTTTTTCGTCAATCTTCAAAACATCCTTTGCCGTTTCACCAGAGCATCTTACTTTTGCCGCCCGATTTGCAAAATTGAAGTGGAAATGAACGCATTTGCCGCGTATTCCATCCCGATACAGGG
This sequence comes from uncultured Saprospiraceae bacterium, assembly GCA_964481485.1. Lineage (GTDB taxonomy): Bacteria > Bacteroidota > Bacteroidia > Chitinophagales > Saprospiraceae > M3007. Next base: position 5,981 of record CAYZVM010000205.1, on the reverse strand, counting down.
TTTGAAATTTGGAATACACCATTTTAAATTCACTATTGACGGCGCGTTTTTCCGCCACTTCGAGGATTCGCCAGTCGAGGAGGGTGAAATTCAGTTTGAACTCCAGCTGGACAAACGCCCCGATATGTTCATTTTGGATTTTGAGTTGGAAGGGTATGTGAAGGCAGAATGTGACCGCTGTACCGCCGTGATTGACCTTCCGCTGAAAGATGCGCGGGAACTCATCGTGAAATACGGCGAACCGGAGGATGCGGTAGAAGAGGACGAGGTGGTGTTTATCAGCAGAGACGTGTCGGTGTTCAATGTGGCGAAATACCTGTACGAATTCACCGTGCTGGCGCTGCCGATTACGAACACCTACGACTGCCAAAGCGACGCGAACCCGCCCTGCAACTTTGAAGTTTTGAAATACTTGAGCAATGATACCGACGCACAAAAACCTGATTCTGTGTGGGATGCGCTCAAAGGAATCAACGATAATTAAAATTTGAAAGGTAGATAGTGGAGAGTATGAGAAGGCAGAAGGTTTTTTAGCGCCATCTGCCCGCAGCACTTTCCACCAAAAATAATTAAGTCATGCCAAATCCAAAATGGCGGCATTCCAAGCGCCGCAAGCGCGCTCGCCGCACACACTACAAATCAGAGGCTCCGAATGTCTCTACTTGCAAAACCACGGGCGAACCCCACCTCTTCCACCATGCTTACAGGGTGGAAGGCGACCTCTACTATCGCGGTCAGGTGTTGGTGCCAGGGAAGCAACGCGCCGATGCCGGAGAGGCGTAATTGCCGTCGTTAGCGGCCATTGCGCCAAAGTCGCAAGGCATTTTGAGGAGGCTCCAGTCCCGCAGGTCGGGCGATGGGGCTTTTTCTGTTTTTGTCGGTGATTTTCCGATAGCCAAATCCACAAATCGCCCATTCAGCAAACCAACGTACAAGTATGAAACAACTCGTCAACACCCCTTCGGCACCCCTGCCCATCGGGCCTTACAATCAGGCAGTTGCGTTGAACGGCCTACTTTTCGTGTCGGGCCAAATCGCTATTGACCCCGCTACCGGCGAACTGGTGCTCGACACCATCGAGGCAGAGACGCATCGGGTGCTGCAAAACCTCAAGGCCATCCTCGAAGCCGCTGGCTCCAATCTCGAGAAGGTGCTGAAAGCCACCGTTTTTGTGCGCGACATCAACCAGTTCAGCCGCATCAACGCTGTTTACGGCGAGTATTTCCAACCCGAATTTGCCCCGGCGCGGGAGTTGGTGCAAGTGGTAGAGTTGCCGAAATTTGTCAACATCGAGATTTCGGTCATTGCCGGCCTTTGATTTTTACATTTTGCGGTTCTGCGGTTTTGCATTTTGCTGTTTCCCTTTGATTTACATTTTGCGGTTTCCCTTGATTTGCATTTTGCTATTAAAACATCATGAAAAACGTCCTTTCTGCTATCCAGCCTACCGGCGACCTCCACCTCGGCAACTACTTTGGCGCAGTGCAAAACTGGGTGCGCTTGCAAGATGACTACAATTGCCGCTATGGCGTGGTGGATTATCACTCCATGACCATGCCCTACAAGCCCGAGCAATTGCGCGAAAACACATGGAAAATGGTGTTTTACCTGTTGGCTTGTGGCGTAAAACCCGAAAACTTGTTTGTGCAAAGCCTTGTGCCAGAACACGTCGAACTATCGTGGGTACTCAGTTGCGTAACATCTTATGGCGAACTGAGCCGGATGACCCAGTTCAAAGACAAATCTGACCAGCTCCGCGATGCCGACAAAGAAGGTTTTGTGAGCTCGGGGCTGTTTTTCTACCCTGTATTGCAGGCAGCGGATATTCTCATCTATCACGCTGATTTTGTGCCGGTTGGGAAAGACCAAGAGCAGCACCTCGAACAGGCACGGAATGTTGCCCAGCGCTTCAATCACCAATTTGGCAAAGAATATTTCGTGCCACCGGCACCGCTGTACACCGAAACGCCCAAAATCCTCTCGCCTGCCGACCCCAACAAAAAAATGAGCAAAAGCCTCGGCGAGAAACACTACATCAACCTGTTCGGCGAAGAAGACCGCATCCGCAAACAAATCAAATCCGCTGTGACCGACACGGGCGACACGGTAGCGGGAGAAATGAGCGCGGGTGTGAAAAACCTCTTTGAACTGCTTCGCGCTTGTGGCAACATGGCGGCGCACAACTCGCTCATGGCCGATTATCAAGCAGGTGCGTTGAAATACAGTGCGCTGAAAGAAGCGGTCGCCGAAGCGGTGGTGCCGCTCGTCAACCATTTCCGCGAGCGATTGGCCGAACTGAACGCTGACAAACGCGCCGTGAAAGCCCAAATCCAGGAAAGCAGCGCGGAAATCCGCAAAAAGGCGCAAAAAACCATGCAAGAAGTGCGCGAATTGACCGGGCTTTTGAGCCTGAAATAATTTGCGGCGATGTGTTTATTTTTGCGAGACAAAATTTTCCGACCACATTATTTGTTACAAAAGATGAGGGACCTGAAATATTTGCTCGCATATCTGCTGCCGTTGAGCGCTTTGCTGGCATTGGCTTGGCAAGGCGCATGGTCGTGGATGACGGTGGTGTTGGCGTTTGTTTTTTTACCGACCGCTGAATTATTTTTGCCCGCCTCTACCGCCAATGTGCTGCCCGAAGCAGAAGAAAGCCGTGCCAAAAATCGCTTGTTCGACTGGTTGTTATATCTCAACGCACCATTCCTTTTTGGCATCGTCGGTTGGTATTTGCACATCGTTTCCCATCAACATCTTGGCATCGCCGAGTGGCTCGGCCTCACTTTTAGCACCGGCATCATCGTCGGTGCCAACGGCATCAACGTCGCCCACGAACTCGGCCACCGTAGCACGCGCGGGGAGCAATTGTTGTCCAAAATAATGCTCTTGCCCGCGCTGTATCAACACTTTTTCATAGAACACAATCGCGGCCACCACAAAAATGTGGCTACCGAAAAAGACCCTGCATCGGCACGTTTGGGAGAAAACGTCTATGCTTTTTGGTGGCGCTCCGTCACCGGGAGTTGGCGCAGCGCGTGGGCGCTCGAGCGCGAGCGTTTGGAAAAAGTAGGGAAACCCGTGTGGAGTTGGGAAAATGAAACGCTGCGATTCAGCGCGATTCAAATACTGTGGCTGGCGGGTATTTTCGTCTTATTCGATTGGAAAGGATTGGTCGGTGCCACTGCGGTAGGCATCATCGGTTTTTTGTTGTTGGAAACCATCAATTACATCGAGCATTACGGTCTGCGCCGCCGATTGCTGGCCTCGGGTCGCCCAGAGCCGGTGACACCCGCCCACTCTTGGAACAGCGACCATGAACTGGGGCGCATTTTTCTGTACGAACTCACCCGCCACAGCGACCACCACTACAAAGCCACGCGGAAATATCAGATACTCCGACATACCGACGAAAGCCCACAATTGCCATTCGGGTACCCGGCGAGTATGGTGCTGGCGGTGGTGCCACCGGTATGGTTTGCCGTGATGAATCCGCGGATACCAAAAGAGGTCGAATCGGTTTGAGTACGTGACAAAATAACCTTGACACAACTTTCTAACTCGCTCCCCACCATGAAAAACATCTTTGCGATACTCTTGCTTTTGGCTGCTCCCGGCTTCCTTTTTTCCCAACGCTCGTTCAATCACAGTTTTGAAGAAGCCGACCACACCAAGGGTTGGGATTTGAATTTCCGTGAAGGTGGCGCGATGGGCTATCTCACAAAATTGGATTCTACCGTTGCCCACGACGGGCGTTTCAGCCTCTCCATTGAACACGACACGGCTTTGACCTCCCGGCAGTTTGGAGCCTGTTTCACCGTGATTCCGGTTGATTTTCAAGGAAACAGTTTTACGCTCAAAGCATATTTGAAAACGGAAAACATCTCGGACGACGGGATGGCGGGTCTTTGGATGCGCATTGACGGGGAAGATGGGATGCTCAAATTCGACAACATGAACGACCGCCCGGTGAAGGGCACGACCGATTGGAAGGAATACAGCATCACGCTATGGACAGACGAAGCGGCGAAAATTAACATCGGTGGACTGATGCTCGGCACCGGGAAAATGTGGGTGGACGATTTCCGGCTATATGTGGATGGCGAGCCGCTCAGCAAGGTGAAGGACAAAAAAGTCTCGAAGTTCGCGGCTGACCTCGACACGGCTTTCGATAAGGGCAGCAGCATCGTCATCGGCGATTTGACGCCCGAACGGGTGGCCGACCTCGCGTTGCTCGGCAAGGTGTGGGGTTTTCTGAAATACTACCATCCGAAAATCGCGGCAGGCGAGTTGAATTGGGATTACGAGCTGTTCCGGTTTTTACCTAAATATTTGAATGTCAATGACAAAAAACAACGTGACGCGCTATTGGCCGATTGGATAGCATCGCTGGGGCCATTGCCAGAGTGCAAAAAATGCCCAGCAAAACCCGAGGGCGAATACCATCTCGCGCCCGACATTGCTTGGCTCGACGACCCCAAATTGAGCGACGACCTTCGCAAAAAACTTCGTTACGTGCTGGATCGTCGCAACCAGAAAAAGCACTACTACATCGCTTTCCACGAAGGTGTGGGCAATCCCAATTTCAAAAACGAACGGGCTTACAAACAATTCCCCTACCCCGACGACGGCTTCCGGTTGCTGGCGGTGTACCGATATTGGAACATCATCCAGTATTTTTTCCCTTACCGCGACATCATCGGCGAGGATTGGCACGGCGTGATGCCGATTTATATTTCAAAAATCGTAGGGGCGAAAGACGCTTTGTCGTACAAACTTGCCACCCGCGAAATGATAGGCCGCGTGAACGACACCCACGCCAATCTCTGGGTGCAGGATGAAGAAATGAACGGCTATTTTGGGCGATTGCGTCCGCCGTTTCAGGTTAAGTTTATTGAAAATCAAGTTGTTGTCACGGATTTTTACAACAAAACTTTGGGCGAACAATCGGGCGTAAAAATCGGCGACGTCATCACCACCATCAATGGAGAATCGGTAGCGGCGATGGTGGAAAAAATGAAACCGATGTATCCCGCCTCGAATGAGCCGACCAAACTGCGCGACGTCGCCAAGAATTTGCTGCGCGGCAACGATTCCATCGTGAACCTCACCCTGCTGCGCGACGCTGCGACGCTGCCGATGCAAGTGCGGCGTTTCGATGCAAAAACAAACGACTTCAACCTCGGTATTGATTGGGCGCATCACAAGCCCGACAGTTGCTACCGGCTGCTCACGCCTGACGTGGGCTACATTTATCTTGGCAACATTCAGCAGGATTTGCTGCCTGCCATTTTTGAAAAATTCAAGGACACAAAAGGCATCGTCATTGATATCCGCAACTACCCGTCGCAGTTCGTGGTGTTCAGTCTCGGCAAATATTTGTTGCCAAAACCAGTTGATTTTGTGCGATTTACGAACGGATTGCAGGAGTTTCCGGGTTTGTTTCAAAACACGCCTAATCTCGAAGTCGGTGAAAAAAACAAGGATTATTACAAAGGCAAAGTGGTCATTCTCGTCAACGAACTCACGCAAAGTCAGGCCGAATACACCACGATGGCTTTCCGCACGGCTCCTCAGGCGACCGTCGTTGGCAGCACAACAGCTGCCGCCGACGGCAATGTCTCGAATTTCTCTTTGCCCGGCGGCCTGAACACGATGATAACGGGCATCGGCGTGTTTTACCCCGATGGCAAACCCACGCAGCGCGTCGGCATCATTCCCGACATTGAAGTGAAACCCACCATCGCGGGCATCCGCGCTGGACGGGATGAGTTGTTGGAAAAGGCGTTTGAGGTGATTACGGGGGAGAAAAAGAGCATAAGGCCGTGAACAACCCCGCCCCTCGCTTTTTCTGCTCAACCTTTAGCCCCGTATTCGATGCAAAACGAGCAGGAAAAACGTTGAAAATCTTACGCACAAAAGCGAATCATTGCGAAAAATTAGCGTATAAGTGAATACTTTTGCAAGCCTCTATGAACTGT
>CAYZVM010000204.1:0-11250 GCA_964481485.1 uncultured Saprospiraceae bacterium | reverse complement strand
CGGGGACACGCCCCCCCGACCCACCACACTCTACGTCTCCCCTCATTTTTTGGGGAGGGGTCGGGGGTGGGGTTGAACGAGGGTGGGGTCGAAACCTAAAAATCAACATCCACCCCGAACGTGAAAACCCTCGGCGTCGGGTAGCGCCCCATGTCCACGTTTTGGAGGAGCGGGTCTTGGTTGAACGCGCCGATTTCCGGGTCGTAGCCCGTGTAATTTGTGAAAGTCTTGATGTTCTGTGCGTTCACGTACACGCGCAACCTTTCCATCCGCACACGTTTTGCGATTTCCGAAGGCAGCGTGTAGCCGAGCCGGAGGTTTTGCAGGCGGATGTAAGAGCCGTCTTCGATAAATCGGTCGGACATCCGGTTGTTGCGGTTGTTGTCGGTCGTCGTCGGGCGCGGGATGTCGGTGCCGGGGTTGGCGAGTACCACATTGGCCGGGTCGAGGTCGGAGCCATTCGGGTCGAGCAGGGTGTATTGGGCGCGGTTGAACACGGTTTCGGCTTGGTTGGCGTACACGTTGGTCATGCCCTCTATTTGCACCCGCGAGTAGTTGAGGATGTCGGCACCATAAGAGCCGGTGAAATACACGAGGAAATCAAAGCTGCCCAGCGAAAAAGAGTTGTTAATCCCAAAAGTAAAGTCCGGGTTCGGGTTGCCGATGATGGTTTGGTCCTCCGTGTTGATGACCCCGTCGCCATTCAAGTCTTTGAACTTCACGTCGCCAATCCACACACCGGTGCGTTTGTCCACCAGATTTTTGCCGTCATTTTGAGGGTCAGGCACCTGCACCGCATGGCTCAGGATGTCGTTTTGGTCTCTGAAAACACCTTCCACCTGATAGCCGTAGAAAAGGCCGAGCGGCTCGCCCACGCTGGTGCGGGTGGCGGTTTGGAATTCGCTGTACCAATAGAGATTGCGCCAGTAAATACTGCTCTCATTGTCCAGTTCCAATATCTTGTTGCGGTTGCGCGAAAAAGTCAAATCGGTGCTCCACTTGAATTTTTTGCCGTCAATGTTGTGGGTGCGGATGCTGAGGTCGAAGCCCCGGTTTTCCATGCTGCCCACGTTGGCGTACGGTGCGCGGATATCCTGCCAGCCGGTGCCGCCGAGGTATGCCGGCACCGAAAGTTGGAGCAGCATATCCGTCGTTTGTTTGTTGTAAAAATCGAGCGAGAGATCTACCCGGCCTTTGAACAGGCCCAAGTCCACGCCCACGTTGAACTGTTTGGTGGCTTCCCATTTCAGTTTCGGGTTCGATATTTTTTCCAACCGGTACGCGGTGCCGAAGGGCGAGTTGAAGGCCAGCAGCGACGCACCGTAGAGATAGTTGGCGATGGCTTGGTTGCCCACCTCGCCGTAGCCGACGCGGAGTTTCATATCAGTATTCAAACCTTGCATAAATCGCTCCTGACCCACGCGCCATGCGACGGCGGCAGAGGGGAAATAGCCCCAGCGATTCTCCGACCCGAACTTGGAGGAGCCGTCGGCACGCATCGTCACGGTCAAAAGGTATTTGTCGTTCAGGCTGTAATTGAACCGCCCGAAGTACGAGGCGATAGAAGCCGCGTCTTTCCAGCCGGTGGTGCGGGAGGTGATGTCCTCGCCCTCGCTCAGCACGGGGATGTCGTTGGAAGAAAAATTCTTCTTCGTCACCTGCGAGCCTTCCCAGCTGCCTTTTTGCGCTTCTTGCCCTACCATCGCCGTCAGGTTGTGTTTTTCGTTTGAAAAAACTTCATAAGTGAGGTAGTTCTTCCAAATCCAGAAAAAATTGCTCTCCTCGCGCTGGCGCAGTTGATTTTCGGTGTTCACCAAAACGCCCCAAACGTAGGTAGGGTGAAATGCCCTGTTCAAACCGTGATTGTCGTCAAAGCCGATTTCGGAGCGGAAAGTCATGCCTTTGAACAGGTTGACATCGCCGTAAACACTGCCCATGATGCGCTGGCGGTCAAACTTGTTGTTGCGCTGCAAAGCCGCGGCCACGGGATTGTAGCTCGCAGAAGTGAACATCGCATCCGGGCCTGCATAGGTGCCGTCAATGTTCCGCACCGCGATGTCAGGCTGGGTCAAGAGTGCCTGCATGATGACACCGTCGCCGCCGTCGTTCAGCGTGATGGTTTCTTTTGTTTTGGCGTAGGCGAGCGAGCCGCCTATTTTGAACCAGCTTTTCACCTGATTGTCCAAACTCACCCGCGCCGTGTAGCGGTTGAAATCTGAACCTATGATGATACCGTCCTGTTGGAAAAAACCGCCCGATACGGAATATGTGGTTTTGTCTGTACCGCCCGAGACGGAAAGTTGGTGGCTGCTCATGCCGGCAGTTCTGAATATTTCGTCCTGCCAATCAGTGCCAGCGCCCAACAGGCTGGGGTCGAGGTAGCGCTGGTTGGGCTGCAAGCCGAGGTCGTTTGAAATTTGCAACTGATAGTCAGCATATTGTTGCAAATCCATCATATCCAACTTGTTCACCAGCGACTGCGAACCGTAATAACCGTTGTACGAAATTTTGCTCTCGCCTTTTTGGCCGCGCCGGGTGGTGATGAGTACCACGCCATTGGCAGCCCGTGCGCCATAAATAGCAGTGGCCGAAGCATCTTTCAGCACCTCGATGCGCACGATGTCGTTCGGGTTGATGGTAGAGAGCGGGTTCACGCGGTTTTGGCCATTGGCACCGCCTGCCCAGTCGAAACCGGCCACCTGTGCGCCGTCGCCCTGAAACGGGATGCCGTCAATCACATACAATGGCTCGCTCGAACCCGTGATAGAGTTCGCGCCCCGGATGCGGATAGAAGCCGCGCCGCCCGGTTGGCCGGAGTTCTGCGTCACCTGCACCCCTGCCACGCGGCCTTGCAGCGCCTGGTCAATATTGGTGACTACCGAACTCCTCAACTGGTCTTCGGTGACGGAAGATACCGCGCCGGTCAAGTCGCTCTTTTTCTGGGTGCCGTAGCCGACCACGATGACCTCGTTGAGGATGGCGTTGGTTCGGAGTTGAATGTCCACCCGCGAGCCGTCGGCTGGGACGGTGACGATTTGTTCCTCATGGCCGGTGTAGGCAAAAGTGAGGCGCTCGCCGGGCGCGGCTTGGATGCTGTATGCGCCGTAAGCATCGGTCATTGTGCCCCGGTCAGTCGCGTTCACGACCTTCACCGTGACGCCCACCAGCGGTTCGCCCGAATCGTCGGTTACGATGCCTCGGATATCGAGCATCTGGGCAGGAAGGACGGAGGCGCAGCACAGCAGCATAAGGCTCGCCATGTACCTCCATCCTTTTGGGAAAGTAAGAAGTTGCATCATATCAGTAGAATGTTTAGTGATTGGCCGCCGAGGGCGGTATTGCGGCCAAAGGTGACATGGCAACTCCCAATATCCGGGGGGCAAATCGCTCAAATAGGAGGGGTAAATTTTGCAATCGCGGGGTTTTGCCTCGATATTTTTGGTTTTGCTGCAAATAGCCCCCTTGTTTGATTCAAAAACCACCCTTTGGGCGGTTTGGCAAATATTTTCTTTGTGGAAATTTGAAAAGGTGTGGGAAGGGGTTTGCCTTATTTAATTTTGAGAAGGCAGGTCGTTTCAACCCCACCCCCGGCTCCTACTCCGCCAAAAGGCGGAAGGAGAGACGTAGAGTGTGCCGCGCTCTCCTTCCGCCTTTTGGCGGAGTAGGAGCCGGGGGTGGGGTTGAAGTTCGGATTTTAAGTTTCAAATTTCTTCATACGAAAATTGTATTTTTTCTGGCGGGGGACGGTAGCAAGTACCGTCGTTCTTTTTTTTGGGGAAAAAGAAAAACAGCCTTTGCCGGGCCTCGCACTTTTGCCCACGTTTACGAAACCTTCAAGGTTTCGTAAACGTCGTGGCGAATCCCAAACTCCAATCCCCGCAACTCGGCCAGCCCTTTCAGCCGCCCGATGGCCGAGTAGCCGGGGTTGGTTTTTTTCTTCAAATCGTCCAGCATTTGATGGCCGTGGTCGGGTCGCATGGGGAGGCTGATGCCGCGTTGGCGCATCACCTCGAGCAGAGCTTTCATCACCTCGTACATGTCGGCGTGGCCGTCGAGGTGGTTGCTTTCCATGAAGTCGCCGCCGGGCAGGCGTGCCACATTGCGGAGATGGACAAAGTGGATGCGCTCACCAAAAGTCCGCACCATTTCCGGCAAATCATTGTCGGGTCGCACCACGAAAGAGCCGGTGCAAAAACACAACCCATTAGCGGGTGAAGGCACCGCGTCGAATATCTGCGCGAGGTCAGCGGCGGTGCTGACTACTCTCGGCAAACCTAGTATGGGGAACGGCGGGTCATCGGGGTGGATCGCCATTTTTACGCCCGTTTCCTGCGCGACGGGGATGATGTTTTCGAGGAAAAAAAGGAGGTTGCGGCGCAGGGCGGCGGCATCGGTGTCCTGGTAGGTTTTCAACTTTTCTCGAAAATCATGGAGACTAAAACCTTCTTCGCTGCCCGGCAAACCGGCGAGGATGTTCCGCTCCAACTGCTTTTTTTCGGCTTCCGTCATTTGCGAAAAACGGGTTTCAGCAGCAGTGATTTCCGAAGTAGTGTATTCATTTCCAGCGTTTTCCCTTTTCAACATAAAAAGGTCGAACGCCACGAGTGCCGCTTTTTCAAAATATAAAGCCTTGTTGCCGTTGGGCAACGTATGGTCGAGCCGGGTGCGCGTCCAGTCGAGCAGGGGCATGAAGTTGTAGGTGACGGTGGTCACGCCACATTGGGCGAGGTTGCGGAGGGTCTGCCTGTAATTTTCGAGGTAGCGCTCTATGTCGCCGCGCCGGGTTTTGATGTCGTCGTGAACGGGCACACTTTCTACCACATCCCAGGCTAGGCCCGCCTTTTCCACTTCTTTTTTTCTTTTCAAAATTTCTTCTACGGGCCACGTTTCGCCGTTCGGAATATGATGCAAAGCCGTCACCACGCCAGAGCAGCCAGCTTGTGCGATGTCCGACAGGCTCACCGGGTCGGCGGAGCCAAACCAGCGCATGGTGTGGGTGAGGCGGGGCTGAGTTGAGTGCGTCATAAGTGTGTAACAGGATTGGAAAACGGATGACACGGATTTCGCGGATTTGAACGGATTTTCATTTTTTGAGGTATTTTTTATCATTGACCCACATTTTTCTCTCAAACTCTGGCTCTTTTCCGAAGTTTAAAAGTAGCCCGACTTCAATATCTGTTGCCTTCAGGTAGTTGACCAATTGCAATTCATGTTCTTCCAATAAATGGGCTGTGGCTTTAAGTTCAAGGATTACAACGCCATTGACGATGATGTCGGCAAAGTATTCTCCAACTTCTCTTCCCCTAAAATTGACTTTAATTCTCTTCTGCGCTTCGACATCCAATCCCGCCTCTTGTAGCGCGAAAAACATCGCGTTTTGATACACTCTTTCGAGAAAGCCATAACCCAATTCATTGTACACTTCATAAAACGTTCCCAAGATTACTTCCGTTAATTCTTTGTGTTTCAGCATGGCAAAGAGGTTCAATTGTGAATTACCGAATGAGAGGGATTGGAAAACGGATGAAACGGATTTTGCGGATTGAAACAGATTTCGCTCTCCAATTTTTTTATAAAATCCGTTCAAATCCGCAAAATCCGTTTCATCCGTTTTCCAATCCTGCATAATTTATGATTGGCAAACCTACTGCCGTGCTGGTTTTTATTTCAAAAAATCTACGGCGAGGTTTGCGACATTTGCCCAGTGCGAGTCTCGCTTCCCGCAAGTTGGAACTTTCGGAAAGTTGTGATTCAATCAACACATTCATCGCAGCCACCTACACCTATGCAACGAAGAAATTTTGTCAAAGCCGTCGCGCTTACCCCAGCCCTCGCGGCCACCGAATTAGCCACCGCTTCCGAACACGGTTCTATTCCCGCAGCCCAACAGGAAGTGTATGAATGGCGCGAGTACACCTTTAACTTCAACTCCCCGCTCGGCGTTTTTGAGGCATATTTAAAGGACGCGCTCATGCCGGCACTCCACCGCTTGGGTGCAAAAAAAATCGGTGTATTTCGAGAAATGGGCAAGTCCGACCCGGCCAAGATTTGTGTGCTGATTCCGTATTCCACAATGGCGGCCTACGCTGCGGTGGCTTCCGGCCTTGCCGCTGATGCCGAATATCAACAAAAAGCCGCTGGTTTTTTCGCTTTGCCGCCCGCTCCCCTGCCCTTTTTGCGGATGGATACGTGGTTGATGACCGCTTTTGCAGGGCTGCCTCAAATGGTGATGCCGAAAAGCGGGTCGGGCATCTTTGAATTGCGCTGTTATGAAGGGTATAGCGAGGATGCTGTGCGCCGCAAAGTCAAGATGTTCAACGATGCCGAATTTGTCATTTTTGATCGCGTGGGTCTGCATTCGGTCTTTTTCGGAGAAGTCATTGCCGGGAGAGATATGCCGAGGCTGGCGTATATGCTGGCCTTCCAAGATATGGAAGAGCGCGACAAAAACTGGGCGGCTTTCCTCAATGACCCTGATTGGAAAGCATTATTGAAAGACCCACAATACGCCAATACGGTGTCGAAAATCTACAAGACATTTGTGGTGCCAACCGATTATTCCCAACTGTGAGCATTCTTTCGCCCGGAAGTTTGGGGTTAAACACGTTTTAGAAAAATGAAACAATCCGCACTTTTTACCCTCCTCCTGCTAACCACCGCGCTATCCGCACAAAAAGCAACTTGGCAACCACTTTTCGATGGCAAAACCCTCTCCGGCTGGACACAACTCGGCGGGCAAGCGCGCTACGAGGTGAAAGACGGTGCCATCGTTGGAACGGCGGTGGCGGGCACGCCCAACTCCTTCCTAACGACCGAAAAAACCTACGGCGATTTCATTTTTGAATGCGAAGTCAATGTGGATGAAGGACTGAATTCCGGCATTCAGTTTCGCAGTTTGTCCAAACCCGAATTTGAAAACGGACGCGTACACGGCTACCAAATGGAAATTGACGCGACCGACCGAGCCTTTTCCGGCGGCATTTACGACGAAGCGCGGCGCGGCTGGCTGTATGTGCCGGAACTGAACGCGCCCGCCCAATCGGCTTTTCGCCGCAACAACGCGTGGAATCTCTATCGCATCGAGGCCATCGGAACTTCGATTCGCACTTTTATCAACGGCGTGGAGGTCGCGCACGTCATAGACGACATGACCGCCGAAGGTTTTTTCTGCCTGCAAGTCCACAGCATTGGCAGCAAAGAAGAGGAAGGAAAACAGGTGCGTTGGCGCAATGTCCGCATCCAAACCATCGGCTTGAAACCCTCTTCGCCCGGCAATATCCGCGTGGTGAATTTGATTCCAAACAACCTTTCCGACATCGAAAAATCATTAGGATTCAAATTGTTGTGGGATGGAAAAACCTCGACTGGCTGGCGCGGTGCGTACAAAACCAATTTTCCCGAAAAAGGCTGGGACATCCGCGACGGCGAATTGCGGGTGGCGAAAAGTTCGGGCGCCGAATCGGCCAACGGCGGCGACATCATCACATTGGAACAGTTTGGCGCGTTCGAGTTGGTATTTGATTTCAACCTTTCGGAAGGCGCGAATTCGGGAGTAAAATATTTCGTCCGCGAATTCCTGCAATACACCCACGAATTCCAACCCGGCCAGCCGATGGCTGTTCCGGCGGATTTTGTGCAAAAAGGCTCGGCTATCGGCCTCGAATTTCAAATCCTCGACGACGCTCGCCATCCCGACGCCAAACTCGGCGCTGGCGGCAATCGCACCCTCGCTTCGCTCTACGATCTCATCCCCGCCGACAAAACCGGCCATCGCAGCCGGGCAGTACGACCACTCGGCGAATGGAATCAAGGCCGCATCGTCGTCCATCCCGACAACCGGGTGGAACACTACTTGAACGGTTTTAAAATGCTGGAATACAAGCGATTGTCTCCGCTGTTCAATGCTCTCGTCGAACGCAGCAAGTACGCCGTCTGGGGCAAACAGTTCGCCTCCGCGCCGAAAGGGCCTATTTTGCTACAGGATCATGGGGACGCGGTTCGGTTTCGGAGTTTGAAGATTCGGGAATTGAAAAAATAATTTTTAAAATGTCACGCAAAGCCGCAAAGCACGCCAAGCGGGATTTTTCTTCGCGTTCTCTGCGCCTTTGCGTGACAAATTTTCACTTATGAAACGACGCACATTCATCAAATCTACCGCAGCAGCGGGTATCGCCATGAGTTTTTCAGCCAAAAGTTACGCCCGCATCATCGGAGCCAACGACCGGGTGCGCGTGGGCGTAGTCGGTTTTTCCGACCGCTTCAAAAACGATTTGTTCCCCGCGTTCAGCCGCCACAAAGGTGAATTGAATTTTGAAATCGTCGCCGTATCCGACCTCTGGTCAGTGCGCCGCGAGCAGGGATTAGCTTTTTTGAAAGAAAAAACAAACCCCGACACGGTCGCTTTTCGCAACAACGACGAACTCTACGCCGCCCGCGCCACCGACGCGGTCATTATCTCGACGGCTGATTTTCAACACGCCCTGCACACCATCGAGGCGCTCAAAGCCGGGCAGGACTGCTACACGGAAAAGCCGCTCGCCGAAACGATGGCCGACAACCGCGCCGTTTTGAAGGCCGTGCGCGATTCCAACAAAATCGTGCAAATCGGCTCCCAACGCCGTAGCGGCCCGAACTATCATGCCGCCGCCGACTTCATCAAGCAAGGCAAATTCGGCCCCATCGTCATGGTCGAACTGATGTGGAACGTGAACCAGCCCGGACGCTGGCGCCGCCCTGCCCTCGTGGCGCAATGCAAGGAAGCAGATTTGGACTGGAAACGCTACCTGCTCAACCGTCCCGCCGAGGATTTCGACCCGCGCAAGTACTTGGAATACAGGTTGTTTTGGCCGTACTCATCGGGTATTCCGGGGCAATGGATGAGCCACCAGATTGACACGGTGCATTGGTTTAGCGGCTTGCCGCACCCGCGCTCCGCAGTGGCGAACGGCGGCATTTACCAATGGAAAGACGGGCGCAGCAACCCCGACACGCTCACGATTGTGTTCGATTACGGCCCGCTCAACGACCCGACTTCGGGCTTTCAGGTAGTGTTCACCAGCCGATTCTCGAACTCTGCCGGCGACGTGAAGGAACTCTATTACTCCAACGGCGGCATGATAAATCTCGACACGAACGAAATCACCCCAACTGGCGGCCTCGTGGAGTACCACGCCAAAGCGATGGAGATGAAACCCAACCTGCTGGAGCCGCAAAAACTCGAAGGCTTCAAGGTGGAAACTTCGGCCAGCACGGGCGGCGACCCGCTCACGTCCGCGCACGTCCGCAACTGGCTCGACTGTGTGCGCAGCCGCCAGCAACCCAACGCGCCTATAGAAGCGGGCTACCAGCACTCCATCGCCAATATCATGGCGCTGGCCGCCTACCGCACGGGATTGCGCGTGACGTTTGATGAGAAAAAGCAGGAGGTGCTGGCGGGGGGGAAGGTGTTTAAATATTGAGAAGTTGAAAGGCGGGCAAAGCCCGAAGGATACTTTATCACGATGCGTTAGTATCGCGCCAGCGAGGGCCGAGTCAAAAGATACTGACTTAGCCAGAATGCTGAACAGGACGGAAAAGAGTACCTTTCTGCCCTAAAAAACAATCCTGCTTCTATGAATAAATGGATCTTTTTCTCCGCTTTTTTCTCAGCACTGGTATCAATCGCGAGTATAATAGTCTCTGCTCGCGTGTCACTACAATATTCCAATGATCACAACAGAATCAACCAGATCGAGAAAATTTTGCAGGTGCAAAAGTCCATTTTGCGACAACCCAATGTTCCTGATTCGGTATCGTTGACGAAAATTGACAGCCTCAGCAGGCTGCTTGAGATGCAAGAAATAAGAGAAGATTATTACCTCAACCAATTGAGCATTTTGTCGGACTGGTTTATCCTGTATGTTACAGGGATATTCGTTATAATCGGCTTGGCTGGTTTCTTAATTTTCACCTCTAACATTAAAACCTTGGAAGAAAGAGTAAGCGAGCAGGAAAGAATGAATAAAGAACAGTTCGACAAATTTGAGAAGGAATTTAATGATATTGAATCCGTTAATGAAGTAATGCTGGGTAATGTGTATGTGGTAAGCGGAGATGCATCTATGAAACAGAAGGATTTTACCAATGCCATTTTTTCAAAAATACTCGCGATTCAATGTTATGTAAATGGCTCAACAAAAAGTGGCTACACAGATGGTATTAAATTGATTTTAGAAAGGCAGATTGATCAGTTAACATCTATTCTCGGCAATTATAATTTTTTGCATTTCACCCCTCAGATGAATGAAGACATAGATGATGCGTTTATTGATATACTAAAAGGAAACCCAGATAAAGAGGTAGGAAAAAGGATAATGGATATTATGGGAAAAATGAATGAATTGAAAAACAAAGCGAAAGAAGAAATTAAAACGTGATTTGAAAGGCCTTATCTCCCCGCTCGCCCCGCTCGCGCCGGGTTGTACCGGTGTGAAACCATCCCTCGGGTTCCACCCGAACGGCTCCAATCCCTCGCTGGCGCGATGCTATGGCATCGTGACAAATCATCCTTCGGGTTTCCCCCGCTCGCGCCAGTTTATACCCGGTGCGGAACCATCCTTCGGTTTTCGCTCGAATCCTGCAAACCTTCAAGCCGCACTGGCATACCCGCCGCGCCGGTGCTTTTTGCCTCGTCACAGCCACCATGAAAAGATTTGTTGTTTCCCTTTTCTTCTCCCTTTGCTTTATAGAATGCAGTCCTCCAGAGGAACTGGTCATTTTTGATGATTTTGAAGGAGCGCTTGCACATGCAAAATACCGAAAAGTCAAAATGTTCGTCATATTCGATCTTTACGGTTCCTCGACAAACTATGTCCAAACCCTGCTGGAAAACAATGAGGTGAGAAGAAGTTTGAAAAACTACATTGTCGTGCGTTTGAGGTGCGACGACCGAAGCATTGGAACTAACGGAGCTACTATTGGAAGGGTCAATGCTCATCTGGAAATACAAAAAGCGGGGCTGTACACTCAGCCATTATTTTGCTTTTTTGACTGCGATGGTAATTTGGTCGGTAAACCTTGGGGGTATTCCCCAAAAAGTGAAATCATAGAATATCTAAAAAATCAGCTGACACATCTTTGCCAATAGTTTTTCCCCGCTCGCGCCAGTTTATACCCGGTGCAGAACCATCCTTCGGGTTCCACCCAAACCCCACAAGCCTCGCCGCGACAAAACCTCACCGCCCCACAAATCCCTCCCGCAGCATAAACACC
>CAYZVM010000203.1:2669-11386 GCA_964481485.1 uncultured Saprospiraceae bacterium | reverse complement strand
TTGGCACCTGTCGTTAGCCCAGCTGAACAAATTAATTATTCCGCCGGTCAAATGAAGTACTCGCCAGATGGGAAAAAACTTGCTGCTTCTGTTTTCAGGTCGGTAGGAAGGGTAGTCGAATTGTGTGACTTTGATGATGCGAGTGGAACGGTATCCGCGATTAAAACTCTGGATATCTCTTTCATCCCTTTTGGTGTTGAATTCTCCCCAAACAGTCGTTATTTGTATATTTCAAGACCCCAAAAAATAATTCAACTTGATATCACAACAGGTGATTTGGGCCAAATATTGGCATCGCTCAAAGTGGTGGATGACGACGATGGGTCATCCCACTCATCTATGCAATTAGCGCCCAATGGGAAAATATATGTTGTTCAGGAAACGACTCCGGGCAATCCCCTTTCCTCAGACTTGCACATTATTCATCAGCCCAACCTCCCTGTCCCGGCCTGTCAATTTCAAAAAGACGGTCTTGTGCTGGCGGGTACGATAGGCACAAGACTCGTCAACGTCGTCCAAAGCCTATTTAACCAACCCACCATCACTTTCCCTAAAACAGCCCCCGACACCATCTGCGTCCTCGACAGTCTCTACACCTATCACATAAAGAGATCGGGCTGCTTTTCCGCAGATTCCACCAAATGGACAATAGAAGGGCTTTCGGGAACACTTTTTCCTGAACATTACATTAGTTGGATAAAATTCGATGCGCCCGGCGAAGGCCAACTTATTGTCATCAATTACACCGAATGCGGCACCGTTTCCGACACCCTGCACATCGTCGTTGCCGAACCTTTTGACAAAATCCTCGACCTCGGTCCCGACCAAGTGGTGTGCGACAACGGCGTTTTCACCCTCAACGCCGGGAGCGGCTTCACACGTTATCGCTGGCAAAACGGCGCGCCCGACTCGCTGCTCACCACCCTCCTGCCCGGAAAATATTGGGTGGACGTGTGGGACGCCTGCGGCAACCATCAATCCGACACCGTCACCATCAGCATCGCCCCGGCCACCGTGCTCGCGCTCGGCGACGACCGCATGGGCTGCCCCGACCTTACGGCGGTGTTCCAACGCCCCGATTTTTTCTCGCGCTGGCAGTGGTCGCCCGCCGATTTTCTTTCCTGCGACACCTGTGCCTCCGTCACCGTTTCGCCCACCGCCTCCACCTCTTGGATTGTGGTCGCCCAAACCGACGACGGCTGCATTTCGGTGGACACGGTGATGTTCCAGATTCAAGACACCTTGTTTTTTGAACTTGACACGAGCGTTTGTGCCGGCCAAACGATTGACCTTTTTGGGATGGCGTTCCCTGCAGACACGACGGCGCAGTTTTTCCTCCCCGCGCCCGGTCTGGGTTGTGATACTTTGTTGACCATAAATATTTTAGGCCTCGACGCGCCGTTTTTGGAAATAGAAAAGACCATCTGCGCGGGCGCGTTTTTTACCTACCACGGCATCGCGCTCCCGGCAGACACGACGGCGGTTTTCCTCCAGCCCGGCGTGGGCGGCGAATGTGATTCGGTCGTCACGGTGACAGTCCAATCTTGGCCGCCGCTCACGGTGACTTTGCCGCCCGACACCACCTTGCGCGTCGGTGCGTCGCTGATTTTGAACGCCGAAACCAGCGGCACGGGGATGCTCGATTTCCAATGGTCGCCCGCCGGTGGCCTCAGTTGCACCAATTGCTCTGCCCCGGAAACTTCGCCGCTCGAAACAACTTTGTACACGCTCACGGTGGCCGATGCCAATGGTTGCCGGGCGCAGGATTCGATGCTCGTCACCGTTGACCCCGCGTGTTTTGTCATCATTCCCAACGCGTTCACGCCCAATGGCGACGGCATCAACGACTTTTTTTACCCCAAAACCGACCCTTGTGTGCGCCGGGTGCGGGTGTGGCGGGTGGCGAGCCGTTGGGGCGAAATGGTGTTTGAGCGACAGAACTTTGAGCCGAGCAACGCGAATCTGGGTTGGGACGGCAACCAGAAAAACGGCGAGCCGTTTCCCTCCGACGTGCTGGCGTGGTACGCCGAGTTGGAATATTTCGACGGTAGGGTAGAGGTGCGGAAAGGGGATGTGGCGTTGTTGCGGTAAAAGACGTTTTTCCGTTTTTTGTATTTTTCCATATTTTTGCCAAAACAAAACCCGCCATGCCGAACGATTACGACCGCGTTTTTAAGGAAAACATCGAGCCGCTGCTGCCTTATTTGTGCCGCAAATTGTTGGGTCTCGAATTTCCCAAATTGGAAGACATCAAGGATAAAATTCAAATTACCCTTGAGCGGGAAATGGACAACCTCAAAAAGGTTGTCCATGAGGGGCAGCCGTGGCTCGATTTCGGGCTGCATTGGGAAATCCAATCCACCGACGAAGATATGCGGGCGCGCCAGTTGGTGTATTATGCCCTGTTTTTTCAAAAATACAGTATGCCGCTCAAACAAATTCTCATCTATGTTGGCAATGAGCGGCCAAAAAAAATTCTACAAAACGTTTTAGAGACAGAGGGGGTGCGGCTCGAATTTGCGGTGGTGGATTTGAAAAGCATCCCAAAAGAAGTATTTTTGCACTCGGACACGCCGGAGGAAGTGGTGCTGGCAATTTTGTGTGATTTTGGAGTCGAACAGCCGGAACAAGTCATTCGTCAAATTTTGCAGCATCTGCTCAAACTCATCGGGCGAGTACCGCGTTTAAAGAAATATCAGCAGCAATTGCAAGTGCTTTCGCGCCTGCGCAAATTGGAAATTCCCACTAAAAAAGAAATCACAGCCATGCCGATTCATTATGAAATTGAACAGGATGGCCTTTATCTTGAAGGCATCGAGAAAGGCATCGAGAAAGGCATCGAACAACACCAACATGATACCGTCGTGCGTGGATTGCGTGCAGGCGTGTTGTCGCTCGAAATGATAGCCAACTTGGCTGGTGTGCCGCTCGAATACGTTCTCGAAACCCAAAAAGAGTTGGAATCCCAATCCAAAAACAACAAGTGACGACCAGCATGCCCGAGCGGTTTCAACGGTAATTTGAGTGTGGCACCGTTCCTGAGAAAATAAACCCCGACAATTTTTCCATGCGTTGGAATTGTCGGGGTTTTCGTTTTTTGCCGACGAAATCAACCATTCAAAATGCAACGACTCATCCATTCCTCCCTTTTTCTGCTGCTCTTTTTTTCCTTTCTCCTTTCTTCCTGCGAAAAAAACGACATCCCTGCTCGTATCCTCGTTTTTTCTAAAACGGCGGGCTTCCGGCACGACTGCATCCCCACGGCGACGGCGGCGCTGCGCAAACTTTGCGCCGACAACGGTATTGCGATGGATTCTTCCGAAGATGCAGAAGTTTTTACCGAAAAAAACTTGAAGCGGTACAACGCCGTCGTATTCCTCAACACAACCGGCGATGTGCTGAACCCGACACAAGAGGCTGATTTTGAACGCTACATCCAAGCAGGCGGTGGCTTTGTGGGCATCCATTCGGCCACGGACACCGAGTATGGCTGGGGCTGGTTTGGCGACCTCGTGGGCGGGTATTTCAACGGGCACCCCCACCAACAAACCGCTACTTTGCACGTCAGAGACCACGACCATCCTGCCACTAAACACCTCGGCGACACTTGGGAGCGCTGGGACGAATGGTACAATTTCAAAGACCTGAACCCCGACATAAACGTGCTGCTCACCATTGACGAATCCACCTATCAGGGCGGCACCAACGGCGCGAATCACCCCATGTCTTGGCACCATGAATACGACGGCGGGCGGGCTTTTTACACGGCATTGGGGCATACCAAGGAAAGTTACGCAGAGCCGGAGTTTCTCCAGCACCTCTTGGGCGGCATCCAATACGCTATTGGTAAAAAAAAACGCCTTAACTATACCGCCTGCCGAACACCGGAGCAACCTGACCCCACGCGGTTTGTAAAAACCGTGCTGGCCGACGAACTCACCGAGCCGATGCAGTTCGGGATGTTGCCCGATGGCAAAATTCTGCTCGTCGAGCGGCGCGGCGCCATCAAACTCCTCGACCCGGCCACCGGATTGCTCAATGTCGCTTACAAACTTCCCGTGCATTCCGAAGAAGAGGACGGCCTCATGGGGCTGGCGATAGACCCCAATTGGGAGCAAAATCACTGGATTTACCTCTACTACTCGCCGCCCGGCAAAGAGGCGGTGAACCAACTTTCCCGTTTCGTTTTTCGGGGCGACACGCTCGACCGCGCTTCCGAAAAAATCATTTTGAAAGTCGCTGTCCAACGCGAAGAATGTTGCCACGCGGGCGGCTGTATCCGCTATGCCGACGACGGTTTTCTCTATCTCAGCACGGGCGACAACACCAACCCGTTTGACTCAGAGGGCTATTCGCCCAGCGACGAACGCCCCCGCCGCAGCGCCTGGGATGCCCAAAAATCGTCGGCCAATACAAATGATTTGCGCGGTAAAATATTGAGAATCAAAGTCCACGACGACGGAAGTTACACCTGCCCGGCGGGCAATTTGTTTACGGATAAAGATGTGCATATTACGCCCTCTCCCGCGTCAACCCCACCCCAGCCCTCCCCTAAAAGGGAGGGAGGCGTAGAGTCAGCCTCGCGGACTCCTCTCCCTTTTAGGGGAGGGGTTGGGAGTGGGGTTGGCCGCCCCGAAATCTACGTCATGGGCTGCCGCAATCCCTTCCGCATCTCCGTGGATGCCCGCCGCAATCTCCTTTTTTGGGGCGAAGTCGGCCCCGACGCGGGTGAGCCTGACAGCACACGCGGCCCGGCAGGTCACGACGAGGTAAACCGCGCCCGCGCCGCCGGTTTTTTTGGCTGGCCGTATTTTGTCGGCGACAACAAGGCCTACCGCGACTACAATTTTTCGACAAAAAAACCCGGCCCTTATCACGACCCCGCGCACCCCATCAACGACAGCCCGAACAACACCGGCAGCCGCGAATTGCCACCTGCCCAACCTGCTTTTATCTGGTATCCCTACGGCAATTCGCCCGATTTTCCGCTCACCGGCAACGGAGGTCGCAACGCCATGGCCGGCCCGACTTACTATTGCGACCAGTACCCGGCGGAGACCCGTTTTCCAGATTATTACAATGGAAAACTCATCACCTACGAATGGATGCGCAACTGGATGATGGCGGTCACGGTGGATTCGCTCGGCAATTTCAGCCGCATGGAGCCATTCGGCGACAGCATCCCCCTCTCGCGCCCGATGGATATGTTTGTGGACAAAAACGGCTCGATTTGGGTGCTCGAATACGGCACACAATGGTTTGCTTCCAACGCCGACGCCCGCATCAGCCGCATTGACTATGTACGCGGCAATCGCCCGCCGATACCTATTTTGGAAGCCAACAAAATCGCAGGTGCCGCACCGCTCACCGTCGTTTTTTCGGCAGCAAAAACCCGCGATTATGATGACGACCGGTTGAATTATGAAATTGATTTTGGCGACGGTTCTGACATTTGGAAGATGGGAAATTTCCGCCGGGCGGTACATGCCGATATTTCCAAAACATTGAAAAAGAATCCTTTGGACTCGATAGTTCATATTTTTGAAAAACCTGGCACCTACGAAGTTTTCCTAAAAGTTGCCGACGAATCGGGGCAGTCAAAAACGACAAAACGCAAAATCAGCGTGGGCAACGAGCCACCGCTCGTGCGCTGGGATTTGGGCGGGAAAAACCGCAGTTTTTACAACATCGGCGACGTGTTGGACTACAAAGTGGTGGTGGAAGACCGGGAGGACGGCTCGCTCGACAATGGCGGAATTCAACCCGCATTTGTTGCCACCACGATTGATTATTTGGAAACGGGCTTCGACATCACCGCCATCGCGCAGGGGCACCAATCGGCCAAACAGCAGACCGAATACGCCAAAGGCAAAACGCTCATAGACCGCTCCGACTGCAAAACTTGCCACGCCGTGGATCGCCAAATCAACGGGCCATCCTATCAGGCCGTCGCCGAGCGTTACCGAAAAAATGAGTTTGCCGTGCGCACCCTTTCTGCCAAAATCATCAAAGGCGGCGCGGGCAACTGGGGACAGACGGTGATGAGCGCCCACCCGCAGGTGTCGGAAGAAAACGCGGGCGAAATGGCGCGTTGGATTCTTTCACTCGGCGCACCGGCCAAACCCAAACAGACCTATCCTGTCGCAGGCGAGTATGCGCTCGAAGTGCCCGTCCCGAAGGATAAAAAGAAGAAATTTCAACCCGGTACTTTTATCCTGAAAGCAACCTACAAAGACCGGGGCAGCAGCAGCCAATCGCCGCTTGAGGAAGGCGAGACGCTCGCCCTCCGCCCGGCATTTCAGCAAGCCGAACAGGCCGATAGCCTTTCAAAAGGAATCACCCAATACCGCCCATATTCGGGCGATACGGTGGTGCTTAAAGATTTGATACACAATAGTTTTTTCGTTTACAAACACGCGGATTTGACGGGTTTGCACTCGGTGTCGTTTGGTGTGGGTTTGGGCGACCAACGTTACCAATTCGCGGGCGGGCGCATCGAACTTCGGCTGGGTTCGCCGAAAGGATTGTTGTTGGGGCAGGTGAATGTTCCGGCAGGGAAAGGTGGGGACAAAATGGAATTTACGGAACTGACTTTGCCCCTGACGGTGAGGCCGGAAGGCGGAAAATTCTACAATTTGTACTTTGTTTTGAAAAATGAAAACAACCCTTCGCAACAGGTGACGGCGGTGGATTGGGTGCGGTTTGAGTTGATGGAGGTTGAAGGGAAAGTTGAGGTAGTTAAGGAGGTTGAGGGGAAATGAGCGCAACGTTTGCGGCGAAATTTTATGGTTCAAAAAATCTGTCGAAACCTTTTTTTCGCAATCCGATTTTTAACTTTTCATCATTCGACCATAACTCTCCGTCCAATTCGAGTGCAAGTGCGAGAAAAGGTGTGTCGTTTTCATCAACATCTCTGCAGAGCCGATAGGCCTCAGCATAACTGCCAATGCTGATTATCTCTTCATCTACAAACTCGACGCGCCGCAAAATTTCGTGGAGATAGAGCAAGATTTCAGATTCGGGGCAGTTGGTGTTGGCTACTATTCGCTCCTTGTGTTTGAACAATTCGACTATTAAATATTTAGCTGCCACAAAACGATGCTCCGACTCCAGCAAAACATCGCGCAGCGACTCACTTCGGGAGCGAAGCCCTCGAAACAGGATGTTGGTGTCAAGGATTACCGTTTTTCTCATGGATTTTGGCAAGGATTCTCTCTTTATTTTGTTGCCACCAATCGCGCTTTATTTCTTCTCCGAGCACCTCAATGTCTTCTCCAAAATTGACACGTTGAGCCAAATATTCGATATAAAAACGGTTCAGCAACTGTGTGACAGCGTCTTCTTTAAAATGACGAGCGTCCAGCGTCACCTGAATTTTGTCGCCTTTTCGACTTACAGCAAAAGCTTCCATGTTGTAAATTTTTACAAAAATAAGGTTTTCAGAGTGATTTGAATGATTCTCAAAACTCAATCACCTTCCGTTTCAACTCGAAGTGTTTGCCGAGGTAAACCTTGCGCACCATTTCGTCGGCGGCGAGTTCTTCGGCAGTGCCGGCCTTGAGGATGCTGCCCTCGAACATAAGGTAGGCGCGGTCGGTGATGCTCAGGGTTTCCTGCACGTTGTGGTCGGTGATGAGGATGCCGATATTTTTGGTCTTCAACTTCGCCACGATGGATTGGATGTCCTCCACCGCGATGGGGTCAATGCCCGCGAACGGCTCGTCGAGCAGGATGAATTTCGGGTCGGAAGCCAAGGCGCGGGCGATTTCGGTGCGGCGGCGCTCACCGCCGGAGAGCGTGTCGCCGAGGCCCGTGCGGACGCGGTTGAGGTTGAATTCTTCGAGCAGCAATTCCAGTTTGTCGTGCTGTTCTTTTTTGCTGAGTTTGCTCATTTCCAGCACGGCCTTGATGTTGTCTTCCACCGAGAGTTTGCGGAACACGCTGGGCTCCTGCGGCAGGTAGCCGATGCCTTTTTGGGCGCGTCGGTACATCGGCAAATCCGTAATTTCCTCAGTGTCAAGGTAAACGTGTCCGTCGGTCGGTCGGATAAAACCCACGACCATGTAGAACGACGTAGTTTTTCCCGCGCCGTTGGGGCCGAGCAGCCCCACGATTTCGCCCTGTTTCACGTCGAACGACACGTTTTTGACGACGGTGCGCTTTCCGTAGGTTTTATAGATATTTTCGGCTCTTAAAATCATAACCCAAAAATTATAGGTTATGAATTATGAGTTATGAATGACCGGCTTCGGACACCATTCATAACTCATAATTCATAATTAAGAAAGCAATTTTTTGACGATTTCCGAAATCGCCCGCCCATCGGCTTTCCCGGCCAATTGTTTGTTCGCCG
Organism: uncultured Saprospiraceae bacterium; assembly: GCA_964481485.1. Classification (GTDB taxonomy): domain Bacteria; phylum Bacteroidota; class Bacteroidia; order Chitinophagales; family Saprospiraceae; genus M3007. The sequence continues at coordinate 3,033 of CAYZVM010000203.1, read as the reverse complement.
CACCCATCACTTTGCCCATGTCTTTGGCAGAAGTTGCACCTGTTTCGGCAACGATTTTTTTCAAAATCTCTTCCAATTCGGCACCTTCGAGCATAGCGGGCAGGTAGCGTTTGATGACTTCGATTTCCTCGCGCTCTTTTTGGGCGAGTTCTTCGCGGTTGTTTTTGGTAAAAATATCGAGCGATTCTTGGCGGGTTTTCACCAATTTTTGGAGCATTTGCACCTCGCGGGCTTCGTCTATGGCTTGGCCGCTGCCGTCTGTTTTGGCGAGCATAATGGCGCTTTTGATGGCACGGATTCCGCGCAGGGCAATGTCGTTTTTGGCTTTCATGGCCACGACGAGGTCTTTGTTGATTTTTTCTTC
>CAYZVM010000203.1:0-2569 GCA_964481485.1 uncultured Saprospiraceae bacterium | reverse complement strand
GTTAAAATTCTGAATGTCAACGATGTTTCGATTTTCCAACAGGTGGTCGTAGAGAAAGTGAATGGCTTGCGGAATGGGGAGGTTTTTGGAGGCAATGAGATCGCCCGCCTTCGCTGAGGCTTCGGCGAGTAAACATGGATAGACGTAAAAACGGACATTGCGGGGGAATAGTTCGCCAAACGCGCCCAGCAGATTGTCGGGATTGGCGTCGCAAGTTTCTTGGAGGATATTTTGAAGTTTGCGGGCGCCCATGGCGAGGCCGATGTGCGGGATTTTGTAATCGGCGAAATAGGCGATGAGCCGTTTGTGCTGCAAGCAGTTAGAGATGATGACCGTCTGGCCGAGGGCGCAGAGGATGTCGGCGCGGTCGAGGAAGTCGCGTTCGTTCAGTTGGCCGTCGGAGCGGAGATTGTCGAGCGTGATTTCAGCCAAGAAAAAAGTCTTGTCGGCATCCACGTCGGGTTCGGCGCGGAACTGCTCGAAGGCACGGCGAATCATGTCGTGCTGCACTAAAGTCGGTGGCCGGTAACTACCCCGCGCGATGAGGATGGAGGTTCGGTATAAAAATTCCCCGGCGTGGAGGCTGTTGCTGTCCGGCCCAAAAATAGCGACGTCGCTCAAGCCGTTTTTCACCATCCAGAGGCACACGAGGCGGTTGTCAATATTTTGAAAATCAGGACCTTGAAAACGCACCATGTCTATTTTGACCCGACCGTGCAGGTTGTCCATCAGAGATTGGAGCAGCGTTTCGGGGTCGTGGCTAAAGCGAAAACAGCCGTAAATCAGGTTGACACCGAGGATGCCGATGGCCTGTTGTTGGAGGCGGTTGTCGTTGTCGAGCAGGCGGGCGTGGAGGACGAGGTCGTTGGGTTGGGAGCTGGGGTGCAGTTGGAAACGCAGGCCGAGCCAGCCATCGCCTTTGATAGTTTTTTGGTAGTTGATAGCCGCCACGGTGTCGGCGAAAGCAAAGAAATTTTGCTGCGGGCGTTCTTCTCGCAGACGGCCTTCCATCAATTGGTACTCGTGGTCGAGCATCCGGTAGAGGCGCGGTTCGCACACATAGCGGCCTTTGCCTTTGGCTTCCGTGCCGTATATTTCGTCGCTCACCGTCTTGTCGTAAGCACTCATCGTTTTGGCAATGGTGCCAGCTGCAGCCCCCACTTGGAAGAAATGCCGCGCTACTTCTTGCCCCGCGCCGATTTCGGCGAACGCGCCGTAGATGCGTTGGTCGAGGTTGATTTCCAATGCTTTTTGTTCCGTTTCAAGGATTCTGCGCGTCATTGTGGTCGGCATGGTTCTTATTTGCGAGGCGCAAAAGTAGAAAGTTGGGGCCAAATAAACGCCGGGCGGCTCGCGTGTGCTGCGAACCGCCCGGCTGAGATGTCTTTAAAAATTCGGATATCAGACGTTCAGGTAATTCATCAACGACTCGTACCGCTCGCGCATCCCGTCGGCGTGTTCCAGTTCGCCAAAAATTTCTTTCACTTCATAGCCGTGGCGCTCCAGAGAAGAGATAACACGACCGAGGTCGTGGCGGTTGAGTTTGAGGGTGACCTCCACGTCTTCGGGGTCGGGCGCAGAAGTCACGAAAGAATTGAGCACTTTCACATCTTCTGCCTCCACGATGCGGGTGATGGTGGCCAGCGAGTAGTCGCGGCGGGGCATTTCGAGCACCAGTACAGCACCAGATTCGGTGAAAGAGGCGGTATTGGCAAAAAATCGGAGGAGGTCGTTTTGCGACACCAAGCCTACATAATTGCCCTCGTCGTCTATCACCGGGATGACGGTCAGGCGGTGTTCGCCCATGACCCGCATTACCTCGAAAATATGCTCGTTTTCACGGACGGCGAACCGCCGCATTTGTGACAAATCGTAAGACCCTATGGGGTCGTACAATTTATGGTTGAAAATATCTTCTTCGGAAAGAAGCCCCACGAGTTTGCCGTCGTCCACCACCGGAAGGTGTTTCACATGATAATCGCTCAGCAGGTGGAACGCGTCGCGGCCAGTCTGATTGACGGATAGCGACGGAATGTCGAGCGCGATTAAAGATTTAGCAGTCATGGTGCGAATGGGCGCAGGATTTAAAAAAGGTCGTATGCTTTTCTATGAACAGCAAAACTGTGAATTTGCTCAATAAGACGCAAGAAAAAGCCCGACGGCACAAATATTGGTGAAAATAGTTTGCCAAAAAAATATTCTTCACTGAACCGGGCACTTTAACAGATGAAAGCCACGCCGAAAAACCTTTGAAAATGTGGCCTTCAAAAACATTTCTAAGTTTGCGTCGGCAAGCACGAAGCGTATGCGTTTATTCTCGACACGGTTACTTGGTTTATTGTTGCTCTTTTCCCCTGTTTTTTCAGCAACCTCAGATTTCCAAAATCTGCCAATGCTCGGAGATTTTGAGGTCTTAAAAAGTGTATTACCCGCACCTACCCAGCGCGATTCCGTTATTTTTTTGGAAAAACAAAAAATCGCGGCACAGGAAAACAGCCTCACCGCCCAAATGCTCGCCGTCGCCCAATCTTTCCTCGGCACACCCTACGCCACCGGCACCCTTGACCGC
>CAYZVM010000202.1:0-11498 GCA_964481485.1 uncultured Saprospiraceae bacterium | reverse complement strand
ACGCAAAGGTAACTCAACTGGTGAGAATTTTCCAAACTGAGTTTAAATTTTTGTCTCAGGAGATTTTCTTCTCTTTTCCCCTATTTCACCATCAATCGTTTCTCCGCTACGCCTTGCTTTGTGCGAATACGCAGGGTATATAGCCCCTTCTGCCAGTCGCCCACATCGAGGCGGGTGCTGCGCCCGCCCGAAGGCTGGGCGGTGTAGAGGGTTTGGCCGAGGGTGTTCACCGCGTCGATTTGCTCCACATCCAAATCGCCGGTAAGCAACGTGGTGACATCGGAGGCCGGGTTGGGGAAGACGGTGATTTTTTCGCCCAAGTCAGGACTGCCGGTGCTGGTGGTTTGCATGAGTTTTATCCAGACGGTATCTTGCACGAGCGGCACGGAGAGTTCTTTTACGTTTCCGTTGGCATCCACGGCTTTTAGTCCTTTGATAGGGAATGTGAGGGGGGCGATGTTATTTTCTGAACGCTCTATTATATCAATGATAATGATGAAATCCGTAACGTAATTTATTTTGGCGATTCGCCCGTATCCGTTGACACTTTGCCCGGGTAGGTTTCGGGACAATCCCATGTCAAGCTGTCGCCGGGCGTGATTGTCTTTAGAGAGGAACAGCACGGAGTTGTAGTTCCCCATCAAATCAGGGATATAATACACCTCCGGGTCGTGGTTGATGTGTTCTGGGTATTGCAGTGCGAACGCTAACCCGTATAGGTCAAAAACGGGCTGAGTTTGGCTACCCACCACAATATTGGCGCTTATCTCCAACGGGGCTGGGTTATTGGGATTTACATAGATAGTATCCTGCGAAAACTCAACCCGGACTGTCGGAGCGGCAGGCAGGAAAGTCACTTCGTTCGTATCAATCGGCACACAATGTTGTTCCACCGGCGCCATGTCAAAATTAATCACAACGCCGTCGCCGTCACAATCCAAATGTTTGTAATTCACACCGGTAGCAACCGTTTGAGGCCAGTTGGGGGCAAATTGAGGCATCCAAGCGGTGGTGGCATTTGGGCGAGGCGCACCGGCACTTGCGTATCCTAAACCAATATTGAGCACGTCATAGACATTCGCTTTTTTGTCTCCGTTGGCATCGCCGGGCATCACATAGTCTGTTCCACTCGGCAGGTTTCCAGGATTCATGTTGTAAGCATCCGTCGCAAGCAACTTGGTCACGGAGGAAACACAGATATTATTTTTCCAAGCAGTCAGATTGATGCGATAGATGCCTCCTGACGCGAAATGGTGCGAAACGGTGTCCCATTGGGAAGCCCCCCAAATGGGGCTGCCGTCGCCAAAATCAAGTTGAACAGAAGAAAAATCGCCGCCCGCAAGGTTTTTGAACCGGAAGATATATCCCGCGTCCGGTGTGCCGCTGACCATTTCTATTTGCAAATCGGCTACACAACTGCCTGTGCCAGCACCGCACGCGCCTGCCCACCAAGTAGATACGCCGGAAGCGATTGCCTCGCATTCGTTGCCATAAGTGACACCATCGCAGCCACAAACAGGTGCGTAGATGGAAGGACAAAAACCAGTCATATCTATCATGCAGGCATTCACGCAGGCAGGGTCGGCTACCGTCAATTGTTGGCACCGGGTGGTGGTGCAAGTAGTGCCGGTGGTGCTGTCAAATACTTCGTATTGGGCACAAATGAAATAATTGCCTTGCCCGGGCAATTCGTATTCAAACCCTTGGGTTTGTGCAAACACCTGATTGGATTTGTTGTCGTACCACTGTATCGAAGTCAGGGTGCCGGAGCTATTGCTGAGGGGGGATATTTTGCCGAATAAATGGGTTCCGACAGCGGTCACAAATATTTCGTAACCGCACCAATTGGGGTTTTGCTCACTCACGAAAATATCCTTGCACTCTTGCACAACGCACCCCAAATCATCCGAAACCGTGAGACAAACCTGAAAAACACCTTCTTGCGGGAAAGTATGTTGCACCGTTTTGCCGATTGCTGTGGCGCCATCACCAAAAGTCCACTGGCATGTCTGTGACAAAGCATCGTAAATATCGGCCTCAAAAGTGAGTTTGAATGCGTTGATATCGCTGATAACATAGCCGAACTGCGCCTGGCAGGGCAATGTGTCGGAGACACAAGTCAGGGCCACCACTTCCAATCCCTCCGAAGAACAGCCTGCCGGAAGTGAGGTTGGCATGGCGGCGAACCGAATCGTCTGGCCGCCGCTTAGGCCATCCGTACCAGCCACAGCTTTCAAAATATCGCCGTTGTCGAGGTCAATGACTTTGACGCCACAGCCGGGCGTTTCGCTCGCCACCCAGCCGATTCGTTCGCATTGAGCAGACGCCTTGCCTGCTGACAGCGCAAACAACGCGATGAGTAAGCAGATTTTCCAGAAAGAAGCCGGTGAGAAGTAGAAATTCGTGTGCATACTTGCGGTCATTGTGTTGACAAGACAGGTGATTCAACCAACAGGTTTTGGGGAAAATGAAATATACGGTACAAAGGTTCGGGCTTGAGCGCAAAAATACAAAGACATTTTTAATAACTTGCCGGGGAAAAATTTGCCCTGAATCGTGTTTAAAAATTTGATTTTCAAACTCTTAAATTACCAAGGCAAACCCGAGACAGCCAGAAAAGGCCATCTCCAAATTCTTTGTTACCCGGAATTATGTTTAGCGAAAAACTGATTTCCCTTCTGCAAACCTTTTCAAAATACGAACTGAACCGCTTTCGGAAGTTCCTGCTGTCGCCTTATCTCAACGACCAAGAAGACCTGACCCGCCTGTTCGATTTGGTCAACGATGCGTTGCGCATCGGAAAAGATGCCGTGACGGCTTTGGAAAAACCCGTAGTTTGGAAGGCCTTGTATTCTAAAAAACCATTTGAAGATGCCCAATTGCGGCGCATGGCCTCTGACCTCACGTTGTTGGCACAGCGATTTCTGGTGGCGGAAGCCAGACAACAAGACCCGCTCACCGAGGCGCTGGATTTGCAAAAAGTGCTGGAAAAACCTGAATTGCGGAAACATTTGGCCAGCCAAGAACGGCAGATAGAAAAACTTTTGGAACAAAGTGAAGGCAAATCCACCAACTATTACTTCGCCCAATTTCGCAATCACTGGAACATTTTCAACCGCGCCTCTAAGATGGTGGCCACGGCGGGCTACACCGAAAAGTTGGTCGCGGCAGACTTTTACCTTGAGTGTTTTTACTTGGCTCAAAAACTCAAATTATATATCGCTTGGTTGCTCTACCGAGGCTTTCGAATCACAGAGCGAGAGGTGCCATTTATGCCCGGTTTTTGGGAATACCTTGAGGATGAGCGTTTTGACAAAGTTCCATTGATACGCATTTACCGAAAAGTTGTCGTCAGTTTCGCCGAGTCGGACAATGAAACCCATTTTCACGAATTGCTCTCTGATTTAGAGAAATACGCTGTTGATTTGACAAAAGCGGATCTTCGAGAGTGTTATTACATTGCCCAAAACTATTGCGCACTAAAAATCAACCAAGGGAAAAAAGAATATTATCAAAAGGTTTTCAGCATTTTCAAAAGCATGGTGGAACAAGATATTCTTGTGGAAGACGGACAACTGCCTGAGGCCGTGTTTAAAAATATCATTACCTCTAGTTTGGGTGTGGGAGAGTATGAGTGGACCGAACAGTTTATTCAAAACTACGCCCCCTTTTTACCCGCCCGCATCCGCGAAAACGCCCGTATGTTCAACTTGGCTTATGTTTACTTTTACCAAAAAAATTACGAAAAAGTCATTGAGTATCTGCGCGATGTAGAGTACAGCGACGTGGTATATTCCCTCGGTGCCAAGTCAATTCTGTTGCGTACCTATTACGAACAGGGCGAGTTTCTGGCGTTGGATTCTTTGATGGACAGTTTTCGGATATACCTGCGGCGCAATAAGGTCATTTCCAAAAACCTGAAACGCGAGTACATCAATTTTCTCAATCTGGTAAAAAAACTGACCACCATCACTGCTTCCGACAAAAAATCCATCGCAGGGCTGCGTCGCCGGGTGATGGAAACTTCCTACTCTATGCCCAAAAACTGGTTGTTGAAAAAAATAGCTGAGATAGAAGGAAATGCGAAGTGAGCGCACACCTCAAACTTACTTTAAGGCATTGAAAATCAATGAATTTTTTCTCTAAAATAAATTTCCGACGATATTTCTTACTGCTATTGGCGGGGGTGATGAATGCAGATTCCGAAGCCCAAAATGCCAGCCATCTGGCTTTTGAATCCACCCTCCACCTCGGCGCCATCTGGCGGCACACCCCCAAGCTCAGCACCCGCACCGGCCAACCACTCTGGGGCCAAGAAATCGGCCTGCGCTTCCAGACTACAGGCCGCCGCGATTGGCACCAATGGCAGCGATATCCGGCGCTCGGGGTGTCTTTGCTGCATTTCCGGCTCGGCAGCGGCTCGCACGGCGACGGCTTCGGGCTGCTGCCCACGCTCTCCATTCCCATCTTCCGCACGGAGCGATTCATGGCGGCTTTTCGGCTGGGCACCGGGCTGGCGTGGGTGTCAGAGCCTTACGACTATTTTGACAATCGGGGCGAAAATGCCATCGGCTCGCACTGGAACAATATCACCCAATTCCGCCTCGGCGGCGAGCTGCGCGTTTCGGATTTTCTTCGGCTGAACGCGGGGGCTGCGCTCACACATTTCTCCAACGGCGGTGCTTCGTTGCCCAATTTTGGCATCAACCTGCCCAGCGGTTTTGTGGGCGTGGCTTGGTCGCCAAAACCTATTCGGGAAAAAGATTTTTTACCAGCCCAAACTTCAAAACGCGTCGAGGGGCGGCGATTGGGCGGCACGGTGCAGGCGGGCTTGGCCATACTCGAATACGCCGTTTACGATGGGCCGAAATATCCGGTTTGGCTCGGCGCGGCGGCGGGTTATTTTCAAGTCAACAAAACAAATCGGGTACTCTTAGGTGTTGATTATGAGTCCAATAAGGCAGTTTACAACTACGGTTTGTACCTCGGGGAATTTTCAGACGAAACCGAAGCCGGCCAGGGTGCTACCCGGTTGGCAATTTTTTTGGCAGACGAGTTTTTGTTCGGAAATATCGGAATCCAGCTGCAAATGGGGCGCTACATCGGCAAAGATTTCAACCGCTACACCCCCGAACGGAATTACAGCAAATTGACCATTCGCTGTTACACACCCCGGCTGTTTCGCAGCGCCATGCAGCCGCACATCGGCATCACGCTGAAAGCCCACGCCACCACGGCGGAGTATATTTCCACAAATGTGGGTCTGGCATTTTGAAGGTTGGCCATTGGAGGACGTCAAATTTTTTACTTTTGCGCCTCTTTTGAAAAGACAACAAAAGCAGCTTTCGCTGTCAGCCACGCCTCGCGTGGCCAACGTAACCATACGAACATGAGCAACCGCGACAACCTCCTCGGCGTATTCCGCACGATTTTCCGCTGGAGAAAGGCAATTCGGAACATTTGTTTAATCGCCCTCGTCGGCAGCATTGTTTTTTCGCTGACACTCGACGACTATTACGAGGCTTCTACCATTTTCTACCCGGCCAGCCCAGAGCTGTCCAATCCCGAACTCATCTTCGGCTACATCGGCCAGATGACACACTATTTCGGCTCCGACCGCGACCTCGACCGGCTGGACGAAATCGCCAACAGCACCGAAGTGGTGGATTATATGGTGAAGCGTTTTGACCTCTACAATCTATATGGGTACGATTCTACCTCTTTGAAAGGACGCGCCAAGGTGCGCGAGCAGTTTCGCAATTTGTACGTCGCGCAAAAAAACAAAAACGACGCTATGGAACTCAGTGTGGAGGATACTGACCGGGAGCGTGCCGCAGAAATGGCAAACGCCGCTCGCGACAAAATCAACGAGCTGGAGCAGCGGTTCGTCAAAAACAGTCAATTAAAGTTGCTCGCTGCTTTTGACGAGAATATCAAACGCAAAAACGCCGACCTCGAAATGTTGGGCGACAGCCTGCGCCGACTTCAGACACAATACAACCTCTTCAACGTGATAGAGCAAAGTGAGCAGCTCTCTTCAAGATTGTCAAATTCCGAAGCGGAAATCGTGCGCAACCGCGCCCGCCTCGAAGTGCTGGACAAAAACCCACTCATCCCGCGCGACACCATTGAATATATAAAGGCAAATCTCCGTGCTTACGAGCGCGAGCGCGAAAGGCTGATGTCGCCCGACATCAGCGGGGATAATTTTTCTATCAAACAATACAACGAAGGCCTGCCAAAAGTGTCCGTGTTGATTGACCTGCATTTCCAGGCGCGCAAACAACTCAGCTTCGACTTGGAGCGCTACAATCAGATAAAAGCTGCCTACAACACCGATATCCCTGCGCTACAAATAGTAGAAATCGCGGAGGCACCGCTGCTCAAGAGCCGACCCAAACGCAGCATCCTCGTGTTGGTATCCGTGCTCGCGGCGTTCCTGTTCTCTGTGTTGGGGGTGCTGGTGCTGGAGGCTTACCGCGACTTCAGGTGGCGAGACATTACGGGATAAAGTTTTTTGGCCAACTGTTATTGGTTGCCGGTTTTCAACCACCGGCAATCCATGACCGATAACTAATTGACCAGCAATCAACAACGACTATGCTGCGCCGACTTTCCAATATACTGGCCGTACCCGAAAGCCACCCACAAGGGTGGTTGTTCACGGCATTTGCGACGGTCATATTGGGGGCGGTTTTTGGGTCGGTTTATCTCGGCGCCTTGTGGGTGTTGGCGGTGCCTGCGGTGGCATTGGTGTTTTGGCTCGCGGTGGTAGATATCCGCAAGGTTTATTTTTTGATGTTGGGCAGCATCCCGTTTTCGATGGAGCAGGCGCTGCCGGGCGGGTTTGCCACCGACTTGCCTTCCGAGCAGCTGATGTGGCTGCTGACATTGGTGGGTGGGCTATGGCTTTTCCAGCATTGGCGGGCGATAGATGCACGTTTCCTGCGACACCCGGCCACTTTGGCTCTTTTGGCGCACCTTTTTTGGATAATCATCAGTGTCTCCACCTCGCAGGATGTGTACGTTTCATTCAAATACTTACTCGCAAAAGGCTGGTATCTCATCGTATTTTACTGTTTGGCCGGGCATTTTCTCAATGACGAGCGCGATTTCAAAGGCCTGTTGTGGTGGTTTTTCGTGCCGCTCATGATCGCGGTGTTCACCGTCATCGTGCGCCACGCGGCTCTGGGTTTCTCTTTTGAAGATGTGGGGTTTGTGATGGGGCCGTTTTTCCGCAACCACGTCATGTACGCCTGTTTGCTGGCGATTTTCCTGCCTTTTGTTTGGTACGGCACCTATTGGTATCGGCGGTGGTCGTGGCAATGGTGGCTGCTCGTGCTCGGCATTGTGGTCTTGCTGGTGGGCATCAATTTTGCCTACACGCGGGCGGCTTATGTGGCATTGATAGCAGCGATTGGTGTGGTTTGGGTGGTGCGGCGGCGGCTGATGAAAACCGCATTATTGGCGACGGCATTGGCGGCGACGCTGTTCATTGGGTATGTGGGTACGCGCGACAATTGGCTGCAATTCACCCCCGACTACGAGCGAGCGGTGACGCACCGAAGTTTCGACCGGCTGTTGGATGCGACCATAAAATTGGAAGATATTTCTACGATGGAGCGCGTATATCGGTGGGTGGCGGCTTCTTACATGATCCAAGACAGGCCGGGTTTGGGATTCGGGCCGGGCAATTTTTATTTTTTCTACAAAAAATATACGGTCACGAGTTTCAAAACATACGTGAGCGACAACCCCGAACGCTCCGGCATCCACAACTACTACCTCATGGTAACGGTAGAGCAAGGTTTGCCGGGGCTGGTGTTTTTCCTGCTGTTCTGCGTCGTCGTGATGCTCAAAGGCGAGCAAATTTACCATCAAACGCACGATGCGGGGCGGCGGCGGGTATTGTTGGCGGCGCTGCTTTGTTTTACCCTCACCAACTTGCTGATGCTGATGAACGACTTTGTGGAGACCGACAAAATCGGCTCGCTGTTTTTCCTCTCCGTTGCTATTTTGGTCAATATTGATTTGAAAAACAGGGATTTGGAGAAACCCGATGATCCACCAATTTTATGAGACTTATCAATTTACAGGCGGATGTATCCCAAGCAGCACCATTGCCCTCCTCAAGTTGACCAGTTGGGTTCTGTTCATTTTTTAAGCCTCAACGGTCGCCCTACCTGATGGCGTGTGTCCCAAAATTATAGTTGAAGTTTCGTCCCATCGGAAATGTTCATTCCAAACTTGGGTCCGGGGGTTGAAGAGCGCCGCCGTTTGCTCCGAAACCGGGTCAATTGCAAATGTCTTGGTAAATTTATGCCCGTTGCAACCGTTGCACGAATAAGCAAGGTTTTCGACATCATTTGTCCCTCCGTTGAATTCCGGGATGATATGCTCCACATTGAAGAGCCCCGAGCCACAATCTTCATGGCTTCGGCAGTATTCGCAATATCCATTCGCTCTGCCGTTTACAAAGCGCCGAGTCGCTGCTGGCAGATTTGATTTACTCATTATCGGACTTTGGGGAAATGCCAAGTTGCTTGATCAAAGTAGCATAATCCGTATTTCGGAGTGCGGCTAATTTCACAAGGTTGTTCATCCGTTCCGAAGCCCATTTTTCCTGTTCCTCAATCAATTGCAACAATTCAAGGTGTTCCGTTTCGGTCAGTGTCTCATCCCAAATCTTTTCATTTAATAACTTCAGGCGCTCATTTTTCGCTCGCGAAAACGTCTGATAGATTTGTTTCAATAAATCCGATTCTTCTTTGGAAAGTACGTTTGGCCGCCGTTGCGCGCGGCGCGTATTGACGGTTTGCAGGAATTTTTCGTAGTCCTGAATATCCAAGTTGACAGCATTTTCAACCAAATCTGAAAAAGACAATTGAGCAGATGGCATAAACAATCAATTTATTCCACAAAAGTAATCTTTTTGTAACTGTTCGGGCGGCCATAGCAGGGCGAAAAATCGGAACACCCAAGTTGCTTCCGAAGCATGACGGGAAAATACGATGGAGCAGCCTAATTCCGCACATCCTCGCCCCAGCCCAACTTCTCCCGAATCGTGTTGAGGAACGTGACATCCTGCAACTGCACCAATTTTATGGGAAAATTATTCTTCCGAACGGCCAACTGGTGCTGCGCGTTGATGAGTTCAAAACGCGAATCGAGGGTGCAGATAAAATTCTCCCCCCGGCCTTCCACTTCAAAAGAAATGACCGAGTCGTCGGAGATGACGATGGGGCGCACGTTGAGGTTGTGTGGCGCGACGGGCGTGATGACAAAGTTGCCCGATTTGGGGAACACCACCGGCCCGCCGCAGCTCAGCGAATAGCCCGTGCTGCCCGTCGGCGTGGCGATGATGAGGCCATCGGCCCAGTAAGAATTGAGATAATCGCCGTTGAGATAGGCGTGGATAGTAATCATGGACGACGTGTCGCGCTTGAGCAGGGTGCAGTCATTGAGCGCGAAAGGCATATCGCCAAACAGTTCGGGGTAGCTTTCGAGGTAGAGCATCACGCGCTCTTCGATGATGTACTGCCCGCGTTTTAGTTTTTCGACGGATTCCCGGATGCGTTTTTTCTCGATAGTGGCAAGGAAACCCATGCGCCCCAGATTGATGCCGAGCAATGGAACGCCGGAGTCGCGCACGAGCGTGACGGCGTTGAGCATGGTGCCGTCGCCGCCCATCGTTATCACACAATCAATGCGATGCACCTTAAAATCCAGATAGTCATCAAACGCCGCGTGTGGCCCCGGGAAGCGCACTTTTTTTTCTATTATCTGCAAATAAGGCGTGTAAACATAGGTCGTGATGCCCTCTGCGTGCAGCGCATCAAACAAGGCCTGGATGTACGGAAGGTCTTTTTCTTTGAGTTGTTTGCCAAAAACGACGACTTGCATGGGCGACTGTGGGCGGTGGCGGTTGAACGTTTTTCGCCGATTTTTTTCAATTTTGCGACAAGATAGAAAACACTTTTGCTTTTAGAACCCGCCTATATTTTAGCCACGCATTTTTAAAGATGCAGCCTCATTTCCTACCACCCGCACCCCGATTGTGCGAAGGAATTTCATACATCAAATTTCTCCCCACAAACCCCCACCTTTGCCGTCCAAATGCGGCTTTCCGTCATCATCGTCAACTACAACGTGCGCCATTTTTTGGAGCAGGCACTTTTGTCCGTGCGGCGCGCCATGCGCGGCATCGAGGGCGAAGTGTGGGTGGTGGACAACAACTCGGTGGACGACTCGGTGCGCATGGTGCAGGAGAAGTTCCGCGAGGTGCGGCTCATCGCCAACAAGGACAACCCCGGCTTCGCGGTCGCCAACAACCAAGCCATCCGCCAGAGCGCGGGCGAGTATGTTCTCCTGCTCAATCCCGACACGCTCGTGGAGGAAGATACTTTTTATAAGTGCCTGACTTTCATGGACTCGCACCCTGACGCGGGGGCATTGGGCGTCAAGTTGATTGACGGCAGCGGCAAATTTCTCCCGGAAAGCAAACGCGGTTTCCCCTCGCCTTGGGTGGCGTTTTGCAAGACCTTTGGGTTGTCGGCTTTGTTTCCGAAAAGCAGCCTGTTCAACCATTACCACCTCGGCCATTTGGATGAAAACGAAACCCACGAGGTGGACGTGCTGGCGGGCGCGTTCATGTTCATGCGCCGGGCGGCTTTAGACAAATCGGGCTTGCTCGACGAGGCGTTTTTTATGTACGGCGAAGACATTGACCTGTCGTACCGCATCATCAAGGCTGGGTACAAAAACTATTATTTCCCTGAAACAAAAATCATCCACTACAAAGGCGAAAGCACGAAGAAGGGAAGCCTCAACTATGTCCGTACCTTCTATCAGGCGATGATTATTTTTACCCGGAAACACTTCACTGGGCGGCGGGCAGGGCTGTTCATTCTCATGTTGCAGGCGGCGATTTGGCTGCGAGCGGGTTTGACTTTGTTCAAAAATATTTGGGACAAACTCAAACTGCCTTTGCTGGATGCGCTGCTGATTTATGGCGGCCTTGTTTTCCTGAAAAACTTCTGGGCCAACTACTACTACAAAGACCCGACTTGGTTCAAAACCAATGTGTTGTGGTTCAACTTTCCGCTTTACATCCTCATCTGGCTCGGCTCAGCCTGGCTCAACGGCGGTTACGACCAACGCTACGATTTGCGCCGCCTCGTACGCGGGCTGGGCATCGGCACCTTGATTCTAGCAGCGGTGTATGGCTTTCTCGACCTCGACTACCGGCCCTCGCGGGCGCTCGTGCTCATGGGCGCAGTGTGGGCGGTGCTGGCGACGGCGGGGCTGCGGGCCTTGTTGCATTTCCGCGAATTCCGCAATTTCCGCATTGGGCGCGACCGGGTGAGAAATCTCGTGATCGTCGGCTCGACGGAGGAGAGCGCACGGGTGATGGGATTGCTGAATCAAGCGGGCGTGGTGAAGAATTTTATTGGATTTGTTACCCCCGCCCCCGTTTCAACCCCACCCCCGACCCCTCC
>CAYZVM010000201.1:0-11569 GCA_964481485.1 uncultured Saprospiraceae bacterium | reverse complement strand
CCGGGTGTTAACGGCCAAGACATTCCTATTCTGGAAGGGCTGGCTCAGGAATTTGCCCGCAAGCTCGATGCCCAAAAGATTCCCTACGACAGTTCTGCTATCAACAACCTGCGCTACTTGTCGCACCTGTACCTGCGCGAGCAAAACATTTCCAAAGAAGACCTGCGCGACATTTCGCAGAAATACATCGTGGAAAAATCTGGCGGCGATGACTACATCCCCGCGATTTATGAAGAGCTGGCAAAACTGCCCGTACGCATCATCGTAAACACCACGCCCGACGATTTTATGCTGCGGGCACTGCGCAAGGTGGGCAAAGAGCCAGTGCCGTTCAATTTCAACTACGAGGTGAACACCGGCAGCGAGCGCAACACGCAGCAGCCGGTGGGCAACGTGGGGCTGGTGAGTATGATGCAGCCTTTGTTGTTCAACCTGTTTGGCAATTGGCAAGACCCCACTTCTATGGTGATTACCGAGGCCGACCAAATGGCCTATGTGCGCAATGTGCTGGAAGGCAAATCGCGTATCCCACAGGAAATCCTCAACCTGTTCAAGCCGGACAACACCTATCTGTTTTTTGGTTTCAATCTGGAAAACTGGCAGTTCAGGTTGCTGCTCAAATCTTTGCAACTCGACGAGAAAAACCGCACCTTCTCGCCGCAAACGGACAATTACCCGGTGTCCGAAATCACCCGCTATTATCTCCGGCATGAATTCAACTTCCATTTTGTGGATGTGCGCATGGCCGATTTTGCCCGCGAGATAAGCAGTTTGGCCAGTGGTTTTGATTCCGAAAATGTGTTCATATCGTACTCGGACGTAGAGGCCGACCGAAAGGAGGTAGAAAAATTGTTGCAATTGCTGAAACCGCTGCGCATCGCCAACCCCCGGCTGAAAATCTGGCACCGCGCCATGATTACTTCCGGCGATGTTGAAAAACAAGTGGCGGAGGCTATGGAAAAAGCCAACATCATCGTGCCGCTGCTGACTGCCAATTATTTTGACGACGACCGCATTTTCGAGACCGACCTCCCGCTGCTGAAACGCCGCTACAACGCCAAAGAAGCCGAGGTGGCGCCCGTGCTGCTGAAACCTTGCCTGTGGGATGCCGACCCTTTTTTCCAAAGATTGGAAAGGCTGCCCGGCGATGCCGAGGCAAAACCCATCACAGGTGCCGACAATGAGGACGAAGCATTCCGCTCTGTGGCTGCCGCCTTTAAAAAGAGATTCCTATGAGCATGAAACCGCAATATCGCTACCCGGGCATTCGCTCGTTCGAGTCGGCTGAGCAGGAACTCTTCTTTGGCCGCAGCGAAGAGATTCGCAGCCTTTATGCGCAGGTGAGCACGCTTAATCTCGTCGTATTGTTCTCAAAATCAGGCATTGGGAAAAGTTCTTTGCTCAATGCGGGTCTGGTGCCGCTGCTCGAATTGGAGCCGTACATTCCTATCAAAATCCGACTGCAGGACACGGCGTTCAGCCCAGTCGTGACGATAAAAAACGCGCTCCGGCCTTACATGGACGAAGTTGCGCTCCAGCGCCACACCGGAACCACTTTTGCTGAAGCCGGTCTTTGGGAAAGTTTGCGCGCCTGCCGGTTTGAGCGATATGGCGAACCAGCAATGCCGGTGTTCCTGCTCGACCAGTTTGAAGAATTTTTTGAGCATTCGCCCGCGGCCCGCCGCGCATTCATCGTGGACTTGGCCGACCTCGTCTCCGGGCGTTTGCCCAACCGCGTGAGCGAGCACCTGCTCTCCATACCGCCCGACCAGCGCACTGCCGACGACATGGCCTGGCACCAGCCCGTGAAAAGCAAAATTGTCATGGCCATCCGCTCCGACAGGCTCAGCCTGTTGGAAGAATTGAGTGTGGAAATACCGCTCATTCTCCATAACCGTTTTCAACTCAAGCCCCTGAAACGCCATCAGGCCAGTGAAGCCATCACAGAGCCAGCTCAATTGCCGGGTGCCGGTTTTGCTACTCCGCCTTTTACCTATCGGGAGGAAACGCTCCAACTGATTCTGGACGAACTGACTAACAAAAACCAGGAAATCGAGTCTTTCCAACTGCAACTTGTCTCCCGGCATATCGAGCAGCAAGTGCAACAGCGGCACGCTAAGGTCAAAGATAACAGCATAGAAATTGACCAAACCTACGTCGGCAGCAGGGCGGATATACAATCCGTCATCAATGACTATTACGAACAGGCCATTGCCGATTTGCCCGACGAAATGGAGGAGCGCGCCCGTGTGTTCATCGAGACGGGTCTCATCGTGGGTGGTCGGCGAGTCGGTGTCACGGAAGGTGTTGAAAAAGAAAAATACGGCATCGAGGAAGAATTGCTGCGGCTGTTGGTGGACAGTCGCCTTATTCGGGTAGAAAACACCCATTTGGGGCGCAGCTACGAGGTCAGCCATGACGCGCTCGTGGAGCCAATTCTGAAATCGTATGAAAAACGCCGACTGCGCCAAGAAAAAGAAGAGGCCAAAAAGGCCCAACAAGAACAAGCCGCACGCCTCAAAGAAGAACTGGAACAGAAAGCTCGCCACCAGCAATTGATACAGGCCAAAAAAAGCAAACGACAAGTTTTAGCCTTTGCTGTTGTCGCGGGGTTATTGGCGTTGATAGCGTCGGCAGGGTGGATAGTAGCGCGTCGGCAAAACGAGGAGGTACAGCGGCAAATCAGCATCTCCAATTACAATTTCGACAAAGCCCAAGAAAACCTTGAGAAATACCGAGAGGCCGAACTCAAACTGCTAAGCACCAAAATAGATGTCTATATGACCGCCAACCAACCACTTTTGGCAAAAAAAGAAATGGAGAAAGCGCGTAAGGAAGGCATCTGGTCGGCTGAAATGGATAAAAAAGCAGTGCTCGTCTCCGAATCGCTCCAAAAACTTCAAACTAAATGACACATGAAAACCCCGTTTGTATTAACAATCTGCTTTCTGCTCGCGCTCAGCGCTACCGCGCAAAAGCAAGTACTCTGCGACACCTGCCCTTGCCTGCTCGAACAAGCCCGGCTGAATGCCCGCATTGATAAAAACGGCGAAGCCATCAGCCTTTACCAAGCCTACCTCGTGTGCGAACCCACCAAAGTCGCCGACGTGACCGCCGAGATAAAAGAAATTCAGCAAAAAACCGAGCGGCAAAAAGACTTGGAGCGCCGGGGGAAAATGTTGGAGAAAAAACTGCGGGGCGAAGCCGACGGCCAGCGCAAAATCGCAGAAGCAAGAACCGCCGAATCACGCCGCAATGCCCGTGCCGGGCACAACTTGGCCGCCACTCTGCGCACCCTCCAGACCGACCCCACGCTTGCTGCCCGTATGGCCGAAATGTCGCTCAAAGAACACGCCGACGACGAAGTCACCCAACAAGTATTTGCCGACATCATCAGCAACCCTGATAACTATTTTTACCGGCGGCAGGGGTTCGAGGGGCATAAAAGAGGGATTGCCCGTTTGGCGGTTTCGCCCGATGGCAAGTACCTCGCTACCTACGGCTTCGACCGCACCGTAAAATTGTGGCATTCCAATGGGGATTTGCTGTTCACCTTTGATAGTTTGACGACTGATTATGGATATATCCAGTTCTCAAAAGACAGTGTGCGGTTGCTCATCTATGGCTCCGATTGGGCAATATTGAGCGATACTTCGGGGAAAAGACTGGGCAGCGCTCAGTTGCGCCGAGATGGCACAGTCGCCGTGCAACTGCAAGCTGCTATTTCACCGGATGGAGGCAAATGGGTTTGGCATGATGAAAAAGGGCGACTCATCCTGCAAAGCAGCGCAACCGGCCAACGGCTGGATTCCCTTGCCTTGGGCGCAAATCGAATCAACAAATTGGTTTTCTCGCCCGACAACTCTTTTTTGCTGGTGTGTGGCAGTACCGACACAACCACGCTCTTATGGGACATTTCTAATAAAAAACGAATCCCGTTGCAGGGTCATTCGAGAGTAGTTTCCAATGGCTTTTTTTCACCTGAGGGCAAAAAAGTCGCCAGTTACGACCGTTCTGGTTTGCTGCGGGTCTGGAGCTTAGAAGGCGATTCGCTCGACAGTTTTGTAAGCGAATCGAAACTCATAAAAGATGCCTTTTTTGTCAATGAGGATTCGATACTTGTACAAACTTCCGACCAAACAGTGGCACTGCGCCCCGGCGGGAGCCAAAACGTGCGGCCATTCAACAATCTGGGGAACCAGATACTAAAACCTTATCCAGCGGGCGAAAGATTGCTGCTCATCGGGAAAACGCTGGAACAAGGGCAAGGGCAGACCAGTGAATTGGCTGTGCGCGTTTTTCAAAAAGATGGCGGCTATCGCACGCGGTTCGGAGTTTATGGAGAAAATGCTTTCCCGGCTTGGGCAGGCGAAACACCGGAGGGGGATATCGTCATGTACTTTCTTAAATCAGGAGGAGCGACATTCCACAGCTATCGCTACACTAGCAGGAAGCCCATGTCCTTCACCTTGCCAAGACCCAAATCCGGGAGGCCTTCAAATAATCGGTGGAATTCCTGTGTGCCAACATTTTCGCACGATGGCAAATATTTCGTGTACACTCATCCTTACGACTCTGCGGCAGTGGTGCGGCTGACCAATGTACCAAAAGAACCTTTTTTTCGCATAAAGAAAGACAGCAGCACGGTTGTCAACATCTCTATAAATCCACAACTGAGTGATACGAGCCGATATTTCTTCCTTACCCTCAATGCTGACGGCACCGCCACCCTGTGGAACAGTGCTGCCCGCGAGCAGGCCACGTACAGAGAATCAGGGTGTCGCGTTACCCAAGCGCAATTTTTCCCAGATGGCGAGCGCGTGCTCATCACTTGTGCCGATTCCATATTCAGCACATACTGGCTATGGAACCCCAGAAGCAACCAGCGCAGACTAACGCCTATCGGAAATTATCCCAATCTGCACCGCGCCGCCCTCTCGCCCGACGGCAATGTTATCGCCTTGACCGGCAAAGACCAAAGGATTTATTTATGGTCAATAGAAGAGCAAAAACTAAAGTCTGAATTGCTTGACATAGAAAGTCCTGTCCAAAAAATAATTTTTCTGCCAGACAGTCAACGTCTTTTGACACTTAACGAAACAGGGCAATTATTTCTTTGGGACATCAGCCGAGTCGAAAAGCCCCTCAAATCATGGCGAGGATATTGGAACGGCCAAAAAACAACTGGTTGGCGCGATGTCGTGTTGTCGCCCAAGGGGAATAAGATGCTGCTTATTGGCAATGGCAATGACGCGCTTTTGACCGATATGGATGGCACGAGCGCCGTTGAGCTGGACGACGTTTATCCGCAATCGGCAGTTTTTTCACCCGACGAAAAGTATTTGCTGATTGCCGGATGGGACAATGTCGCCCGTCTGTGGAACCAACAGAGCCTCTACATCGGGTCGTTCAAAGGCGAGCATGCCGGCGGTGTCATTTCAATAGCTATTTCGCCCGACAACAGCCGTGCGCTCACCACAGACGGCATGGGTACAACCCGCCTGTGGAAAATGCCCGATGCTTTTCTGAACGACGAGTTGCACCACTATACACCCAATGCTTTGATTGAAAAAGACATTTTGCCCAGCCCCGATCAGTTGGACGCTATTACCCATGCGGGGGCGCTTTATCACGCCGCATTCAATTTTTTGAGCCAACAAGACAGTGCCACCGCTTACAAACTATTTGACTATTTGCTCAAAAAATTCCCCAATCAAGGGGAAGAGGTGTGGTACAATTGGCACACAATCGGCAAATCTATTGGTCACGACCATATAGACAGCCTCATGCGACAAACCCGCATTCTTTATCCACTCGCCGAGCGGTTCAAAAAGGATGGCAAATACGCCGAGGCAAAAAAAATGTATGAGTACCTCATCAATAAAGGAGAAGGCTCAATACCCCTCTGGGACTATTTTGATTTGTGCCAAAAAGGTGGTTTTCAAGTCAGTAAAGATCTTTTTTTAAACGAAACCAATCCCGCGAAACTGGCTTCTTCCGCCCAATATTTTCGCACCGAGCGAGATTTCGCCACAGCAAGGCTGCTCTACAAAAAAGCACTGCAACAAGAAATCAATGCCGATGCGCTGATTGGCTTGGACAAAATGAACGACCCTGCCGACCATCCACTCATTCAGGAAAAACTGGCATCGCTGACAGATGAATATGAATTGATGCGATTGGCCAACCATTTTCGGGCAAATGGCCAAGAACCACGCGCAGCAACGTTGTACGAAAAGGTGCTGCAAATCCGGGAAGACCCGCAAGCGGTCATCGCCCTTTTCGAAATAAGCAAAACTCACCCACAGATACCGTTCGACATGGGAAGGTTCGAGCAGTCCCAATCCGCTGATGTGACGCGCCAATATCTGTGGTATTTCAGCGACCGGGGCATGGCTTCCATGAAAACAAAAATGTGGAAACGCCTCTTCCAACTCGGCAATAATAGTGCTTACGACTATCTCGACTATTATCAAGCAATCGCACCCGAAGAACAACCGGCATTTTTTGACACCTTGCTGCATCTGGAGTCGCCGGGTTTGTTAAAAAGTTTGATGAATGCTTTTGCAAGCCAGGTGGGCGGGATTTTGGATAGAGCCGAAAGGTCTGAATATTACGAAAAGGCCACCCAATTGGGCGAGCGGCTACTGAAATTGGAAGACAAACCCGAACATAGGGCCAGCCTTTCTACGCACTACAACAGTTTGGGCTTCAACGCTCTTTTTATCAAAGAGTACCAAAAATGCTACGACGCCATCCAACGCGGCATCGAATTGAACCCCGACAACCTCTACCTCTACACCAACCTGCCGCACGCGCTGCTGTTCATGGGGGAAAAAGAAAAAGCATGGGAGGCGTACAAAAAGTACGAATCAAGGCCCTACTACCCGGAGCGTCAAAGACCTTTTATCCGGGAGGCTTATTATTTTGATTTTGAAGATTTTAGGAAAGACTACGAAGCAAATCCCGGCAAAAACTTCACCGAGCAAATGATGAAAGACATGGATGAAATAGAAAAGCACCTGAAAGCCTTGCCTCCGAATGCGGCAAAGAAATAGTCCGATGCCGGCACCGTAGGTTTTCAAATTATTCAGCCTTGATGCGATATTGCCCGCTCTCTAATCGCTTTTTTGCAAACTCAAAATATTCCGGCACGATTTCAAAACCCGCATAGCGTCGGCCTTCGAGGTGGCTCACCACCGCCACTTGGCCAGAGCCGAGAAAAGGGTCGAGTACGAGGTCGCCTGGCTGGCTGCTGTACGCCAATATTTTGCGGATGAGTTCGGCGGGCAGTTTGGTGGGCGTTTTCACGTCGCCGTTCCAGTATTCGCGGGGGATAACCCACACATCCTCTTTGTCTTTGTAGTGGGCGCTGCCGCCGTCGGGATGGCGCTCGTCTTTGTCGAATCGGGCATAAGGGAAAAACTTGCGCTGTTTCTCGTCGAGGCTGCAAAAAAGGACGTGATAATGGGAGGTAACGTATTTGCGCTTGGTGACGAGGCCGAACTGATACTTCCAGACGAGGTGGTTCACGAGCGTGAAATCCAGTTCGTCGAGCGTGATGAGCAAATCCTTCAAATAATTCCAACCGGAGAAAATGTAGAGGCTGCCCGAGGGCTTCAGCACGCGCCGCACTTGGCCGAGCCATTGGCGGGTAAACTCCAGATAGTCAACACCTTTCACTTCGTTGTAGCCTTCCAACACCCGGCTGCCCTTGCGGTTGTAATTGGCTTTTTTCGCCTGAAACTCGATGCCGAACGGCGGGTCGGTGATGACCAAATCCACCGATGCATCGGGGATCCGGGCAGCCATGCCGGTGATGCAGTCTTCGTTGAAAATTTGATTTTGCATAGAGCCGCAAGGTTACGGGTTTTTCCCAAAAAAAATCGGGCGACCTCCGAAACTCGGAGGCCGCCCGTTTGTGTGTTTACTTGTTTGACTTTTTTATTTTCGCTTAAAATCGGTCATTTTTTTTGTGCCGACCATGACGGAGTATTTCCCCTGCGGCAGCGCGTCAATGCGGAACGACCAATCGCCCATTTTGGAAGAAAATTGTTTTTCCATCACGACCTTGCCCTGCTCGTCGAGCACTTGCACCGTGAGGCTTTTGACGGAGATTTCGTCGGTCACGAGCCAGATGCGTTTTGGGCTTACGACGACTTTGACATCGGGGTCGTTGCCCCAAGTGGTGGAATTGGGGGCAGCAGTGGTTTGGTATAGGCTGAGGAACAGGCTGAAAATGCCGACCAATAATAATTTCGTTTTCATAGCAGAAAGAATGTCCGTAGTGAATGATTATTTGGCAGGATAGACAACATCTGTTCCAAAAAGGTTGCAGTCGGTCTGTGTTAACCGATTGACAACACAAATGCTTCGACGAAAACGGGTTTTATGAAAACGTGTCACGCGCCGGCACCGCCCCCATTTTGAGCTACTTTTTCAAATCCCGCACAGGCAGCGGCGAGGCGGCGTCGAACTGAATCGTCCGAATCGGGAAAGGAATATTGATGCCTTCTTTTTTGTAGCGGGCGTGCAATGCCTTGATAAAATCGTGGCGCATCAAGAATTGTTCGACAAATTCTTTGGCCCGCAGGATGACCTTGAAATTGATGCTCGAATCGCCAAATTCATTGAACCGCACGGCAGGCTCGAAGTCGGGCACGGCGCCCGGGTGTGTGGACTGAACGGATTTTGCCACTTCCAGCGTCACGCGCTCCACAAATTCGAGGTCGCTTTCATAGCCAACCCCCACCGGAATCGGCACCGAGATTTCAGGGTCTGGCACCCAAGTATTTGTGATGGTCGAGTCGGCGAGTTTGGTATTGGGGAGTATGATGGTTTGGTTGCTGAGCGCCCTGATGGTGGTGCTGCGCCAGTTGATATCGGTCACATAGCCCTCCGATCCGTCTTCGAGGCGGATAAAATGCCCAATCTTAATTTTTCGAGCGGCAATGATTTGTATGCCGGAAAAAAGGTTGCTCAACGTGGGCTGCAACGCCAGCGCAACAGCCAAACCACCAACGCCCAATGCCGTGAGCATGGGCGCCACGGTTATGCCCAATGTTTGGAGCAACACCAACAAACCCACTATGTAAACCACAACCTTTGCCACATTTTGCAATAAAGTGGCGGTGGGTAGCAGCCCGTTCATATCCGACATTTTTCGACTGATGGACTGACCGGCAAGCCGCGCCAGATAAAACGTGACCGCCAAAATAAACACCGATTGCCAAACGGATGAAATGGTGTATTGCCAAAATCCCGGCAGTTCAAGATAGCGCAATGCAATCCGCACGCCCACCCACAAACCGGCAAAAACGCCGATGCCTTTCAGCGCGTTGAACATGAAGTTGTCTCTGAAAAACCGGCGCAACACATACCGTTCGAACACCCAGCCGATGATGACGCCGACGCTGAGGGCAATAGCAGAAAATAAAAGCGAGTACAAGAGTTCGGTCGAAAAATCCATGTGTTTCGTGTGTTTTTAGCCCCAAAATGGCCGGATTGAAAGATTGTGTTGCCTTTTGGTAACGAAAAACTTCAGGAGGGGTTTAAATTTTTTGTGATTTTGCGCGATAAAAAATCTCTGTGTCCACATTATGTTCAAACGTTTTTTTCTTCTGCTCTTTGCGACCACAGCACTCGTCGCCACGCTTTTCTCCCAAAAAAACACCACCGATTCTGCGTTCATCCGCGACAACTTCACCAAGCGCGAGGTGATGATTCCGATGCGCGACAGCACCCGGCTTTTCACTTCCATTTATACCCCCAAAGACCAATCTCAAAAATACCCCATCATCATTCGGCGGACGCCCTATTCTTGCTCGCCGTATGGGGAGGACAATTTCACGACTTCTATTCAAAACATGAACCTCGCCCGCGCGGGCTACATCTTTGTTTTTCAGGATGTACGGGGCAAATACATGAGCGAGGGAGCGTTTGTGGACGTGCGGCCGTTCAATCCCGACAAAAAATCGCCGAAAGACGTGGACGAAGCCTCCGATACCTACGATGCGGTGGAATGGCTTTTGAAAAATGTGCCCAACAACAACGGCAGGGTAGGGGTGATGGGGATTTCTTACCCCGGTTTTTACGCGACGATGGCGATTCCCGCCAACCACCCGGCCATCAAAGCCGTGTCGCCGCAAGCACCTGTGACCGATTGGTTTATCGGCGACGACTTCCATCACAACGGGGCGTTTATGCTCATGGACGGGTTCAGTTTTTATTCCGGTTTTGGCAAACCGCGTCCCAAACCGACCACGAAAGGCAGTCCCGGATTTTCGGATTGGAACACGCCCGACAACTACGATTTTTTTCTCCGCGCCGGGGCTTTGCCCAATTTTTCAGAAAAATACGGCATGAAGGATATCCCATTTTGGAACGACCTGATGGCGCACCCCAACTATGACGACTTTTGGAAAGCCCGCAACCCGCGCCCCCACTTGAAAAATGTGATGCCCGCCGTGATGACCGTCGGCGGTCTTTTTGACGCGGAAGATTGTTTCGGGGCATGGCGCACTTATGAGGCCATTGAAAAACAAAATCCACCCACGCTGAGCAATCGAATCGTGATGGGGCCTTGGGTACACGGCGGCTGGGCGCGTGGCACTGGCGAAAGACTTGGAAATGTGGTGTTCGGGCAGCAGACCAGCGATTGGTACCAAAAAAATATCGAGTTGCCGTTTTTTGAATTTTACTTGAAAGACAAAGGCGAAATGGATTTGCCGGAAGCGCTCATTTTTGAAACAGGCAGCAACAAATGGACGCAGTACGATGCTTGGCCTCCGCGCTCCACCCAGCCCGTCAAGTTTTTTTTCCACGAAGGAGGCAAGTTGGCCACGACGCCCCCTCCAACTTCGGACGGGCTGTCCGCCGACAAACTAATGGATGAATACACGAGCGACCCCGCCAAACCGGTGCCGTACACCGAGGATGTGCACTTGCGCCGCACCCGCGAGTACATGACGGACGACCAGCGGTTCGCCGCCCGCCGACCCGACGTGCTGGTGTACCAAACGGAGGTGCTCACCGAGCCAATGACGGTGACTGGCACCGTGACTGCCGACCTTTGGGTGAGCCTGAGCACGACGGATGCGGATTTTGTGGTGAAACTGATAGATGTGTTTCCCGACACATTAAAAGGTGAAGAAAACGGAGTACCGCTCGGCGGCTACCAGATGCTGGTGCGCGGCGAAATCATGCGCGGGCGCTACCGCAACAGTTTTGAAAAACCACAACCTTTCGTGCCGGCCACAATGACACAGGTGCGTTTCGATTTGCCCGACGTGGCGCACACATTCCTGCCCGGCCATAAACTGATGGTGCAGGTGCAGAGCAGTTGGTTCCCGCTCGCCGACCGCAACCCGCAGCAGTTCATCAATATTTACCAGGCAAAAGACGAAGATTTTGTGCCGGCCAATATTCAGGTTTTTCACACCAAGTTGGGGGCTTCGGGAGTGGAGTTGCCAGTGCTGAGAAAATAGGTGCTGATTGGAGGGTTGGTTACAGTCGGTTTAGGAACGGGTAAATAATAACTTGTAAATTTCAGGTAGATTGGTTTTTGCCC
>CAYZVM010000200.1:8704-11595 GCA_964481485.1 uncultured Saprospiraceae bacterium | reverse complement strand
CCTTTTTCGTCTTTGTTGTCGCCTTTCTTTTTATCGCTGATGGTGATGCGGCTGCCGCTTTTGAGTTTCCGGGCGATGGCAGAATAGGGGCCGGTGACGACGGTTTCGTCTCCTTGAAGCCCGGAGAGGATTTCTATAAAGTCATTGTCCTGAATGCCGGTTTTTACTTCGCGCACCGCGACCGTGTCGCCCACGACGACGAATACGATTTCCTTGATGTCGTCATCGTCTTTCTTGCTGACTTCTTTGGCCTCGCCATCTTTGTCTTTGTCTTTCTCCTCTTCATCCTCTTCTCTGGCGGTGACGGCGATGAGGGGCACGCTCAATGTGCTGTCGGCGGTTTGAGTGAAAATATCCACGGCAGCCGACATGCCCGGCCGGAATGGGTATCGCTGGCCGGGCTTTACCAATTCGGCGTAAGAGGTCGGGTCCACACGGATTTTGACCACAAAGTTGGTTACTTGGTCGGTGTTGAGGCTGACGCCAGATACCCCTGTAAGGTTGCTGGCGCTGTTGGCGATTTCGCTCACTCGGCCTTTGAATTTTCTGCCCAGATAGGCATCTACTTCGATGTCGGTTTCGTCGTTGAGGCTGACTTTCAAAATATCGTTTTCGCTCACATCCACTTGCACCTCCATCGAACTGAGATTGGCGATGCGCATCATTTCGGTACCGGCCATTTGCAGAGTACCCACCACGCGCTCGCCTTTTTCGACGTTGAGTTTGCTCACGATGCCGCTCACGGGGGCGGTGATGATGGTTTTTTGGAGGCTGGTGCGGAGTTCTTTGAGGCGGGCGCTGGCGCTGGTGATGCCGAATTCGGAGACGCGCACGTTTTCGCGGGCAGCGGCGGCGCTGCTTTCTGCGGATTTGAGGCCAGCTTCGGCGGCGGCCAGCCCACTTTCGGCGGCGCGGAGGTTGCCGAGCGAAGTTTCAAATTCGGAGGTGGAGATGACCCCGTCTTTATGGAGTTGTTCGTTGCGCTGGTGCGCGTTGCGGGCTACTTCCAATTGCGCTTTGGTGCGTCGCACATCGGCTTTGAGTTGTTCGATTTGGGCACCGCTGCCCTGTACATTGGAGGAGGAAATCTGCCGTTGGGCGCGGGCGGTGTTCACCGATGCTTCGCCCTGCTCTACCGCGCTTTGGTACTCGTCGGGGCGGATTTTTGCCAAAACTTGCCCAATGGTGACACTGTCGCCTTCTTTCACGTAGAGTTCGGTGATTTCGCCAGACACGTCGGAACTGATTTTGACTTCCGTCTCGGGGAATATTTTGCCGCTGGCGCTCACGGTCTCTCGGATGGTGCGGCGTTTGGTGTTTTCTACGGTCACTTCTTCGCCCTTTGGTTTGGAGCGGGATTTTATGACCGCTGCCACGATGAGCAGACCGAGCAAACCAAGCAAAATGTACAGGAGGGTTCTTTTTCGTTTGGGCGATGTAGTTGCCATTTCTTGATGTGTTTTTGTAATTCGAAGACTTTAAAAGTTAGGATGTTGGACTTTGGATTATTTTCAAAGAATTCAAAATCACAGAGCCAAAATCTGAAATCCAATAACTTTTGTCCAAACAGCTGCAAGATTATTAAGTGTGAGGTCGGTTGGGAAAACAGTTGGATAAAAGGCGGAAAACGGCAGATGAATTTCGCTGTGGCGGGCATATATCTTCTGAAATGCCCCTTTTGCCGAGGTGCTAACTTTTTTCTACAGCAGACCGCCGGGTTGGGGCGAAAATTCCACAATCGAGCCGCCAAAATGGTTTGGCACAGGATTATTGTCCATGCCATTATGTTGAAAAAAGACAAAAAAAGCACAAAAAAGGACACACAGCAAATGATAATCATGGCTTCTGCCGGGGCTATGATTGGCGGTGTGGTAGCACTTTTGACAGCTTCCCGGAGTGGGAGCGAAACGCGCAGTTTCCTCAGATCTCGCGCGTTGAAACATATTGACAAGGTGTTGGAACGGACAGAACAAGGGCTGGACGCTGCCTATGAAAAGGCGCTCTCAGAGAAAAAGCCGGATGCAATTTTTAGTTGATTTAGATGGAGATGCAGCCCGCATTTTTCAGCGCCCCCAACATGAATACGACATTCAGGTAAGATTGGCTTTAGCTCGTAGGCAACAATGTCTGCGGGCTTTTGCATTTGGTAGGCCAGTTTAGATGGTTTAGAAAGATAATTGGCCCTGAAAATCAATGATTGGGATTTTGAACCTAAGCCCCTCTAAACCACCTTTGACTATCAATTTTTTGTATCCTTCTCTTTATCTATGATAGTTTTCAACGCAGCCATGTCCACCGGCTTGCTGATAAAATCGTCGGCGCCGGCTGCGAGCGACTCGTAGCGGATTTCCATGGCGCTCACCAACACTATCTGCACGACTGCATCACCGTTTCTGAACATATTGATATGGTCTAATCCGTAGCCGTCCGGCAGGTTGTTGTCCAATAATATAACGTCGGGAAAAACCTGGGCGGCAATCGAAGCACCTTCGGCGAGCGTGTGTGCGACTTCGATGTGTCCAAAAAAAGTACTCAAGGCCCGGCTCAGCAACATGCACATATCTTTTTCATCATCAATAATAAGCAGTGTACGGACTTTGCCAACATCCATTAGAAGTGTTTTATTTGAGACTTTGCCAACATGAAAATGTGAAAAATCAAGGTGATGTCCTACCATTGTTAGGGGTGCTTGTCCTTTTTGAAATCAAGCGGTCTGCAAGCCAAGAAGATAAAGTGCAGCAAAATTGATGTAACCCCGAAAGATAGCGGGGATGGATACTTCCATTTGAGTCGCAAATTATCGTGCCGTCCACCTTTCGGGGGGGGGGGGGGCGTTTTTTACACACTATTACACAATTTTGGCATCTTGCTTAATACGGAAAAACATTAAA
>CAYZVM010000200.1:0-8694 GCA_964481485.1 uncultured Saprospiraceae bacterium | reverse complement strand
CTCCACCCAAACTCACCTACCCCCCAAAGATCGCGGGGATGGAAACTACCATTTGACTCCCAAAATATCGCGCCGCCCCCCCTCCGGGGGGGGGGGGGCGTTTTTTCCACACTATTCCACATTTTGGGCATCTTGCTGAAAACAGAATCAGGTACAAAGCGTGTGGTACAGGATTTTTAGCAATGGAAGAACAAACACAATGGTAAACATTGACCGAAACAAAAATTCAAAAACTATGTCGAACTCGAAATTGATTATCGCCCTGTTGGGTGGAGCTGCTGCGGGCGCTGTTGTAGGATTGCTCCTTGCCCCACAATCGGGCGCTGCAACCCGCAAGAAAATCGCAAAACTGAAAAACAGAAGCGCCGATTACATGGACCAACTTGTGGAAGATGGCAAAAAATCTTGGTACGAAACCAAGGGGGGTGTTGAAACGAACGCTGGCATTGCTGCCAATGAACTGGACAACTTCGTGCGCCACATTCTGCAAAACGGCAAAACTTGGTGGGGCAAAACAAAAAACAAAGCAAACAAACTGGCCGACGATGCTGAGTATGCCATTGAAAACAAAGCAAACAACGGCAAAAAAGCAGTGAACGAAATGATGAAGTAAAACGGCCTGATGGTCAACAGCCCGCAAGGAACTTCTTTTCCGGCACATCGACCGGAAAATAACTTAGCCATCATTTTGAGTAGTTTACACGAGGCTGTCTTTCAACTATGATAGACAGCCTCGTTTATCTGTCAAGACTGTCGTGCTGGGCTGATATTGGCCATTTCGGGCAGCATCGGCACCCTTTCCAAACTTGCCGGGTATCTTTATTTTGTACAGGGGAAAACGCCGCAAGTGTCGAAAGCGAACATATTGGTGCAAATGAAAAATGGCGTGTCGCGGCTTTGGGGGCGTATTCGCGAAAAAGGGTAAAATAGTCCCCTGCGAGATTCAATCTTGTTGGTTTTTGCTGTATATTGCAGATTCTTCCCCAATTTGGGGCAATCAAGATTTGACCGCGTTTTTTATCTCGCCCCATTTTGGGTAAAAAATTCTACATATTTTCCTTTTCCCACATCATAACCGGCTCGGTCTTGTTTTTTTAACTTCGATACTGTGGTCAAAGGCAAAAAGCCAATGCCGACACGAAAATCGCAGAATGTTAGGACATCACCAGCAACACGGCCAAAAGCAGCTGCTAAAGCTCTCGCCACAGCAAATCCAGTTGCTGAATTTCATTCAGCTCAACACCTTGGAGTTGGAGCAAAAAATCAAAGACGAACTCGAAGAAAACCCAGCCCTCGAATCCGGATTCCCCGCACCCGACCCCATAGAGCCGTCTGAGCCTCCCCCCGAACCGAACGAACCTGAACACCTCGAACTCCCCGATCGACACCAATCCGACAACGAAATCCCCGATTACAAAACCGCGCTCGACCCGCGCAGTGCCGACAAACTTGGCTACAATGCCCCCCTCGTCCAATCCAAAGATTTCCGCGATGCACTAAAAGAACAACTCACCATGATGTCGCTCCCGCTCCGCGAACGGATGCTCGCGGGCTATCTGGTGGACAGTCTCGACGACGACGGCTACTTGCGCCTTTCCCTTGCCGATATCGCGGACAATCTCTCTTTCGCTTACAGCATTATTGTCACAGAAACCGAACTGGAGGACGAACTCGAAACCGTGCAGGGGCTCGACCCTCCCGGTGTGGGCGCACGCGACCTCCGCGAGTGCCTACTCCTCCAACTCGAAGCCAAGCACCACAATTTAGCGTGCATTGACTTGGCGTATCAAATCGTGGACAAACACCTGAACGACCTCGCCAGCCGCCACTACGAAAAACTCACGACCGCGCTCGGCGCCACGCCTCAGCAATTGAAGTGCGCCATCGTGTTGATTGAAAAACTCACCCCCCGGCCCGTCGGTAGCGGCACTTCGGAACTCTTTAAAAACCAAAACATCATCCCCGAATTCATTGTAGAAGAAACCGAAAGCGGCGATTTCCGCGTGGCAATCGCCAATGGCAATGCCGAACTACGCCTCAGCAGCGACATGATGGAGAACCTCAATGCCATGCGCCGCGACAAAGCCAGCAAGCAGAACAAAGCCGCCGTCCAATACCTGCGCTCCAAAGTGGATTCTGCTTTGTGGTTTATAGAAATGATACGCCAGCGCGAGCAGTCCATGCTCAAAACCATCAAAGCGCTCGTGCAATTGCAGGTCGAGTACTTCCGCACCGGCGACCCCAAACACCTCCGCCCGATGATATTGAAAGACGTGGCAGACCAAATTGACTTAGATATTTCGACCGTTTCCCGTATCACCAGCACCAAATATGCTCTCGCTGATTTTGGCATCGTTCACCTCAAAGACCTTTTCCATCAGGGTATGGCCAAATCAGACGGTGAACTCGTGACCAACCGCGAAATCAGCGACCACATCGCAGCGATGATAGCAGCCGAAGACAAACAAAATCCCATCACTGACCAGAATATCGCCGACGCGCTGGCCAAAAAAAACTATATAGTGGCTCGTCGCACGGTGGCGAAATACCGGGAAGCGATGCGTATTGCCGTGTCGAAAAGAAGGAAAGAATTGTTAGCTCCTTTGGAATAATAAACTGACCTGCGGCCTTAAGGAACCGGTTATATTTTCCACTCAATAAGACAACACCCCGACGGGGCTGACTCGACACCAATTATGGAAAAAATTCTTATCATTGACGACGACCCCGATATCTGCACACTGCTCAGTCGCTTCTTGGCACGCAAGGATTATGAGACAGTGAGCGCCAATAGCGGCGCGGCGGGCATCCGTGCGGTCGAAATCGAAAGCCCCGACCTCGTCCTGACCGACTTTCGCCTCGGCGATTTGAGTGGCGGCGAGGTGCTGCATCAACTTCGGGAAAAATGGCCACACATCCCCGTGCTTGTCATGACCGGCTATTCCGACATTCGCATGGCTGTCAACGTGATGAAACAAGGGGCGTTTGACTACCTCACCAAACCCATCGTCCCCGACGAAATCCTGCTCAGCATTCAGCGCGCGCTGGCCGCCTCTAAAAATGGAGTTACTGACCATGAGCATGAAAACACGGTTTTGGCGACAAATAAACCATTGAAAAACAAGCCCTCACCTACTTTTGGAAAAGGCTATGTATTGGGTCGCAGCCCGCAAGCCCAAGCGCTCTACAAACAAATAGACCTCGTGGCCCCGACCAACTACACCGTTATCGTATATGGCGAAAGCGGCGCGGGCAAGGAGTCCATCGCGCGCATGATTCACGACCGAAGCCCCCGGCGGCACCAGCCTTTTGTGGCGATGGATTGTGGCGCGATTTCCAAAGATTTGGCCAACAGCGAATTGTTCGGTCACGAAAAAGGCGCTTTCACCGGTGCTTTATCCCTCAAAATCGGCCATTTTGAATTGGCCAATGGAGGCACCTTGTTCCTCGATGAGGTCATCAATTTGCCCTACGACGTGCAGGTGGCCTTGCTTCGCGTGGTGCAGGAGCGCAAACTCAAACGCATCGGCAGCACAAAAGAAATCCCGCTGGACGTGCGCATCGTGATAGCCAGCAACGAGCGCCTGCAGATTGCATGCCGCAATGGAAAATTCCGCGAAGACCTGTACCACCGTTTCAATGAGTTCAGCTTGGAAATACCTCCTTTGCGGGAGCGGCTCAACGATATCATGTTGTTCGCCAATACTTTTTTGCAACAAACAGCACACGAACTGAACAAGCCAGTGCAAGGCTTCACGGATGATGTGGTACAGATTTTTTTGAAATATCCTTGGTACGGCAATGTGCGCGAATTGAAAAACGTCATCAAACGCGCTACGCTCCTCACCGATGGAGTATACATAGAAGCCAAATCGCTGCCGTTTGAGATATCGAATTTTGCCAAGTTGGGATTGGGGGAACTGAACGAAGCAGAGCCAACACCACGCCCTTCTGCAGCGCACGTCAGCATAGACACGCCACCGCCACCCGCATTTTCGCCCATAAAAATCACTGCCATCCCCGACAAAACCGACCTGAAAGCCGTCGCACACAATGCCGAATACGAAATGATAATGCGTGTGCTGCACCAAGCACAATTCAATAAAAGCAAGGCTGCGCAATTGTTGGGCATTGACCGGAAGACGCTGTACAACAAGTTGAAGAATTTCAATATCGAATGATACACATGGACAACGATTCACTCCACATATTTGATTGGGCGCCCGTCGGTTTACTGTATTTTGAGGCTGAGGGAGACAAACTCGAATTGCCCGAAACTTGGTTTTGCCGGATGGCGAACAGTGCAACCCACAAACTGCTCGGCACTAAGGTGCCCGCCGGACTGACGTTGCGCGGGCTTTTCCCGGAATCCGTTGCCGAAAGTTTGTCCAATGCCCTCCTCACCAACCCCGCTACGAGCGAGGTAGGTTTTTTTGTGAGCGGCCCCGGTACTTGGCTGCTCGCCAGCGGCAACCGTGTGGACCGGCGATTGACCGTCGCTTTGACCGATATTACGAAGCAAAAACAGACTGCTTTTAGCGACCAGCGGATGTTGAACCTTTATAAATCACTTTCCAACAGCCTGTCTGACAACGAGATTATTTTATTTGACAAAAATTTCAATGTAGTGCTCACCGAGGGCGCCCCGCGGTTTGTGCGGCTGAAAGTGGATGGCGAATTGGTAGGAAAAAACCTCCCCAGTTTGTTTGAAAAAAATGAATTCTCATTCCTCGGCGAGTACGTCATGAAAGCATTTGGCGGCGACCGGAACGAGGTGGAACAGGAAATCAACGGGCATTTTTACAGGGCCAGTGTCCATTCCAGCCCTTCTGACGACGACCAAGGGAATGTGGTGGGTGTGCTGTTGCTGAGGGACGTGACCGAGCTGAACAAAAAACAACGCGAAATCGAAGTGCGCAACCAACAACTCGAACGCCGTGCCATAGAATATGCGGCTGCGCTGCAAGCCCTCCGCGAAAGCGAGGAAAAGTACCGGAATATCTTCGAAGACTTCATGGACGTGATTTGCCTGCTCGATGCAAAAGGGCGATTCACAAATATCAATGAATCGGCTACACGTCTGATAGGTTTTTCAAAAGCAGAGTTTTTAGAAAAAAACATCACAGACTTGTTTGAGTATGAAGGAGATAAGACGGATTTCCTCGAAAAATTGACCCGAAAAGGGAATATACGCGACTTTGAAACCGAAATAATATCCTCAAATGGCGAGCGCCGTTCCTACATCATTGCCTGCACCCGCTACCAATCGCCGAACGGTGGCGATACCTATTTTCAAGGCGTCCTGCACGATATCACACGCCGCAAAAAAGCCGAACAAGAACTGTTGATTGCCGAAAAACTTGGCGCTACGGGGCGATTAGTACGGATGCTCGGCCACGAAATACGCAACCCGCTCACCAATATTGACCTCGCTATCAATCAACTGACAGTCTCCAAAAATGAACTGACAGATTATATCGAAATCATCCAGCGCAACAGCAAACGCATCAGCCAACTGCTCACCGACCTGTTGCAAATCAGCAACCCCGGTCACCTCGATTTCAAACCCTGCACACCCAACGAAATCCTCGATATGACGCTCGATATGGCCGCCGACCGTATTGCCCTGAAAAATATCAACGTGAAAAAAGACTATGACCTCGACGAGCGCATCATCAGCGCAGACGCGGAAAAGCTAAAAATCGCCTTCCTCAACATTATTCTCAACGCCGTAGAAGTCATGGAAGAAGGAGCCGGGGTACTGGAGGTTAAGACAGTGGGCAGCAGCGACGGCTGTTGGATTTCTATCCGCGACAACGGCCCGGGTATCGCGTCAGAGCACATCAGCCATATTTTCGAGCCGTACTTTACCCGCAAACCCCAAGGCCTCGGCCTTGGCTTGTCCAGTACGCTTAGCATCATACAATCCCACCAAGGACGCATGGAAGTGCAGTCGGAATTAGGAAAAGGAGCGACGTTTTTGGTGTGGCTGCCCGTGTAGTGAGCGCGTTTGTGCCAACACCACCAAGCATCAGACATCCATTTGTTTGCATATAAATCAGAGAGCCGCGTCAATTGACGTGGCTCTTTTTTTGGGGCACCGCCCCACTTTTCCCCATATTATATCATATACGCCCCAATGTGGGAGAGGAAAACACCAGACTCGGCGTGGCGCACTTTTTTTTAAACACACGAAAAGGACTCGCTTCAGGGTCGTGAAAATCCTCTTTCGCAATTTAAATCCATTTAAAATGAAACACAATCTACTTAATTTATTGACAGTATGTATTCTGTGCCTGACAACATCTTTGACTTTCGGGCAACTCCAACCGCCGCCGCCCTTTTTAGGGGTGGCAGAAAGTTTTGCGGTATTTACCGCAGTTGGAGCACTTACAAATGATGGGGCGACAGTCGTGACAGGGGATGTCGGCTCTGATGTAGGTGGCGTCACCGGGTTTCCGCCAGGTGTAGTAAATGGGACTATTCATTCTGCCAATGGCGTCACAGCAGCAGCAGCACCGGACGTATGTGCTGCATATATGTATTTGGACGGGATTCTGGGCGGTACAACTATCGGAACGACATTAGGAGGCGGTCAAGAACTTACCCCAGACGTTTACATTCTGGGAGCCGCGTCAACATTAAATGGAGATTTAATTTTAAATGCGGAAGGTGATCCTGATGCCATATTTATTTTTCAAATAGATGGCGCTTTCGCAACAACCGTAGGTTCCACTGTAACGCTGATAAATGGAGCCTCTTTTTGCAATGTTTATTGGCAAGTAAACGGTGCAGTCACTTTAGGAGAAGGTTCCGTTTTTCTGGGTACTATCATTGCTAATGGTGCAATCCACATATTGGAAGCCGCCGCACTATCGGGTAGGGCTCTTACATGTGCGGGCGCCATTGATTTGCACAACAACATAATTAACAACGGATTGCCAATCGCCTCCATAATTACGGCGGGCGGTGCAACGACGTTTTGCGAAGGCGGCAGTGTTATCCTTTCGGGAAATGTGGACGGAGTTTGGAGTACGGGGGCAACAACGGCATCTATCACTGTCACCACAAGTGGCGACTATTTTGTAACAAATACTGGAGATTGCGGTGAAGAAATTTCAAATATCATTACGGTCACCGTCAACGCGCTCCCGGTTTGCACAATCACGGGCGACCTCTCCATCTGCGAGGGACAGTCAACCGAGCTCTGTACGCCTGCGGGTGCTGCCACCTATTTGTGGAGTACGGGCGCCACGACAAATTGCATCACGGTGAGCACGGCGAGTGAATATTCGGTCACCGTCACCGACGCGAACGGATGCAGCAGCGTGTGTAGCGCAACGGTTGTCGTCAACCCGCCTCCGGTCTGCACGATCACAGGCGATCTTTCCATCTGCGAGGGACAGTCAACCGAGCTCTGTACGCCTGCGGGTGCTTCTTCATATTTGTGGAGCACGGGCGCCACGACAAATTGCATCACAGTAAGCACGGCGGGTGCATATTCAGTCACCGTCACTGATGCGAACGGATGCAGTAGTGTGTGCAGCGAGACGGTCACCGTCAACCCGCTGCCCGATTGCACAATCACGGGCGACCTTTCCCTTTGCGAAGGCCAGTCGAGCCAACTTTGTGTGCCTGCTGGCGCATTTACTTATTTGTGGAGCACCGGAGCCACGACAAATTGCATCACTGTAAGCACAGCGGGTGAATATTCCGTCACCGTCACAGATGGGGACGGGTGTAGCAGCGTGTGTAGCGCGACGGTTGTCGTCAACCCGCTGCCCGATTGCACCATCAGTGGTAATGATTTCATTTGCGGGGAAGGGCAATCAACCGAACTTTGTGTACCTGCAGGTGCTTCATCTTACCTGTGGAGTACGGGAGCCACGACGAATTGCATCACGGTAAGTACGGCGGGCGTATATTCAGTTACCGTCACTGATGCGAACGGGTGTTCGAGTGTGTGTAGTGAGACGGTCACCGTCAACCCACTGCCGCTTTGCACGATTATCGGCGACCTTTCCCTTTGCGAAGGCCAGTCGAGCCAACTTTGTGTGCCTGCTGGCGCATTTACTTATTTGTGGAGCACCGGAGCCACGACAAATTGCATCACTGTAAGCACAGCGGGTGAATATTCCGTCACCGTCACAGATGGGGACGGGTGTAGCAGCGTGTGTAGCGCGACGGTTGTCGTCAACCCGCTGCCAGTTTGTACAATAACCGGTGATTTTTCAATCTGCGAAGGGCAATCAACCGAACTCTGTGTGCCTGCGGGTGCTGCCACCTATTTGTGGAGTACGGGAGCTACAACGAATTGCATCACGGTGAGCACGGCGGGTGCATATTCCGTCACCGTCACAGATGTGAACGGATGCAGCAGCATTTGCAGCGAGACGGTCACCGTCAACCCACTACCGCTTTGCACGATTATCGGCGACCTTTCTATTTGCGAGGGACAGTCAACTCAACTTTGTGTGCCTGCGGGCGCATTTTCCTACTTGTGGAGCACCGGCGAACTGACCAACTGTATCACCGTGAGCCTGCCGGGCCTCTACTCCGTCACCGTCACCGACGAGGACGGTTGCTCGAGCGTTTGCAGCGAGGAAGTCACCGTCAACGACCTTCCGTTGTGCGAGATTACGGGCGACCTTACCCTGTGCGAGGGAGAATCGAGCGAACTGTGCACGCCTTTCG
>CAYZVM010000199.1:0-11598 GCA_964481485.1 uncultured Saprospiraceae bacterium | reverse complement strand
GCAGTTGGTAGCTCGTCGGGCTCATAACCCGAAGGTCGTAGGTTCAAGTCCTGCCTCCGCCACCAGAAAGAGCCTCAATTATTGAGGCTCTTTTTCTTTTATGTTCACAGTTTACGTTCTTTATTCGCCGACTCACGACAAAATCTATATTGGTTACACGGCCAATCTGGAACAAAGGTTTCTTTCCCACAACGAACTTGGAAAGAAGGGCTACACAGTGAAATACAGGCCTTGGGAGATAGTTCACACTGAAGAGTTTGCCACTAAAGCAGACGCTGCGGCGCGAGAAAAATCTCTGAAGTCCGCTACGGGACGGCGCTTTGTCTGGGAAAAAATCAGGCAAAAATAGTCGGGCTCATATCCGCCGGGTGGCGGACGTAGGTTCAAGTCCTGCCTCCGCCACAACAAAAGCCCTTGACTTTCAAAGTCGAGGGCTTTTTTAATTTTTCAAAAAACATGACCTGGTTTTCCATCCACTTTTACCCGCTCGAAGCAGAGAATGTGTTTCTCACCCGCGCGGTCAAGCCATTTTTGGAGCAATATATCTGGCCGACGAAAGGTGCGCGGGCATTTTTTGTCCGGTACGACGACGAAAAAGGCCGACACATCCGTTTGCGGTTGCGCGGCGATGCAGCATGGATAGACGAAACCCTGCGACCCGCGCTAAAAGGCTGGTTTGCCGGGCGCGGCGATTGGGACGAGGTGGCGTATCTGCCTGAGAAAGAACGGTTTGGCGGAGAGGAGTCTTTGGCTTGGGCAGAAGAATACTTCCATATTTCTACGCGGGTGGTGCTTGAGCGGCTGGCAAAAGACGCACACACTTACGGCGACACGATGTTCGATGCGCTGCGGATGCATGTCATGACGGCATTTTCGGCGGGATTCAGCCGGGAGAGGGCGGCATGGTATTTTGACCAATTGTGCACTCAGTGGTTGTCTCTGTTTTTTCAGCCAACAGATGCCGGAACCGCAGAAATTGATTTGCAAAGTAACCTGAAAGCGCAGTTTGAGAAAAACTTTGAACCTCAATACGGAGAACTACGGGCTTCATTGGGCGAACTTTGGAAGGCATTGGAAGCCGAAAAATTCGACACGAAACAGCCCGAGTGGGTGCGCTGGCTGCGTGGCAATCAATTGATTCTGAAAGAATTTGGAGGGAATTTGGACAAAGCGCTTCCGAGTCTGCTACATTTGACCAACAACCGTTTGGGCGTGAACAATCAGGACGAGGTTTACCTGAACTACATTTTGTCGAAAGTGCTGTGATTCAAGATTGAATAAACTTCAGCACCTCCTGCACCACGGTTTTGTCCTGCATCCGATGGCCAAGGCCTTCCGTTTCGAAATAACGCGCTTTCCATGATTCGGCGATGGCACGGCCTTCTTGCACCGGCGCCACATCGTCGTCGCGGTCGTGCAGCACAAAGCCCTGAACGTCAGTGAGGACAGCTGCTTTTTTCGCCACCGAGTATTCCGAAATGTGCAACCCGCTGCGTCGCTCTATTTCTCGAAAAACGCCGTTGAGCACCGTGTCGTTTACGCCGAGGATGCTGCCAAAATCCGCGATTATCCGCGATGATTCAGCAAAAACACCGAGTAGCACCATTTTTTTCGGGCGCGCGGTTCCTAAAATAGAGCTGCTCATCACAGCCGCCGCACCGCCGAGCGAATGTGCCACGATACTATGCGGCACTCCTTTTTCTTCCACAAATCTTTTCACTACACGGCTGTAAAGCAGCACGTTGAGCATCTGTCCGCCAGAATAGCCACTGGCAGGTGCGTCGAAAGCATGGGTGGTGAAGCCCGCTTCATGCAGGCTTTTCACATACTTGCGCCAACGCGCACTATTCGATTCCCACCCGTGCAGACACAGCACCGCTGGGGCGTTTGGCCTGTCTGATTGCCAAGTGTAGCCGCGAATTTTGAGTTTTTCCGCGTGAAAATCAAAGTGTTGCGCCGTGCTGAGAAACTCCCGGTCAGTGTCACGCACGGGCAGTCGGCGCGGGGTGCAAAACACCCGAAAAGCCAAACGGCCCGCCAACGCGGGCGACACGGCCGCGAGCGCGTTGAGCATTTTGCCCACATGGCGAATCTTTTTCAGCGTGGATTCGGGAATGTTTTGCGCCATTTTTTATTCAAAACGCCGCTTGTAGAACCAAGTGTTGTCGTTCAGCGTGAATCCGACGGTGATGCGAAAATAGGTTTCCTCGATGAGTGAACCTGTACCGAGTTTGCCCAATTCAAAGGCTGTGTTGACAAACGAAGTCTGTTGGCGCGGCAGCGTGATGGGGAAACCAAAGCCGAATGTCATGCCGACATCGTTCAATCCTTTTTCATTGACGATGCGCGGGTCTTGGCGGAAATAGCCGCCAAACCGATAGCGCACCCGTTTGCCGTAATTGTTGTACGATGTGAAGTCGGGCGTGTATTCCACCCCGGCAGACACAGAAACTGTATTGCGGTAGGTGCCCGGTCGGGTACTGCGAAAAGAAGACCAGCCTTCGTAGCCAAATTGGGCGCCGATTTTTAGTTTGTTGGCCCTAATATATTGAGCACCAATACTGAATGTGGCGGGCAGTGTGAGCGTTTGGCGGACATCAAGCGCCGATTCGAGGGTGTCAGAATCAATGTATTGGCCATTGCTCGCAAGGCCCCGGCTGCGGAGGAAAAGTTTGTCGGACACCGCGCGCAGGTCGTGGTTCCCTTCCCCTGTGATGCCGACCGCTATCCAACGAATAGGCACGTTTTTGTCGTTTTCGGCAGTGCGCAGCACAAAGTCGTGCTGGATACCTGCGCTCCAGGCGAAGCCGTTGATTTTTACATCTTCGCGGCGGTTGATTTGAAATGACGAATTGAGGCCGGGCAAAGAATCACCAACAGTAAAATCCGTCGTGTTTTCATACGCCGATTTGCCGAACACCCACCCCAAGTTGGCGCCAAAAGCAGTGTTTTTGTATTTCACGGCATTGCTCCAAGCGAACCGGTAGGTGCCGCCATTGCCTTCAAATGAATTCACCACGATGCCCAAATCAGGCACATTGTCAACGGTTTGCACATTGTAGCCCACCAATGAAAAAGGAGTGAGCGCCAGCCCCATGCCAAACTGCCAAGGGGACTTGTTCTTGTCGAGCACCTCGTTGATAGGGCTTTTGAGCGTGAAGCCGAGCGCGAGATAAGCGAGATTGCCGCTCCAGTTGTCTTTCGTGGACGTGGCCGATTCGAGATGGCTGTATTTTGCAAAAAGCCCCGTTTCGAGCGTCGTCGTACGCAAGTGGGCGTAAGAGGCCGGGTTGACGAGGTTCAGGTGAAAAGGGTCATGGAAAGCCGCCGTTTGGCCGCCCCAAGCCGCCGAGTTGGCGAAAAACTGGTTCACCGGGTCGCCGATGCCAAAGCGCGAATACGGCGAGTTGAGTTTGGGCTGCGCAAAAAGGAAAAGGCTGGTAAGGAGAAACAGAAAAGTGATGAGAAATCTCATGGATGGTTAGTTAATTGACTGTTTGGAGTTTGAAGCACTCGGATCCGAACTCCAAACTGTCAACTGCTTCAAGCGTTATGTTGTAAAATGTGGTTCAGTCCAAAAAGCGTCAGTTCGGGTTCGTGGATTAAATCAGAAATGTCGAGGTGCGGCATAAAAAATGCTGCATCGCCCCCCGTCAGAATGACTTTTAGCGGTGTATATTTTTTTTCAAACAATGTTACGAATCCCTGTATTTCAAGGACTGCCCCGCGCAGTGCGCCATTTTGCAATGCCGTCTCGGTGCTGTGGCCTGTGAAATCATCGGGCATTTTCATGCCTACTTCTGGCAGCCGAGCCGTGAAATGGTGCATGGCCGAGATGCGCATTTGAGCGCCGGGCGCAATGTTGCCGCCGTGATAGACTCCTTTTTCTGCCAACAAATCGTATTTGATGCAAGTGCCGCAATCCACCACGAGACAATTTTTTTTCGGAAACAAAAAATGTGCACCAGCCACTGCCGCCAAACGGTCTTTGCCCAGCGTTTTTGGGGTTTTGTATTGATTGTCAAAAGGCAACGGGGTCAGGTGCGTCAGTTCCAACAACTTAAAATGTTCCGCCAAAGCCTCCCGCAGGTATTCATCTGGCTCGGCGACGGAAGAAACGATGACGCGTTCCACGCCCGCATGGTTGCCAAAAGCAGACAATTCCGCTAACGTCCAGTCCGTCCAAATCGCTTGCTCCACGAGTTCATTTCCTCGAAAAAGGCCGATTTTGGTGCGGGTGTTGCCGATGTCGAGCGCGAGGTTCACCGTTTTGTTGTTGGTTGTTTGTTGCTTGTTGTTCGTTCGCCGAGTACACCGTAGAAGGGACAAGTTCTTTCAAAATGACAAAAAAGCCGAACGGCAACTACGAACTAAAATCAGCAACGAGATTTAAAAACGGGCGCGAAGGTACGGCTTGTCGGCGCGAATTTCATTTTGCGCCAAAACTTTACGGATGGAATCACTAAACAATAAAGCGAAGGCTGGCTCATCGGCCACCTTCGCTTTGTTTGTTGATATTCAGCAACTTGAAATCCGGTGAAAGTCGCGCTATCCCAAATAGGAGCGCAACACGTCCCGGTTGTACGATTTCCGCAAACGGCGGATGGCCCGCTCTTTTATCTGGCGCACCCGCTCACGGGTGAGGCCGTAGAGTTCGGCGATTTCTTCGAGCGTGAGCGGTTTGTAGCCGTTGAGGCCATAGTACGAGGCAATGACCTCCATTTCGCGCGGCGATAGGATGTTCAGACCTTGGGCTACTTCATCGCGGAGCGATTCGGCCATGAGTTCGAGGTCGGGTTCGTCGGCATCGGTCGGCACCATCACATCGAGCATGGTGGCGTCGCCATCGTCGCTGGTAGAAAGCGGCGCATCGAGCGATACATGGCGGATGCCGCTGCGGAGCATGGTTTGCACCTCACGCTCGCTCATGCCGAGCAGGTCGCCGAGTTCTTCGTCGGAGGGTTCGCGCTCAAATTCTTGGACAAAAGAGATATAAGCCTCGTTCACCTTGTTGTATGAGCCGACTTTGTTGAGGGGCATCCGCACGATGCGGCTGTTCTCCACGATGGCTTGCAGGATGCTTTGGCGAATCCACCAGACTGCGTAGGAAATGAATTTGAAGCCTTTGGTCTCGTCAAAACGTTTGGCTGCTTTGATGAGGCCGACGTTGCCTTCGTTGATGAGGTCGGAGAGGCTAAGTCCTTGATTTTGATATTGTTTAGCGACGGACACGACGAAGCGCAAGTTGGCGCGGGTCATGTTGTCCAGCGCGTCTTGGTCGCCTTCGCGGATGCGTTGAGCCAGTTTGACTTCCTCCTCGGGTGTGAGCATCGGGATTTTGCCGATGTCGTTGAGGTATTTGTCCAGCGCAAGGCTCTCGCGGGTCGTGATTTT
This sequence comes from uncultured Saprospiraceae bacterium, assembly GCA_964481485.1. Taxonomy (GTDB): domain Bacteria; phylum Bacteroidota; class Bacteroidia; order Chitinophagales; family Saprospiraceae; genus M3007. The sequence continues at coordinate 6,204 of CAYZVM010000199.1, read as the reverse complement.
GTGGGCAATCTTTAGCTGGCGCATAAAACAGAAGTATTGAAAATGCTTCCTTTAAAAACGTTTTTGAAGCAGAAAGTTTCTTTTTGGCGCGAAAAGTTCGGGAAAAAGATTGACATTTTGCTCAAAATATTATTCAAGAAAAATGCCGGTGCAAGGGTACGGCTTCGGTGGCAAAGGTTGCCTTTGTTTTCTGAAAATTAAGTTTTCGCAAAAGCGGCGAATACTGCGCCAAATTCAGGAAGCGGCGTTATTTTTGCCACCACATTTGCGTTTTAATCCTAATCTCATGAATACTTCGGCACCGTCCGAATGGGTTTCCTTCCTTCCCCGACGGGGTTTTTGCATTGGATTCCAATTCCTCCGCGAAGTATCAACCATCCCAAGTCTGGTTTATTGAGTGCGGTCAGCTGTTTCGCGACTGCCTCTTCTGCTGTTTGCAAATTTATCTTAATCATAATTCTCTCATGAAAAGAGCCTTACTCCTTGTTCTTGCCATCGTTGCCTGTCAAATATCTTTTGGGCAACTCCCTACGGCACAAACGCTTCCATTTTCTCAAGACTGGACGAATACCGGTCTCATCACTGTCAACGACGACTGGTCGGGCGTATCGGGTATCATCGGTTTTCGGGGCGACGGCATCACCGGCGCCACGGGCGCCGACCCGCAAACCCTGCTTGCCGACGACAATCCCGGTGTGGTGGATGTGAACGCCAACCAGACCAATCCGAATACAAACTCTACGGGCGGTGTCACAGAGTTTGAAATCACCGACCCGGTGGTGGCAATGCAAGGCTCCGGCACTGCCGACGCGCCTTACTTGTTGATAGCCATCAGCACTTCTTGCCTCTCCAACATCACCGTCTCCTACAACGTACGCGACATAGACGGCTCGGCGGACAATGCCGTGCAACAAGTGGCGCTGCACTATCGTGTAGGCGACACGGGCAACTATACAAACATCCCAGCGGCTTATATCGCCGATGCGACCACAGGGCCGAGTTTGGCGACTTTGGTCACGCCGGTCAGCGTGGTGTTGCCCGCCGATGCCAACAACCAATCGGTTGTTTATCTGCGTATTATGACGACGAATGCCGCTAGCAACGACGAGTGGGTGGGCATTGACGATATTTCGATAACGGGGTCTCCTGCCGTTGCTATCGAAATTGTTTCTCAAACTAACCCCACTTGCCCCAACAACGACGGCACCATTGATATAAACGTCACGGGCGGCCAAACGCCTTATACTTACGCATGGACGACAACGGATGGCAGCGGCCTGAACCCGAGCAGCGAAGACCAAACGACTTTGGGCGCAGGGACTTATGAGGTGCTGGCAACCGACGCCAACGGCTGCACAGCCGAGACTTCGGTAACGCTCACGCTGTTGTGCAATTGCGATATTGACATCGCTGATGTGGTGTCAACGCCCGAGGCCTGTCCCGGCGACAACAACGGAACTATCACGATTACAGCGACTTGTACCAGCTGCGCTTCGATTGAATATTCCATTGATGGCGGCATAACTTTTCAGCCGGGCAATGTTTTTAACAATCTTGCCTCGGGTACTTATGCTGTGAAAGTGCGCGATACCGCCAACCCCGTTTGTATGGATGAGGCTTCGGCGACGGTGGCCCTCACAGATAATTTGCCGCCCGTTTTCGACCCGCCGCTGCCCGACGATGTGACGATTTCCTGCTCTGACCCCGTGCCACCCGCTCCGACATTGACGGCGACCGACAATCTTGACCCCAATCCGGTGGTCACTTTTTCGGAAAGCCAAACACCCGGAAACTGCCCACAGGAGTACAGCATCATTCGCACATGGACAGCCACCGATGCTTGCGGTAATTCTGCCCAATTTACCCAGACCATTTCGGTTGTGGACGATACGGCCCCGGTGTTCAACCAGCCTCTTCCGCAAGACCTCATCGTTTCTTGCTCCGACCCGATCCCGCTGCCCCCGACGGTGACAGCGACCGACGCTTGCGACCCCGGCCAAGTGCCGCCCGTCATTTTTATCAATGAAATTCACTACGACAACGTAGGTACCGATGCTGGCGAATTTATCGAAATAGCAGGCACGGCGGGGCTTGATTTGTCGCAATATCAATTAGTGCTCTACAATGGCAACGGCGGTGTCACGTACAACGAAATGACCTTGAGCGGCACAATTGACGACGAAGGCAACGGTTTTGGCGCGGTGTCGTTCCCATACCCCGTGAACGGCATTCAAAACGGCTCGCCCGATGGTATGGCTTTGATAAAATTACCAAACACCGTGATTCAATTTTTGAGTTACGAAGGCCCATTCCTCGCCACCAATGGCCCAGCCGCGGGTATGACTTCGACCGATATTGGCGTAGCGGAAGACCCCGCTCCGGCCATTGGCCAATCGCTCCAACTCACAGGCGCGGGGCAGGATTACGGCGATTTCACTTGGGTAGGCCCGTTGGCCGAAACGCCCGGTTCGCTCAATGCGGGTCAATCCCTCAGCCCTCTTCCGGGTACTATCATCGCCACTTTTGAAGAGACGGCTATGATGGGCGATTGCGCCGGAGAAATGACCATTATGCGTTTTTGGACGGCCACGGATGCTTGCGGCAATAGCGCCGTTCATTCGCAAACCATTCAGGTAGAAGACAATACAGCGCCGAGTTTTGTGCCGCCGATACCACAAGACATCACCATTAGTTGCAGCGACCCAATACCATCTTCTGATTTGTTGGCAACCGACCTTTGCGACGACGGCAGCGGCAGCCCGACTATGGTTTGGATAAATGAAATCCACTACGACAACGCCGGCACGGATGTCAACGAGTTTATCGAAATCGCTGGCACGGCGGGCGTTGACCTTTCTGCTTATTCGTTGTTTTTATACAACGGCTCGGGGGGCGGCACTTACGGCTCTATGACATTGAGCGGCATCATCCCCAACCAAAGCAACGGTTTTGGCACAGCGAGTTTCCCTTACCCAGTTAATGGCGTGCAAAACGGCTCGCCCGATGGCTTGGCATTGGTGACGGGCGGCATGGTTGTCCAGTTCTTGAGTTACGAAGGCACTTTTACAGCCGTCGGCGGCCCCGCGAACGGTATGCTTTCGACCGATATCGGCGTTCAGGAAGATGGCACGAATCCCATCGGCACCTCGCTCAGTTTGAGCGGCAGCGGAAATTCGTACGCTGATTTCACTTGGAATCCGCCAGCACCTGAAACTCCGGGCGCTATCAATACCGGACAAACTTTTGTGGCGCAACCCACTGGTCTGGTTGTTATTTTTAATGAAATCAACACACAAGGCGACAATCCGGCGAATTGCGATTTCTACAATTACACCATCACGCGCACTTGGTCGGTGGAAGATGATTGCGGCAACCTAAATTCCTTGACGCAAGTCATCACGGTAGAAGACGCTACACCGCCCACGTTTACGGGCGTTCCGGCGAGTGTCACCATTTCTTGCAACCAAACGATACCGGCTGCACCGACGGGTGTGACGGCTTCCGACAATTGTTCGGCTACTTCGCCCGTAACTTTTAACGAGGTCAGCACCAAAGGCACCAACCCCGCCAACTGCGATTTTTATACCTATACTATTACGCGCACCTGGTCGGCGACCGATGTGTGCGGAAATGCAGGCATGAGCACACAAGTCGTTGCAGTTCAAGATGTTGAAGCACCAGTTGTCACTTGCCAAAACACCACCGTCAGCCTCGATATTTTTGGAAATGTCACCATCACGGGTGCATCCGTTGGGTTCAGCGCGACGGACAATTGCGCTTCTTCGGCCAATTTGAGCGTGCTGTCCAGCCCGGTGACCTTTACCTGTTTGCAGGCCGGAACGACGCAGCCATACATATTGCAAGTAGCCGACCCGTGCGGCAACATCGGTGTTTGCACGGCGCAGGTTACCATCCTGCCGTTCGAGCGTTGCGTGCCGGAGATTTTAATTTCCGACCCATGTGTTTGCAAAAACAACGCGACCACGCTCACCAACGGGCAGTTTGGAGAAACACTGAAAATCGAATCTTTGGCAGGAAAAGTTTGGACGGTCACTGCGGTAACTGGCTTGTGGTCGGCAAACAGCCCGGCACCTCCAGCCGCACCCATTGCTATTCCAATCGGCACACAATTCGTTGAAAACCCGCTGAATAGCGGCGATTATTTCTTGAGCGGCGTTCATATTGACGACATTGGGTATAGCATCACCGTTCAGAGCGAATCGGGCGAAGTGCTCACCATCGGCAATTCTTGCAAATACCCGAACCCGGCCATCACCGCCGATTTGAGCGGGCCGTTCTGCCTCTATTCCGACCCGGTGAATTTGACCGGAACACCGGGCGACGACAATATTGTCAGTCAAGGTTTTACTATCAACGGAAACCCCGCCACGGTATTCAACCCCGGCGACGGCGTGGGGCAATATTTGATTGAATACACCGTCAACGGTGGCGTTCCAAAAGCCGCTGGGCCGGACGACCCCGGTTGTATCCAGAAAATTGCTGTTTTTGTAACCGTCGTGACGACACCCGCCAATTTGGTTTGCAATGACTTGGTGCACGTTTCATTGGACGGCGACTGTGAGGAAGAACTTTTGCCCGACCAAGTGTTGGAAGGGACTTACGGCTGTTTTGACGACTATACAATTGAATTGGACAAAACCCCGCCTTTTGGCAACGGCCCGTGGGTGCCAGCATTCATCAATGCGGGCGACATTGGCAAAACCTATGCTTACCGCGTCACGCACTTGGTTAGCGGCAATATGTGTTGGGGCAATGTCTTGATAGAAGACAAACTTCCCCCGGCTATCCAATGCACCGATATCACGTTGAATTGCGCGATTACGACCTATTCACCAGACTACCTTTCCGTGAACCTCGGTCTCGTAGCCGCCTACCCGAATGTGTTTGATTGTTCTTCTTACACACTTAGTTATACCGACACTTGGTTTGATTTGAATTGTGATGAAACTATCAATGGCCTTTCCGACATCAGCGCTTACGTCATTCGCCAATGGACAGCCAAAGATGCTTGGAACAACACCTCCACCTGCGAACAATACATTTATTTTGAAAGGTTGCACATCCTTGACTTGACGCTCCCATCAGACGTGACGGTCAGCTGTGGCAACAACAATACCGACCCAGATGCGACAGGCTCGCCATTCGTGGAAACTTTTGGGCAGGATTTCCCGCTCTATCCGGGCTTTGGATTCTGCGAATTGAATATGGTCTATGTAGATCAAGTGCTGGAAATCTGTGATGGTTCTTACAAAATTCTCCGTACTTGGACGATTTACGATTGGTGTTTGCCAACTAGCACCACTCCACCTTTGGCAAATCCCTTGTATTACATCCAGGTCATAAAAGTTTCGGATGAAACAGGCCCGACCATGTCTTGCCCGGCCAACCTGACCGTCAGCACCAACCCATTCCAGTGCTGCGCCACGGTTGATCTTCCCGATGTGATTATCAGCGATGCTTGCTCGCGTATCAACAACATCAGTGCGCTGGTCATTGGATATGACCAATTTACGGGCGAGCAAATCGGTCAATTTACCGTAGGCGGAGCACTCACGACCTTCCCTGGCAACAATTTGTGGCATCCCGATACACTCGGCGCATTCGGCACGACACCTTGTCTGCCAATCGGCACACACACCGTTATTTATACAGCCGAGGATGATTGTGGGAATACGACGACTTGTTCATTCTTGCTCTCGGTGCGCGACTTTGTTCCACCCGTGGCGGCGTGTGATGAATTTACAATTGTCAGCATTGGGCTGGACGACCCCCACGATTGTTATGAGCCCGCCGATGACTGCGATGGTGCGGGTGTAACATGGGTAAAAGCCACCTCTTTTGACGACGGCAGTTATGACAATTGCCATGATGTGAAATTTACCATCCGCCGTATGGCGCCCTACTCCGATTGTATCAACAATCTCAACAACGCCAATGGCTTCCCGCCATGTGATGATGCTACGCAAGATTCGCCCAGTGAATATGAGAGAGCCATCAATGAGCAAGATTCCATCAAATTCTATTGCTGCGAAGTAGGTACCAATCAAATGGTGATACTTCGAGTTTATCAATTAGAAGCCGATGGTTCAATAAGTGCAGGACCGGATGGAACACCTGTATTTAATGAGTGCATGGTGGAAGTGGAAGTGCAGGACAAGATCAAGCCTGTGTGCATCCCGCTGG
>CAYZVM010000198.1:1530-11605 GCA_964481485.1 uncultured Saprospiraceae bacterium | reverse complement strand
GGCGGTCGTTTTTTTCGCGGAAGCGGTCTTTGGATTTACTTTTTGACGACTGTTGTGCCGTCAGCACCGTTGCGGCGATGAAAAAAAGGAGGGGGAGCAAAAGGATTAGTTTGCGAAGCATACTCAATTTTTGTTTGTTAAAAAGATTCAGATTCTTGTGCGGCATTACCACGGGTGAATGGGGTTCTCAAGGTCGTCATCGCCGATTTGTGCGGGTGGATTGAACCACCAACGCACGGTGGCTTCCACAGAGCCGTTGTTGTATTTGCGCAGGCGAGTCAAGCCAATGTCGTAAGAAAGGCAGATGAAAAGATTTTCAGTGGCCTGCATTCCGGCCAGCGCATCAACGCTTTCACCCGCACCGTTGGTATCGCCGCCTGTGCGATATGTGACACCGCCATAGAATTTTTTCTTTACCAACACGCTGATATTGACATCTGCGTCGGGCGGGGCGTTGGGCACATATTTAACCAGAAATTGCGGGGTGAGTTCGATATCATCATGCAAATCAAAGGTCATGCCTGCCATCCCATTGTAATGCTGCACCTCTCGGCTGAGCACGCCATCTATGTCTGCGAAGTCAATATTGTTGTCTTTTAGCCGGGGCAGCGCGACACCCGCGTACCATTTATAGCCAGAGTAAAAAATGCCCGCTCCGAAGTTGACCAGCAGTTTGCTCTGTGCGTCGGTAGGGATGGCATTGTCAAATTTCTGCGTGGGATTGAGGCGCGGGTCGGCCCAGTTTTGGTACAAATGGCGGACGTTGAACTGCAATGCAAAACTCAAAAAACCGCGCTTCACGGGGATGCGGTAGGAGTAGGGCACGTCGAGGGTGATGCTGCGGCTGATGCCGATGGTGTTGCGCACCAGATTACCGCCGATGCCGACGCGGTTGTTGGCCGCGCGTTGGTTGTACGACAGGATTTGTGTCTCCGGTGCGCCGTCCAGCCCTATCCATTGTTTGCGGTAAATGGCCGTCAGCGTGGGCGACTCGAAGGTGCCTGCGTATGCGGGATTGTACGCCAACTTGTTGAACATGAACTGCGTGTACTGCGGTTCCTGCTGGGCGGAGGTTATTTGCCAAGCTAAAATGAGTAAGAGAAAAGGGTAAATTTTTTTCATGGCCATATCTTTATTGTCCAAGGTCGAATATCCTGAAATCCACATTCTGACCTATCGCTGTATTTGCAAAAAGCCGGTTTGGGGTTTGCTGTTTCCATTGAATTTGACGACGTAGAAATAAGTGCCCGCCGGGAGGTCTTGTCCGTTGTAGGTGCCCTTCCAGTCGTTGAGGTAGGGTTTGGCGTGGAATACCTGGTCGCCGTATTGATTGAAAATGGTCACTTCGTTATCGAGAATTTCGCCCGTTTCGAGGCATGGCACGAAGAACTTGTCGTTCACGTTGTCCTCGTTCGGCGTGATGAGGTTGAAGATTTCGCATTCTTCGGCTTCGCCGACGAGGAAGGTGACGACCGCCGTGCTGCACGCTGGCAGCGGGCAGACGAGGTTGCAGATTTTGTAAATCATCACATCTTCCCCGGAAAATGCCACATCGGGCTGGTAGCTAAATTGTCCCAACCCCAATTGGTCGAAATCGCCATGGTCGGGTTCGTCTTCCACCGTCACATCGTATTGCTGTGGCAAAAAATCATTGGACAGCACTTCAAATTCTTTCACTGTCCCAAAGTCCACCTCAAGTGTGTCAGGCACGGCGGTCGGGAACAAGTCATAAACAATAAGTACGGTGTCGCGCGATTGGGGGCCGCAAAAACCGCCGTTTGTCACCCAATACACCCGATTTGGGCCGCGCTGCAAATTGCAAACAGAAGTCGCTGGGCTTGTCGGGCTGGAGAACAACAAGTTTGGGTCGTCGCTCGACCATTGGCCTGTTTCGCCTGTTGGCAACGCGCTGGCGTTGAGCAATGTGCAAGAATCGTTGCTGCAAAGCACTTGGTCGGCACCAGCTTGGGCATCGGCGCTGTAATTGAACACCGTCACTGTCGCACTGGAAATGCCACACGCGCCATTGTCCAAATTCCAATAATAGTAGGTATAGCCAAAAGCAAGTGTGTCCACCAAAGTGCTGGGGCTGTCGGGTTCGACGATGCGCACTTTGAGCATTTGTTGCCCCAAATCCTGCGTCCAATATCCATCCACCGTTTGTCCTTGCACGGCGTGAATTTGAACGGAAGAAGCATAACACGTTTCGATAAAAGTGTCCAACACCGCTGCCTTCTCTGGCGCGAACGTCGTGATACTCACTACATCGCTGCTGTAGTTTTTGCAGCCGCCGTTGGAAAGCGTCCATGCAAACTGGTAAGTGAAACCCGGAACTAAATCCGTCACCAGCGTCGTGCGATTATTGGGGCTTCTGATAGAGTCTGGGAAGTTGGTCACTTGTGTCCATTGGCCGGTAGCGGGCATCGGGTCGGCGGCACTGAGTTCGAGCGGCACGGAGGCACAAGCCTCGCGGTCAGGGCCAGCAAAAGCCGAGTTGTTCGGTATAGTGTCGAACTGCACGTTCACGGTGTTGGACGGAAGCGAGTTGCAACCGTCTTTGTGTGCGACTGTAAAAAAACCATTCGCTCCGGCATCAAAACCCGCAAAGTTGGAAGTTTGAAAACTGACAGGAAATCCCGGCCCGCCGATAGTATCGGTCGGCATTGTGCGGAACCAAGTGTACAGCGCGCCACCATCTTGTGAGGTCTGCGAAAGTTGTAGCGTTAATGTTGAGGACTGCTGGAGGCAGACGGCGGGCGGTACAGGTGCCAATATAAATGGCGTTTTTGGGCGAGGTTTTACCACTACGAACACCCCTTCCCCCGTGGCCGAGCAACCATTGAGGGTGACCGTCACCGAATAATGGCCGCCGTCTGCCACTGTCATGCTGGGTCTTGTCGGGTTGCGAACGCTGGCCGACCAGCCAGTGGGGCCAGTCCATTGATAAGTAGCGCCAAAGACATTTTGTGTGTTCAATTGCAACGTTTCGCCCTCGCACAATGGCGTATTGGCGGTGGCTATCGGAGCGTTTGGGATAGGCTTTACCACTACATCAATTGGCGCCGAAGTATCTGATATACAGCCCGCCACGGCTACGATGACGTAATAATCGCCGTCATTTTGCATAGCGGCATTGCTGATTGATAAGAACGGCTGCGTGGTGGCTGTGTCGCCGGTGGGTGTGTACCAAGTGTAAATGGCATTGCCACCGCCGGGGTTTGGTGGATTGCTGATGTTCAGCGTCACGTTCGCCCCGGCGCAAACCACAATGGGCGAGGGGTTGGAAAATACGGGTGTCGCTGGTGGGTTCTGGACGTTGACAACGGTTGATTTTACCTCCGATACACAGCCACAGTTGTCAGTGACCTGCAGGTTGTATGTGCCGCTGTTGGCCGCTCCCACGTTGGGAATTATCGGAATTGAATCTGAACTTTCGTAGTCGCCAGGCCCCGTCCAAGTATACGTCAAAGGCTGGCAAGAAGAAATCACAACAGCCTGTAAAGTCGCAGCTGAGCCGTCCGCACAAATCGGGGCGGTGTTCGTCACCGATGTTATTTCAGGTGGCGTGATGACTTCTACGTTGACAAATGCCGAATCGGCGCAGCCAAAACTCGTTGCACCCACTACTTTGTAAAGGCCAGCAATGGCGGGTTTGCGCATGGGATTTTGTTCATAAATCAAAAATCCGCCTTGGTCGCTCCATTCCCAAGTAGTGAGGGGCAAAATATTGGAAGTGGCTGAAAGTTGCAGTGTGCCGCCCTGACAGACTGGGCTGTTGCTGCTTCCTGTCACGTCGGGATATGTCTGCACTTCCACCAAAATTGGGGCTGACCAGTCTGAAAAACACCCCTGCTTTTGCAACCGCACCCGCCAGATGCCCGAATCGGACACCATCACATTGTTCAAAGTCAGGGTGTTGATGTCCGTAGTGATTTCTGTGAGTTGGGGGGATTGCCAGATATAGTCGTCAATACCGGGTGCGCTGCTGCTGATGAGTGTCACCGTCGAACCTTCGCAGACTTGGGTAGCACCTGCCAATAGCGGCGTAGCAGGTTTTTTTCGGACGTTCACCGTCACCGTCGCTGGAGCGGAGGAACAGCCGTTTTGTTTGGTTATTAAGGTATAAACCCCCGCGTGCAAAGCAGAGTCGGCACAACTCGTTACCAATGGATTTTGTAAAGTGCTCATAAACCCACTCGGTCCCGACCACATATACGTCAACCCACCCGTAGGCGGCACGGTCGTGCCGAGGGTAATTGTCTCACATTCACACACATTGATGAGCGACTGCACCACATTGACGGGCGGAATGGGGTTGACAACCACCGTCAATAAATTGGAATTGACCGAAACGCAGCCGTCCGCGGATACTTTTACAAAATAACGGTAAGTACCTACGGAGGGTTGATTGACAATAAAAATCGGCGATGGCGTGGTGCCGAGCAAAATTGGTGCGGGCAACGCATCTTCATACCATTGGTAGGTCACGTTTTGGCCAGCATAGGTTGGCGTGGATAACTCCACATCATTGCCCGCGCAAAACGGTGCTCCCGTAGCCGAAATAACCGGCTGAAAAGGCAAGGTCGCCAAATCCACTGTGACACAGCCGGTGGCAGTACAGCCAGTTAGACCAGTGACGGTGACGCAATACGTCCCTTCATGGCAAAGTTGAGCGGGAGAAATGGTGGGGTTTTGCAGCGGCGATGAAAATCCGCACGGGCCAGTCCAACTATAACTGGAAGCCGCACCGGGCGGGTTGGCAAACAGTTGGAGGTTGCCACCCTCGCAGACGGGTGTGTAAGTGGGCTGCAACACCGTCGTTATCACGTTCACTATCGCCGAGCAGGTAGAGGAATTGCCCGAAGCATCCGTGACCGTCAGCGTCACGTTGAAGTTGCTGCCCGCTTGCCCGCAAGTGAAATTCGTTTGCGAAAGTTGAAATGACAGGTTCGTGCCGGAGCAATTGTCCGCGCTGCCGTTGTCCACCTCCGAAGGTTGAAGGACATAGGTGTCGCCCGGCAAGCCGGAAGGATTGACCTGAATCGTCAGGGATTCACACACGGCCATTGGCTTCACGGTGTCGAGCACGGTTATCGGGTAACTGGCTGTGCCTTCCAGCCCATTGTCGTCCGACACGAAATATTTCACGGTGTAAATGCCGGGCGGGAGCGTGTCTGTCGTCAGGCCGCCGAAGAGTGAGCCGGAGCCGACAATTTGGTTGCCGCCATTGATAATTTGATAAGTGACGACGGCAAAACTGTACTCCAGCACTGCTTGAATACGGCTCACACTGTCCGTCATATCGGGCAGCAACGGCGCACAAGGGTCAATGAAATCGCTAAAATTGCCCGCGTCATCATTGGCTACTATTTTAAAGGTGGCTGTGGCATCGGCAGCCCAAGTGTTGATTTGGTTCGCAGTGATGGGAAAAGTTGTTTCATGAAAAAGGGAGCATTCACCTGCTGTAGTTCCTGAAGTAGTCACCCCGGGTAGTTGGGCATTGTTTTCATCATAAATTTCAAAAAACTCGCCCATCAGCGAATTGTCGTTATCGCCTTTGTGTCGGATGCCCAAAAGCCCGCCCGAAATGGCGTTTGGAATCAAGATGGGAATGGTCAGCGAAATATCTTTTGGGATGAGGCCAGCATTGGGGTCCACCTCAAACTGTATCGGCAGGTTGGCAGATGCCTGCACCAACTGCCCCGACACGTCGCAGTTGTCGGTGATGACCGGGAAAGGAAGCGCGACAACGGCCAGACAGTTTTGCCCGACATAAAATGTGTCCGCTGGGGGCGGAGTCATCATTGGCGGCTGCAAATCCTGTACTTCTATCGTCGTCGAGGCCGTCGTGCTGTTGCCCGCGCAGTCCGTCGCTGTGTAAACGACCGTGTGTGTGCCGACTTCGAGGAAATAGCTGCTGGGGGGCGGGAACAATTCCGCCGTGTCGCCATCGAGGCTGAATGTCAGCGTGATTGGAACTTGCTGGGTGGTGATTTCGTAACTCAACTCTGCCCGCACCCGTCCGCCCAAGCACGCCGCCAGCGCGTTTATCGCATCGGCATTTGTGCCATTTGGGGCGAGTGTCAGCACGAGTTGGCCGTCGGCGAGCCAATTGTTCAATTCGTATGCAGGCACGCTGAGCGTGGTAGTGCCATTGCCGCATTGTGTCGGCGGGCTGTTGTTGGGAATCGTTTGCCCTATCAAATAGCCGCCCTCGCCATAGACCCTGAAATACTCCGTCGGGCTTTCTGCATCGGCTGTTTCCAAATAAATTTTCAGCTCAACGGGGGCGAGTGCAGGTGTACTGGGAGGAATGTTCGGCGACGCCCATTGGAAAATCACGGTGTCCACGGGCGTCGTGCCGTTTGGCCCGCCGGAAGTGTTCACGAGCAGCGCAGTGTCTCTCAACACCACATTGGTTTTCAAAGAAGTACATTCATCAAAAAGAGAAACTGGCGCGGGGATACCCATGTTTGCTCCACAAACGCCGGGGTCGGCAGGCAACATGATGGTCACGGGTGGCACCAGCACTGGCCCTGTGTTGTCCTGCACACTGATATTTTGTGTGTATGTGCTGGCATTGCCACAGTTGTCGGTCGCCGTCCATTCGCGGCGGATGATGTAGTTGGCCCAATGGGCACAGTCCAGTGTATCGGGGTTGCGGATTTCTGATTCCACCAGCACCACGGTCACGGACTCGTCGCAGTTGTCTGTCGCATTAAAAGTACTGGGGTCGGGTGGTGTGGGAATACTGTCACATTCCACCGTCACGTCGGGCGGGATGTTGCTCAATATGGGGCGCAAAGTATCTACCACATGAATTGTTTGCGGGATGATGCTTGTGTTGCCGCACACATCTTGGGCCTGCCAATTGCGCGTGAGTGTATAGGTGTCGTCGCAAGGGCCATTTGTGACAATATCTTGCACAAATACCGGCACATCGGTTGGCCCCGAACAGGCATCTACCGGTGTCGGCGGGGGGGTGACAAATGGCTGGGCCTCGCAGAGCATCGTTGTATCTATCAAACCGCCCGGTGCTGGCCCCAAATTGTCAATCACCGAAATGACTTGTGTGGTTGTTCGCGTATTGCCACAGGCATCGGTGGCCGTGAATGTTCGGACAATGTCATAAGTATAATGTCCGCACACCGCCGGGTCGGGATTTTGAAAAGAAGTATCCTGCGTGGTGATGCTCATGGCTTGGCTGCAATTGTCCGTCGCCATGATGTCCACACCCATCACGGGGGCGGGTGGCAGCACAAAAGTGTCGCACCGAAAAGTGTCGGCAGGCGGCACGAGGGTGAACATCGGCCCTTCGGTATCACGCACCAGCACGGTCTGGGTAGCGGTGCCGGTATTGCCGCAGTCGTCCGTGGCCGACCAGATGACGTTCATCGTGTAAGAGCCGGAGCAAAGTGTGTCGGAGAGCGTGAAGGTGTAGGCAATCACCATGCTCGTGTCGCAATTGTCCGTCACGAAAGAAGGAGAAAGCGTTGGTATTGGGTTCGGGCAGGAGAGCGTGACCGTTGTCGGGAAACCCGCGATGACGGGTTTTTGCGTATCCTGAATCCGAAAACGAAGTGTTTTTGAACCAACATTGCCGCAATCGTCGGTAGAGCGGAATGTCACATCGGCATACCAAGCACAGTTGTGGGGTTGCACTATTGGGTACGGCCCCGCGCCGAAATTCCCATTGCCGCTCTGCCCGTTGGAAGTGGTGAAGGAGAAATTTGTCCAGGTTGTTGCCGAACAATCGTCGGTTACCGAAGCGTTGCCGTGCGCGTTTATCCAAGTTTGCAAATTGGCATCGTCGTTGCCGCCGCCGCATTGCTCCACGACCGGGATGCCGGTAATGACGGGCGGCAAAGTGTCTATCGCCCCGAACATGGCCTGCCCGGCAAAGGTCGAATTGCCACAGGCGTCTTCCACGAAAAAATCTACCCGCACCGCGCCGCGTACTTTGTTGTATGTCTGACTGCCAACGAGTTGAGTGCCGCAGCCGTTGGCATAGGAGGCCAGAAATGCTGCCACCACCTGTGCCGAATCGCTCGGTGTGCCGTTCACCTCCATTTTGTAAATCAGGAACGAATCGCTCATGCAGGCATCCATTGCGGTCATGTAAGCATGTGTGCTTATCCATTCGCCCAAGGCGTTGAGGTGGTCGTCGTCGGGCGAGCAGTATGCCACCGTGTCCATCGGTTCCACGACGATGACCGGCGGCGTATTGTCGGAAGTGGAAAAAGTCGCGGTTGTGGTGGATTGGAAATTACAATTGTCGGTGACCTTGAAGGTCACAACTTGCGGCACCGCGCAGCCGTCGGGAAAAGGCACTGGAGCATTGTTCGAGTATGATTTGATGCCCGAAGCATCCACGGCCGTAAATACTGACATTTGCTGCGCCAGCCAGTTTGGGTACGCCGTTGCGATTTGGTCGCAAGGAGCGGAGCCATTTTGGGGAAAACCCGATATGGCGGGGGCGGTGGCATCGGCAGTGATGGTGATAGTTTGGGTGAAAACGGCAGTGTTGCTGAATGTGTCCGTTGCCGTCCAAGTGCGGGTGAACGTACCCGCCTCGCAAGTGTCGGGCGGTGTGGATTGCACATAAGTCAGGGTAAAAGGGGTGCAATCTACTGCCGTAATATTCGGCGGGGGCGGCACGGCCACGACGGAGTTGTAGGATGCAGCAGGGGGTGTACCCATCAAATCGAATACCGGCGGCGTGGCATCCACGAAGGAAACAGTAAAGAAAAAAGTGTGGGAATTTCCCAAATTGTCTTCCACATACCACGGAACAATGATGTTCAAAGTAGGTGCCGTCCAAAGGTCGTCGAACTCGTAACCCGCCTCCGCTGTGTCCAGCATGGATATTATGATTGTTGCTCCCACGGCGGAAGTGACCGTGGGCAAATCCAAACTATCCGCCATCGAAGCCGAGCAAGATGGGCCAACGTTGATAGTCGTCTGGCTGGGTGGAGTGAAATTGAAAGAGCCTGGCTGAGCTTTTATGCCGAGGTAAGGAAATATAAACAGGCAAAAGACCAGTAAAGCCGGCGTTGCCAAAGGTTGTCTGTGTAACCGGTTTGTCATACGGACGTATTTCATCACGGACGACCGAAGGAGGCCGCCGGGGGTGTCAAGAGAATATGTTCGATTGTTATGGATTAAATCAGGGAGATTAAAAGTCGGCTTTGGCCGAAAAACGGGAGCGGATTAGAAAACTAAAATTAGACGCGAAATTTCTCGTACTTCTTAATTTTCGGCATCATCGGCAAACTTCTTGTCCGGTACATTTTCGTTGAGGAACTGATTGATTTTGTCAATGTCAAAGTTCCGTTCGATTTGCCCCAAAGTGTTTACCTGAATGTTAATTTCGTTCAGTTTAGACGGCTTTTTTTCTGGTTTAGGGGGCGGTTTCGACTTGTCTCGTTTGGCCATATTGATAAAATTTGATGAAGATTGAATACGAATGGGTGGGGTGTTCAACGTACGATTACGAGACCTTCAGCGTTTCGTAACCAGCGTTTTGAGTATGCGTCGAAAAGGTTTTCAGCCGCGTCAAAGTCTCTTCCTTGCCCAGCGCCGCCGCCATATCAAATACTGCTGGGCCTTTCATCGTGCCGGCCAATGCAATGCGGAGCAGCGGCAGCACGTCGCCGGGTTTCAGCCCTTTGTCTTGTATGAACTGCTTGACTGCTTCTTCCAGAGCCGCGCTATCAAAAGGCTCAAAAGTAGCCACCATTGCTGTCAATTCTTCAAAAATCGGCGCCAAACCTGACTTCCATTTTTTCTCCAACATCTCGGTGTCGTATTCGCGCACTGGCTCGAACAGGTAATACCCCTGTTCGACGAAGTCAGGCAGGAATGTCACCCGCTCTTTCATCAGCCCCGCCACCTGCGCCAGATACGCATCGCTCACCTGATAGCCTTTTGCTTCTGCGAGCGGGCGGATGTGGGTAGCAAGCACGGCGTTGTCCGCCGCGTGGATGTATTGCTGATTGAACCACTTAGCCTTTTCGTAGTCGAACCGCGCCCCGCCTTTGCTGATGTGTTCGATTGAAAATGAGGCAATTAAATC
>CAYZVM010000198.1:0-1430 GCA_964481485.1 uncultured Saprospiraceae bacterium | reverse complement strand
TCCTCCCAGCCAAAACCCCGGTAAAGCAGGACATGGTGCGCAGTGCTCGGCAGCCATTCTTCGCCCCGGATGACGTGCGTGATGTGCATCAGGTGGTCGTCCACGATATTGGCGAGGTGGTAAGTGGGCATACCGTCGGCTTTCAGCAGCACCTTGTCGTCCAGTTCGCTGCTCTGGAACACCACGTCGCCGCGAATCATATCTTGGATGTGGATGCCCTGCCCCGGCTCCACTTTCAGGCGGACGACGTGTGGCTCGCCAGCTGCGACGCGGCGTTGCACTTCGTCCGCCGGAAGGGTCAGGCTGTTGGACAAACTGCCGCGTGTCAGATAGTTATAGGTAAAATTCTCTTCGGCCTGACGGCGGGCATCCAATGCTTCCGGCGTGTCAAATGCAATGTAGGCATGGCCGCGCTCCACCAGTTGATGGGCGTATTTTCCATAAATTTCCTTCCGGTCGCTCTGGCGGTATGGGCCATATTCTCCACCAAAACCCACGCCCTCGTCGGGCAGCAAACCCACCCATTTCAAAGTCTCTATGATGTAATCTTCCGCTCCCGGCACATAGCGGTTTTGGTCGGTGTCTTCTATGCGGAGGATAAACGTGCCGCCTTGTTGTTTGGCAAACAGATAATTGTACAGCGCCGTGCGTACGCCGCCAATGTGCAGCGCGCCGGTGGGAGAAGGAGCAAATCGAACGCGAGGTCTGGTCATTTCGTATGATGAAAAATCGCGTCGGCTGGGTTTCGTTTTTGTTCAGCCGACGCGATTTTTTAAACTTTCAGCAAAAGTAGCAGTTTTCTTCAATTGTTGACCGCCAGCTATCTGTTTTTGACCGTTAACGGTAAAAACTTACCATTTCGGTCAGAACTTCGCCGCCATGTTTATTGCCAAAACACCCAAACTCGTCCGAGCTTTTATGCCCGCCTACACTTGGAGCATCCCTACCGAGGAACGGGTGCTGTACCTGACGTTCGACGACGGGCCTATTCCCGAAGTGACGCCCTGGGTGCTGGATGTGCTGCGGCCTTTCGATGCCAAGGCCACTTTTTTCTGCGTCGGCGACAATGTGGAGAAGCACCCGGCGATTTTTCAGCAAATTTTGGAGGAAGGACACGCCGTCGGAAATCACACCTTCAACCACCTCAGCGGCTGGCAAACCGACCATGTGGCCTACCTGAACAACGTCCGCCGATGCGCCCGCGTGGTGAAAAGCCGACTGTTCCGCCCGCCTTATGGCCGCCTCATGCCGAAGCAGCGCGACTTTCTGCTGCGCCATTTCCAAATCATTTTATGGGATGTTTTGAGCGGCGATTACGACCCCAATATTTCCCCCGAACAATGCCTCCGTCATGTGCTCGACAATGCGCAGGCCGGCTCCATCGTCGTCATGCACGACAGCCTGAAAGCCGAGCGCAACCTGCGGTTCGC
>CAYZVM010000197.1:0-11759 GCA_964481485.1 uncultured Saprospiraceae bacterium | reverse complement strand
TGAACCACTCAAAACTCTCTTATTCACTGTCCGGCAAAACCGCACCACCTCATCCTACCTACATTACTGGCCTTATGGACAAGCGCGCTACTCAATCGCTATCCATCCAAAATTATTCACCCAACGGCTCATATAGCGTTGGTGTGGGGAAGTTGGACGTATATGCTGCTTGCTTTGTTAACCTTATTATCTGAGCCTTTTGCTACACGCGGAGAACTGAGCATGGTACAATACCTCACCCAATCGTATTGGTGGCTTTTGCCAATGGAGGCAATTTTGCTGGCTGGCTATGGGTTGGTTTTTTTCAGAAAGGACTCAATTTTTAAACCCAATGAGCAAATTATCCTCGATTTCGCTGTGCAAAAAGCTGCTGACTGGAAAGGCCAAGGGAACTCGTTGCGTCAGCAATGCTTCGAGTTGATAGCCGCCAATAAACTGTCAAGTGTTTTTTCAATAATGAAAAAGCAATTCGAAAAAACTGACAGAAACGACTTAAACGCCGTTGTCCTCCTAGAAAATCAGTTTACCGAGATTTCTCGCCAGCGCGACCTAAATTTAGTGGAAAGAGAAGAAGCGCAAATCAGCCTGAACAGAATTGTCATGGGGCTGATGAACTTGGTGGAGCATTTGTAAAGTAAGGAAAAAAAGAGTATCAGTTCTTCGCTGTGAAATCATATTTCAACCCCCAATAGTCTTTCAACACCATTTTCACAGAGCCAACCGATACGGGCGATTCGATAAGCAAAGGGATGCGGTTCTGGTCGTCCGATACCCACACCGTCATTTTGGCATCCGCGTTGAACACCTCACCAGCGATGACATCGGGTTGGAATTTCATGGTTTTGTATTTGCCCATGCCATAGATTTTTTTCTTCGATTCTTTCCCCATGTATTTCATTTTCAGGGGGTACTCTTCTTTGTCCATGAAAATTCGGAACGGCAAACTGTAGCCCGACTGTTGGCTCGCAAAATCTACGTTGCGCAGATTGTACAGACTGGAAAGAATGTCGTGGACGCAGCCATTCACTGTGTGTTCGGTTTTGGTTTCTGCCTCGCCTTTCTTTTTGGCGCGCCACACAGTCATTTTACGCTCTTTTTGATTGAAGGATATTTTTTCAAAAATATGGTAATCGCCTTCATTCACACTTCGCTCTGAGTAGTTAGGCATCAAAGTGTTTTTGTCCACCCAAGAATTGTACTCGTCGCGGACGGTAAAAAACCATTCGTAAGACGAGTAGGTAGTGCCGATGGCTTGATAGTGCCACTGGTTGCCCTCGTCAAAAATTTTGAACACCACCTCGCCCGCTGGTATCCAGACGAAATTCAGGTTGTAATAAATTTTATAGGTGATTTTTTCCCCGTTTTGGAAAGTGTTGTTCGTGTTCGAGCAAGGTTCGGGGTCAATGGTTTGGGCTGCAGACTGCGGCGCGTGCGGCAGCGTGGATGCCATAAGAAGAAAGCTGAGCGCGAAGGTTATTGGTTTAATCTTCGTCATATCCGAGTGATTTGGTGATATTGACGGAATAGAGTGAAAAAGTACCAAGTAACGCGGGCAAAATCAGGTTTATTATCCATAGAACAAAGGTGGCTGCGAGGCTGCTGATATTATTGGCACCGAAATGCGACCACACAAAAACTGCCAAACTCCCCCTCACCAACAGCCCCGCCAATGCAGGCAACGGCAATACGGTTTGCAACAAAAAAATGATAGCGACACCGGCATAACCCGCCCAAAAACCTGTTTTTATCCCGAAAAATTGCAATAATAGAAAATACTGCGTCGAATATACGGCGTACCTCAATGCTGACCAAACCAGCACCCCAGTCAATTGCCGCCGTTCTATTTGTTCTAAAAAAACTGCTCCCCGGAAGTATGGTTTTAGCCGTCGAAGCCACGGAATCCGGCGAGCCAGCGGAACGACGACGCGAATGTTAAAGTAAAAATAATAGAGCAGCATGAGCAGCGGCACTGCTATCGCAAAAGCTGCCAATTGAATATAGCCGCTCCAACCTAACATTTGCCCGGCTAACCCAACGACGCCCACAGCACCCGCCGTCAGCAACACGACGTATTGCCCCAAACTCCCTACTGCGTTGGCAATCACGGCCTTCCATTGATTTTCAGGCCGAACAAACAGCACCCGCCCACCGTATTCTCCCACGCGATTGGGCGTGAACAATGCGAAACTTGTGCCCGCCAATACCGCCTTCATCGCTTTCCATTGCGACATTGGTTCGTGCTGGGCCAGGAGCGGTCGCCACTTCTGCACTTCGGCCATCCAATTGAACGGGATGAGCAAACACGCACCCAAAAGCCACCAGCCGTCACTGCTTTCCCATTGCTGTAAAAAAGCGGCACCAATATCGTTCAAGTTGTTTTTGTCCCGGAATGCATAGTATAGCATTGCGATAGGCAACAATATCACGATTGCCCTGAACAGGTTGTTCAACAATTTCTTGCTCAGGGGTATTTTCTCGATTGTCAATTGTCGGGTAATAAGCGGCATATTGTGCAAATGTCGGGCGGCTCCACAAAAAAACGGGCAACTCCCGAAAAGGAATTGCCCGTTTGAAAAACTATGTTGTTCGACTTGGCTTAATAGCCAGCGTCTTTGTTGCCTTGGAACTTGCCGCCTTTGCCAGCTTCGGGGCCTTCAGGGCGAGCCATTTCAGTCTCCCCTTTTGCCACGCGGAACTCCACGCGACGGTTGGCGGCGTTGGAGCCGTTGACCGGGATGAGCGCGGAAGACTCGCCTGCCCAGTTGAGGATAAGGCGGTCACGGGCGATGCCGTGCTGGGAAACGAGGAATTCAATGGCCGCTTTAGCGCGGTTGTATGACAGCACGTTGTTGTAACCTTCTGGGCCACGGCGGTCAGTGTTGCCGATTGCTACTACTTTAATGTTCGGGTTTTGCTTCAATACCGTAGCCACTTGATACAGTTTTTCATATTCGCTGTAACGAAGGTCGTAGCGGTTGTCGCCAAAATTGACACTTGGGAAGAACCAATCGTTCGTCGGCGGCTCTGGGAACTTGATAGCCGCGATTTTTGCATCCACGATGCGATTTACCTCGGCCTCCGTGGTGTACTTTGGCGTTTGTGCTACGCCGTCAGCATTAACGGTAAAGCCAGGAGGCGAGTAAGGCTCTTTGTCTTTGTAGTCAAGGACTTTGTCGCCATCGCTATCAAGCGTCACGCCTTTGGTGTCCACGCGCGCGCCAGCAGGGCTGTTATCCTCATCATCAATGGCATCAATGATGCCGTCGCCGTCAGTATCGGTCGGGTCATAAACCGGGCGGGCTTCCAATGCCGTGATGGCATCGCTCACCATGCTCATCGGGTTGGCCCAGTAGAGCGGCTCGGATTTTTTCAGGCCGTTTTTGTCGGTGCCGCCGAGGTTGTAGTTCAGCGAAACGTGTGGGAAGTGGACGATGTCACGGTAGGTAGTCACATCGCGGCCTACGTTGGCATCGCTATCCAGCAAGTCGGCATTTTTGCCAAAAACGGAATAAACGGAGTGCTCAAGAGACACGTTGAAACGCGGGCTGACACGGAAAGAAATATTCGCGCCCAGCTCTAAGTGAGCATTGGTCGTGCCTTCCAATTCATTGGTTACCGTAGGGTCATTTTGGGCAATATTGGAGAACTCCGTGCTGTAATTGTTGACACCCAAGCCAACAAAACCGTTGACCAAGATTTTACGGTGCGGTTTATTGAAGCGGAAGTTGTTGAGCGCTACCACCAATTGGCCACTACCCGAAAGCCAAGACATTTCGGAAGTCCGAGGGCTCGCACCCTCATCTTCATTCTTTGCTTTGAAGTAATTGGCATTGAAACGCACGGAGAAGATATGGTCGAGCGATTTGCGCACATGCAAACCGCCGCCGAAGCCGGGGAATTTGGAGTCAACGTCGCCCACTACGAAGGGCGTGCCCAAGTCTAAGCCCAATTCCCAAGAATCAGCAGGGGAAAACGAGCGGTAGGTGCCCGTAGGGGCAGCTTCTTGCGCACTAAGTGCAAAAGAAACAAGAGCAAAAAGGACTGTAAAAGATAATTTTCGAACCGTCATAGGGTCACTGCTTTTAGAATGAATGAATGTTAACAGCTTTGTAATTGTTTTCTGCGTTGAAATGTTTGCCAAAGGTTGCGAAGCTTCCGCTTTCAGGGTGCAATTTCTCGCAAGTTTTTGAAAAAGAGGCACTAAACCCCCAATTTTCTAAGGGCCAAATATAGGGCGTTGGACGAAATTCCTTTTGGAACGGGGTTTATTTTTATCACTTCTTCCAAAGCGCGGCGGATTGTGGCCGATGTATCGGTAAAAATGGCGCGGTCGGTCATCACTGCGTCGGGCTGCATCAAGTATGCAAAAACCCGTGCCATGCCGCAGTTGGCGATGAAATCCGGGATCACTCCGGTGTTTTCGTCGGCATATTTGGCTGTGGGCCCAAAAAACACTTCATCGTCCACGAAAGGTACGTTTGCGCCACAAGCCACCACCTCTACGCCGCCTTCCAACAATGCGTCCACCTGCGCCCGTGTCACCAATTTGGAAGCAGCACCAGGTATAAAAATATCGGCGCCCATGCGCCATATTTTTTCATTGATTTCTTCAAATGGCAGGTAAGCGGGCACATCAAGTTTGTTGCCGCTTTTCGTGTTGAAAAGATGCTTCACATCCGCCAATGTCAGCCCTTTTGGCTCCAAAATGCCGCCTTCCCTATCAATGATGCCGATGACTTTCACGCCTTCTTTTGCCAGATAGCAGGCTGCTGCCGAGGCAACATTTCCCCAGCCCTGTATGATGGCTGTTTTGCCCACGGGCGAAGTTTGGTGGTACAAATCGTAGAAATGGTGCACAGATTCGGCCACGCCGTAACCTGTGATGAGGTCGGCTACCGCGTATTTGCTGGAGCCGCCTTCTGGCACAAATTCGGGGTCTTCCACAAATTTGGTGCAGCCGTAGCGAAGTTGGCCAATGATATTGATTTGTTGTCCCTCAGTTAGTTTAAGGTGGCCTTTTACGATGCCTTCTTGCGGGTGCCATAGGCCAAGCCCTTCCGTGATGGGCACCACGTCTTTCAATTCGTCCACGTTCAAGTCGCCGCCCGTACCATAATAATGCTTTAAAATCGGGAGTGCGGCGCGATACCAACGTTGCAGCACCTCCAGCCGTTTGGGATGGGCGGGGTCGAAGTTGATGCCGCTTTTTGCGCCGCCGATGGCCGGGCCACACACGCTGAATTTGATTTCCATGACTTTTGCCAGAGAAATCACTTCATCCCGCGTAAGCCCTTTTCGCATCCGGGTGCCGCCACCTGCCGCGCCGTTGCGCAGCGAGTTGATGACTATCCAGCCTTCAGCGCCGGTTTCGGCATCGTGCCATTCAAAAACTATTTCCGGCTGCTTCGCCTTGTACCGGCCCAATAAATCTTCCATGCAATGTGGTGGTAGATGATTCACAGCCATCAAGGTCAATTTGCGATTGCACTCTTTGGCCTACACAAAATCTATATTTGGTTTGGCGGCGCAAAAGTAGAGAAAAACCAATCCGCAACACCAATGGGAAAACTCTTTACTTTTGGCTTTCTTTTAAACGCCCGCCGCCCCAACAACAAAATGACGATATATCTATGCTGCAAAACTGGCTCAAACCCCTTCCCGCGCCCTTGTTGAAAGCGGCTGATTCGTTGCCGAGTGCTTGTTTTGGGAAAAATATTTTGCCTTTCAAAAAAGAAGTGCCCGATTTGAAAAAGGTAAAAGTGGCGCTGCTTGGTGTGGGCGAAAAAGAGGCAAACGCCGTGCGCGAACACCTGTACCGCACCGTGTTCCCTTTTCCCAAGGGCATGGTGGCCGACCTCGGCAATTTGCGCAAAGCTGAGTCGCCGCTAATTATCCCGGTCGTGTACGAGCTGCTTGCGGGAAGAGTGCTGCCCGTTATTATTGGGGGGGATGACGATTTCGCCCGCGCCCAATTCCTCGCGTATCAAGATACCAAATCATTGATAAACTTGGCGGTGGTGGACGAGCGTTTTCGGTTCGGCAGCAAAGAAGATACTTATACTTCATTGCTTTCCCCGGTTCATCCGTTGTTGTTCAACTTTGGCTTGGTGGGTATGCAGGTACATCAAACACCTCCCGATGCGCTGCATTTTTTGACAAAAAACAATTTTGACACCGTGCGCCTCGGCAAATCGCGGGCAGCCATCGAAGAGACCGAACCCGTGCTGCGCGACGCCGACCTGCTGGCTTTTCATCTCGGTGCGCTGAAACAGTGCGAAGCACCGGGCGTGGCAGCCGCCTCTCCGTCGGGCTTTTTTGTGGAGGAAGCCTGCCAACTTTGCCGATACGCGGGCATGAGCGACAAGCTGACTTCTTTCGGAATTTATGGCTACCGCCCAGACCTCGACCGCGATGCCCAAACGGCTCAGGCCGCCGCCCAAATGTTGTGGTATTTCCTCGAAGGTTTTTTCAATCGGAAAAATGACTACCCGGTGTCGAAAGCGGGGCTGACCGAGTACATCGTGGCCTATCGGCAGTTGAACTACCAACTTACCTTTTGGAAAAGTGCCAAAAGCGGGCGCTGGTGGATGCAGGTGCCAGTGGCGACAAAGAAAAAACACGAGCGGCACCGTCTCATCCCGTGTTCTTTTCAGGATTACCAAATGGCTTGCCGGGAAGAGTTGCCCGAGAGACTGATGCAGGCCTTGCAAAGATTTTCCTGATAAACTTCGAGGGTGAAGGTTACACTTTGAATTCCAACAAAAACTGCTTCACGTCGGCCTGAAAATCGGCTTCGTCATTGTCATAAAAAGCAACCTCGGCGGGCAGCACGAACACAGGCAATTGGTTTTTCCACAAAAATGCCTGGTGGAGTTCGAGCCGGGTTGCGTCCTTCTCCGTGGTCAAAATGATTTTGTTGCGCTGTGGCATCGCGTCGAAGCGGCGCAAAATGTCGTTCATGTCGGCTTCGTCGAAATAATGGTGGTCTTCAAATTCGAGCGTATGCACCGAGCCCGCCTCTCCGCCAATATGTTGCAATAAATAATCGGTGTTGGCAATGGCGCTGACGAGCAAAACGTGGGTGTCGAGGTCGAGCGGGCGGCGCACATCGGGCCGGAGCAAATCGTAAGGCTGCCCGTATTTGTATCGGGAAAAATAAATGCGCTGACGCGGAAAAGGGTCAATCTCCATGAGCATTTCATACCGCTGTTGGGTGCTCAGGTCGGGCGGGCATTTCGTGACAACAATAATATCGGCGCGGCGGTAGCCATGTCGCCACTCGCGAAGCCGCCCGGCGGGCAGCAGCCAGTCGCGGGTAAAAGGACGGCCAAACTCGGTCAGCAGGATATTCAGCCCTGGGGTCACGGCCAGATGTTGGAAAGCATCGTCGAGCAGCACACACTGCAATTCGGGGTTGCGCTTTACGAGTTCTGGCACACCGAGCGCGCGGCTTTCGCCGACACTGATGGGCGCATCGGGGAATTTTCGTTTGAATTGCAAAGGTTCGTCGCCCACATCCTCCGCAGTGTCAATCACCGTCACCGGGCGGTAGCCCATCGTTTTGCGGCCATATCCCCGGCTGAGCACGGCGACACTAATATATTGGTCGAGCCAGCGCAACAGGTATTCTATGTGGGGCGATTTGCCCGCGCCGCCCACGGAGAGATTGCCGACGGAAATAACAGGCAGGTCGAACCGCACACTACGCAATGCCCCCACGCGGTAGAGCAGGTTGCGCACGCCGACACCGATGCCGTACAGTAGGGCAAGCGGCAGGAGCAGGATGCGGACGACGATGTCTTCGGACACTTTTGTCGGTTATTTGTTGATTCGGGTGATTCGGTTATTTGTTGTTGCAGGTGTCAAACAACTAAATCAACAGATAACCAAATCACCGTAAAAAAGAAAAATCCCGAAGGAATTACCTCCGGGACTTTGATTGTGGCACCTCCCGGAATCGAACCGGGGACACACGGATTTTCAGTCCGTTGCTCTACCAGCTGAGCTAAAGCGCCATGTAGCTTGAAAAGCGGGGCAAAGGTAAACAGGATTTTTACAAAAGCGAAAGAGAGATTTGCGATTTTTTAAAAAATGCTTCCCGGACATTGGGCGTTTGGCTTGGGACGTTGGACATTTGATGCTCAAAAAAACAAGTCTGACATCCGATATCCAAAGTCTCGAACCTATGTTTTCCAATTATTTAGCCGCCCCTTTTGTTTTTTTGGCACTGGCATTTCTTTATGCGGCCTGGAAGGTTGACAGCGATTATTCGGTCTGGATAGCGCCATTTGTGGTGTTGGCTGCACTCATATACATTTTTGCGCCGCAAATAAATTGGTGGTGGTACAGCCGTCGCCCGCCCAAATTGGCACCTCCGTTGGTTGGTATGTTGGAGCGTTTCTCCGGCTTTTATCAACGATTGGGGCCGGCTGAAAAACAAAAATTCCGCGACCGCGTGGCTCTTTTTTGCATGGGCACCGATTGGGAGCCGATGGCTTTTGAAGGTGAAACCGTACCGACCGATGTTCAAATGGCGCTCGCGGCACAAGCCGTGACCCTCACTTTGGGCAAGCCCCAGTTTTTGTTTGACAAATTTGAAAAAGTCATCGTGTACCCGCGCCCGTTCCCCACGCCGGAATATCCTTTCGAGCACGCCTCCGAATTGTACGCACCCGACGGCTGTTTGCTTTTTTCTGCCGAACAGGTGATGTTGGCTTTTACCGAGCCGGCAAAATGGTACAACGTGGGCCTGCACGAATACGCCAAAGCCTTCATGCTGACGTATCCGGGCGAGCCATACCCGGCGTTCGACGCGGAAGATGTTTGGGAGAAATTGCAGGCGGCCAGCCAGATGCCCCGCACCCATGTCGAATCGGTGATAGGCACGGCGGGGGTGGAAGCGCTTCCGGTGGCGATTCATCATTTTTTCGTGTTTCCAGAGCAGTTCAAATCTGTTTTTCCGAAAGAAACAAAAGTGCTGTCCACCATTTTCGCATAAATTTTTCCCCTCTTTTTCCACCTTTGCCCATCAATCTCTCGTACTTCTCTCATGCCATCAACGCTCAAAATAGGCACCCGCGGTAGCAAACTCGCCCTCTGGCAAGCTGAATTCACCCGCAACGAACTCGCCCGCGTGGGGGTAGAAAGTGAACTTGTCATCATCAAAACACAGGGCGACTTGGTGCAAAACCTCGGTTTCGACAAGTTGGAGGGCAAAGGTTTTTTTACCAAAGAAATAGAGGACACGCTGCTGCGGGGCGAGATTGACTTGGCCGTTCATTCGATGAAAGATTTGCCGACGAGCCAGCCGGAGGGGTTGGCCATCACCGCCGTTTCGTATCGCGACAACCCGGCGGATTGGCTCATGGTGCGCAGAGAATCGGTTGTTTCGGGAAAAATTTTCAAACTAAAAGAAGGCGCAATCGTGGGTACATCGGCCAACCGTCGAAAGGCACAACTGCTCGACTACCGACCCGATGTGCACCTGAAAGATATTCGCGGCAATGTGCCGACCCGGCTCGAAAAACTCCGCGCTGGCGACTTCGATGCCATTTTTCTGGCAGCAGCGGGCGTGAGCCGGCTGGGGCTGGATTTGTCGGATTTTGAGGTGGTGGAGTTGAATCCCCGCGAGTTTGTGCCAGCCCCCGCGCAGGGCGTTTTGGCGTGGCAAACCAACCGCGACGACACACAGACCCGCCTTATTTTGAAAAAAATACACCACCCTGAAATCTCCGCCCTCACCAATGTGGAGCGACGGGTGCTGCAACTCATGGACGGCGGCTGCCAACTTCCGCTCGGTGCCCACTGCGAGCGCGATGTTGCCGGGAATTTTCACGCTTTCGCGGCCTGTGAGATCGGCGGCACGATGCGGCGGGCGCATTTGTCGTCAAGCACGAGTTTTGGAATGGCGGAGAAATTGGTGGCGCAGTTGAAAGGTTGATGTCACAAATTCAACTCGCCGAACTCGCGGAAATCACCGTTCATGCGAATCCGGGCTCTGGTTTGCTCCATGTTTTCCACCACCGGGAGCACCTGTTTGAGGTGTTCGAGCAAAAATTCTTGGCGTTCCATTTCAGTTTCCAGTGTGAGCAGTTCGTACTCGCCTTCGAGCGGCAGTCCCACCCCGTGCGCGATTTGGTAAGAATATGGCTGCGAAAAATCGGAGCTGAATTTCACCTCCGTTTTGAAAATGGCGTACAGTTTTTCCACTAAATCAACGAGTCGAGGCAACACAGGCGGTGCATTTTCGGGTTTTTCGTAAAAAAAAGCATCGCCGTGCGCGTAGAGTTTGCCGGGCGCGGGATTTTCAAAATCGAGCAGGCGGAACACCCGCACCCCCCGGGTCCGCACATCCAGCCGCCCATCGTCGTAGCGCGTCACCATTTCCGCCACCTCCATTTCTGTGCCGTATCCGGGCAAGGTATTGTTCATGTACACTGGGATGCCAAATGTGGTTTTGTCGGCTAAACACTCGCCCATGAGCTGGCGGTAACGCGGCTCAAAAATGTGCAGGTTGATTTTCTCGCCCGGAAAGGCGACGAGGTTGAGCGGGAAAAGTGGCAGGTATGACATTTGTAAAAGTAGAACGAAAGCAGGGCGTTTTGGTTGTTAGGAAAGTGCTTTGTCAAATTGATGTGACGACTTTTTCAACCGCGACATTAAAAACAGTGTTATGGAGGGCGGTTGTGATTTTACGCTGAATTTTGTGCCGCGACTGCCGAGTTTGAAACTTTGCAGGTTTTGATTGCTAAATAATTGATTTTCACCTTACTGACCATTCTTGCACGGATGAAAAGACTTGCCTCCCTATTCCTAACCTGCTCCTTTTCCCTCCAATTCCTTACGGCTCAAACCCCCGCCCCACTCCTCACCCCCGATGAGGCTGTCCGCCTCGCATTAGAAAACAACTACGACATCCGCCTCAGCCGTGCCGATGCCGACATTGCCCGGCTGAACAACATCAAAGCCAACGCCGGGATGTTGCCGACAATCAATCTTGTAGCCAACGAGAATTTTGGCCTCAATGCTTTCCAGCAGCAAAACCTCGCCGACGGGCGCGTCATCGAGGCTTATGGCAGAATAGGCAACAATGTCAACGCAGGTGTGCAACTCGAATGGACGCTGTTCGACGGGCGGCGGATGCACATTGCCAAAAAACGCCTCGAAGAATTGGAAGCGCTCGGCCAACTCAATCTGCAAAATGCCGTGCAAACCACAACTGCCGCCGTGTTGCAAGGCTATTACGACATCGTGCGCAGCCGCCTCCAAGAACGCGCATTGGCAGAAGTCATCGTACTCAACGAAGAGCGCCTGCGCATCGCGGAAGCACGGCTCGCAGCCGGTTTCGCCGCCCAGACCGATGCCCTCCAAGCCCGCATTGACCTCAACCAGCGCCGCGCAGATTTGCTCAATCAGCAAACCGCAACCAACGCCGCCAAACGCGCCCTCAATCGCATCATCGCGCGTTCGCCCGAAACGCCTTTTGAGGTAGACGAAATCCTCGTCAACACCTACTCCCCCGACCGCAATGTGTTGTTAGAGAAGATATTGGCACAAAACCCAAACTTGGTGTCCCTGAAAAAAAATGCCGACGTGGCTGCTCTTATTGTGGACGAAAACCGAACGCTGAACAAACCACGCATCACTGGGTTCGGACAATTCAACGCACAACGCACCGACAACGGCGCAGGTTTTTTGGTCAATAATACACAAGCCGGCCTTACTGTCGGAGCCGGGCTCGTCGTCCCGCTCTACACCGG
>CAYZVM010000196.1:0-11785 GCA_964481485.1 uncultured Saprospiraceae bacterium | reverse complement strand
GCTTGGCATCAGATGTTGGTGCAAAAAGGCTACATCGTGGTCAGCGTGGACAATCGCGGCACGGGCGCTCGCGGGCGCGACTTCAAAAAATGCACCCAACTCCAACTCGGCCAACTCGAAACCGAAGACCAAATCGCAGCCGCCCGGTATCTTGCTTCGCTGCCCTGGGTAGATGCCGGGCGCATCGGCATCTGGGGCTGGAGTTTTGGCGGCTACCTCAGCACGTCGTGTATTTTGAAAGGAAACGATGTGTTCAAAATGGCGATGGCCGTCGCGCCGGTGACCAACTGGAAATGGTACGACACGGCCTACACCGAGCGGTTCATGCGCACTACGAAGGACAACGCCAAGGGTTATGAAGACAATTCGCCGGTCAACTTTGCTGGTCTCTTGCGTGGCGATTACCTCATTTGTCATGGCATGGCCGACGACAACGTGCATTGGCAACAAACGACGGAGATGATAAACGCGCTCATCAAGGCGAACAAGCAGTTTGAGACTTACTACTACCCGAACCGGAACCACGGGATTTATGGAAAAAACGCGACGCGGCACCTATTCACGAAATTGACTGAGTTTGTGTTGGAGAAACTGTAAATCGGATATTTTGCAAGCCCGACCCAGACAGCGTTATCCGCCCAAACCCTATCTTTCTCCCAAATAAAAATCCTCCCGGTTATGAAATACTTGTTCGTCCTCGCTGCCCTGAGCCTGCTCGCCCCGAATCTCGAAGCGCAAAAAGCCTTCGGCAAACTTGTCGTCGGCCTCGAAATGGGCTTCGATGTCAACCAGTTCACGGATGGCATAAAACCCAGATTCATACCCGGCATACAGGCGGAGGTCCCGCTGGGTCGTTTTTCGTTTGGCGTAGGTCTCGGCAGAGAAATTTACCGCGAGTACGAGTATTATACTTTCAACGGCCAGACGCGCGAACGCATTGAAAATGAACAGCCTGTCACCTATTATCTCGCCGACGCGCACGCCTTTCGCCCTGCTTATTGGTCTGTGCCAATCAAGGTTGACTACCGCTTCCACAAGTGCCATTGCGTCTATGTCCACGCAGGCATGACGTTCGATTTTTTCAGCGACAGCCCGCCAGACCAGGTTGTTTTTCAAAATGCCGAATTGCGGCAGCAACCTTTGAGCGAGGTCGGGCGCACGTTGTTGTTCAAGCAAAAAACCAAAAGTTATGAGTTCGGCATTGGCTTCAAGTTGCACTCAAACGACTACTTCCGCCTCATCGCCCGCCCCACAGTGGTGTGGAGCGAAAACCCGGAGATTTACACCGATGCGCCAGAGTACATTCCCACGCTGCGCATGACGTTTGGGGCGCAGTATGCCTTTATTCGGTACGGCAGCAAAAAGTAAATCTAAGTATCATCCCGATGCCTCTGGGCGCAAATCGGCGCATTTTCACTGTGTGCGTGTAACTTGGACGTACCCTGTCTTGTCTTGCGAAGGAAATAAATTACCCAACGCCTGTTCCATACAGCCTTCGGTCGAAATCGTTGTCTTTCGCAATGTTTGGGACGATTTCTTTGTGTAACGACTTGGACGCAAACGCTTGATTGTCCAAACGATTCAACACAGTACCGCTATGATTCTCAATTACTTCAAACTCGCCAGCCGCAACATTGCCCGGCAACGCGGCTATGCCCTCGTCAATACTTTTGGCCTCGCTATCGGCCTCGCATCGGCGCTTTTTATCCTGCTGTATGTGCGCGACGAACTCACCTTCGACACCCACCACCCGGACGCGGAACACACCTATCGCCTCGGTATGCGCGTAGAACAACCCAACGGCGACCGCAACGCCTTTCCCGGAGCGCCCGCCGGTTGGGACAACTATATCAAAAGCAATTATTCGGGTGTCGAGCACGTCGCCGGTTTCACTGCCGATGGGATGCCGACGACCATCCATTACGTCCCGAAAGACAAAAAAATATTGACCGAAGACATTATCTGGACGGAAGCGGATTTGTACAACATTCTGGAAATCAAAGTGGTGAAAGGCACGCCCGAGTCGCCATTGAAAGAAATCAACAGCATGATGCTGAGCGAAAGCACAGCCAAAGAAATCTTCGGAACGGAAGACCCCATCAACAAAACTCTCAGCGTGTCGCACACTTTCACGACCAATGGACAAAAACTCGACATGATGGTGAGCGCGGTATATGAGGATTTTCCGTCCAACACGCACGTCCACCCCAAATACATTTGCAACATCCTCGCGCTGAAGCCCGTCGTGCCAAATTTGGAAACCCTGTTGAATACTTCGATGGGCGACAGCGAGCAAAACTACTTTGTCAGTTCGTTCATCGTTTGCCGCGACGAGGCGCAAATCACCGCCATTCAAAACGATTTGCAACAAAAAACCAACGCCATCGTGCAGCGATTCGACCCTACGCTCAAGGCTGCCCCGATTATTCGC
Organism: uncultured Saprospiraceae bacterium; assembly: GCA_964481485.1. GTDB lineage: Bacteria > Bacteroidota > Bacteroidia > Chitinophagales > Saprospiraceae > M3007. The sequence goes on along the minus strand of CAYZVM010000196.1, from coordinate 9,354 downwards.
AAGCTCACCGATGTCCATTTTGACCAAGAGGTGGACTGGGCGACCAACCATAAATCCGCCGACCGCAAATACATCTCGATTTTTATCACCATTGCCCTGCTGATACTGGTGGTGGCTTGTATCAATTACATCAACCTGGCGACGGCGCGCTCTGTCAACCGCGCCAAAGAAATCGGCTTGCGCAAAACTTTTGGTGGTGTCCGGCGGCAGTTGTTTTTCCAATTCATGGCCGAATCTTTCCTGATGGTGTTGGGCGCGATGGTGATTGCCCTGCTGTTGGCAATGATTTTTCTTTCGCCGTTCAACGATGTGACCGGCAAACATTTCACCATCGCGCACCTGTTCAGCGGGCCGATGTTGCTCATCGCGGGCGGGATTGTGGTGTTGGTGACATTGCTTGCCGGGAGTTACCCGGCAATGTTTGTTTCTGGTTTTCAACCTGCTGTGGTGCTCAAAGGAAAATTCGCTTTCCGAAAAGGCTCCAATACGTTCCGGCAATTTTTGACGACCGTGCAATTCAGCGTGGCTATCACGTTGCTAGTCGGTTCGGTAGTGGTGGTGCAGCAGATGAACCTCATGCGCAATTCAAAACTGAACGAAGCCGGCAAACAAATTTTGTCCATTCGCTACGGCGGTTTTACGGGCCCGGCCACCAACGATAAATACGGGACATTCAAAAATTTGATTTTGCAAGACCCTGAAATTCAATCGGTCACGCTCGCCAACCACCTGCCCCGCCTCAATTTTTTTGGCCCGCTTGATATGGAAATGCAATTCCCCGAAGTAAGTGCCGAAAAACGCCCCTGGTTCCAACTCAACGGCGATTTTGATTTCCCCAAAACCTTCAACATGAAAATCATAGCGGGCCGCGACTTCGACCACAGCCGCGTGGCGGATTCGAGTGCCGTGCTGCTCAACCAAACGGCTGTGCGCGCCCTGAATCTGACCCCCGAAGCCGCAGTCGGAAAAACCATTATCCGGCCTGATTTTTCGATGGGATTCGGCCCACCCGACAGCACCCGCGCACCGGTCAGCGGCATCGTGATAGGTGTGATAGAAGATTTCCCCTACCGCTCCATGCACCACAAAATAGAGCCGCTCGCCATTTCGCCCATGCCGCACCGGCTCGACCGCATCATCCATGTGCGGCTGCCCGCCCGCAACATGGGGCAAAAAATCGCCTCACTCGAAAAAGCCTGGAAACAGGTTTTTCCGGATTTCGGCTTCGATTATTGGTTTGTGGATGAAGAATTTGGAAGGATGTACGAAAATGAAACGCAAATCGCGCAACTCACCCGGCAATTCTCCGTGCTGGCCATGCTCATCACCTGCGTGGGGCTGTACGGTTTGGCAGCTTTTCTCGCCCGGCAGCGCACCAAAGAAATCGGCATCCGCAAAACGCTCGGTGCCAGCAACCGACAAATACTGTGGCTGTTGCTGCAAGTTTTTGGCAAAATCCTGTTGATTGGCTGCTTCATCGGCATCCCGGTTGCGCTGTTTCTCTCCAGCCGCTGGCTCAAAAACTTCGAATATCAGACACCTTTGTCATTCTTCCTTTTTGCGGGCGCTGTGGGCGTGATTGCGCTGGTCACCGTCATCACGGTTGGCTACGAATCGCTGCGGGCTTCGATGGCAAACCCGGTAAAAGCGCTGCATACGGAGTGAGCTCCATGAGATCGGTTTAGGCGCTACCTGATTGCCCACGAAACCGGAATTATAAGTGCCGGTTTTGTGGAGTAACCGGCAGTTTTCAAACCCTCAAGTATTTTTCAGCATTGGACATTTTTTCTTCGAGTGCCAGACATTCCATGTTTCAAAAACATGGAGTGTCTCGGGCTACTATCTAACCCAAGTTGTGACCTCTGTGCGATATGATTGCAGAACGGATGACACGGATTTTTTGAAAAAAACAGCGTAAAACAATCCGTTCAAATCTGCAAAATCCGTTTCATCCGTTTTCCCATCCTTCTGATTCGGTGGGTCACAACTTGGGTTAGATGGAAAAAATGTTCGACAGGCTGATATTTCAGACACGCCCTAACTTTGGTCTCGTCATGAAAAACATAAAACTACTCTACGTCGAAGACGAGCCATTTCTCGGCAAAATCGTCAAAGAAAGTCTCGAAAGTCGTGCTTTCGAGGTACACATGGTCGCCGACGGTGCCAAAGTGATGGCGGCTCTGGAGCAGTTTCAGCCCGACATTTGTGTGCTCGACGTGATGCTGCCCAACCGCGACGGCTTCTCGCTGGCCGAAGAAATCCGCCGCCTCAAACCCGCCTTGCCCATCGTGTTTGTCACCGCCAAAACCCAAACGGAAGACGTGCTGCAAGGTTTTGCCACTGGCGGCAACGACTACCTCCGCAAGCCGTTCAGCATGGAGGAACTCATCGCCCGGCTGCACAACCTGCTTTCGCTTGCGCAAGGGCGCAGCGCTGCCGCCAACCCGAACGGGGCGGTCGCTATTGGGAAATACGAGTTTTTGCCGTTAAAATATGAATTGCGCCGGGGCGAACACGCCCGCAAACTCAGCGCCCGCGAAGCCGACCTGCTCAAAATTCTTCTGGAACACCGCAACTTCACCGTCGCCCGAAAAGACATTCTGATGAAAGTGTGGGGCGACGACAACTTCTTCAATTCCAGAAACTTGGATGTCTATATCACCAAACTCCGCGACTACTTCCGCGACGACCCGGCCATCGAAATCATCACCATCAAAGGGGTGGGGTATCATTTTGTGACGGGATGACCTAGTAACGGTGCCGAAATAAAGCACCAAATTGATGCTCATCTTTTGCTGCCATATTTCCTCTTTTTTTCGCTCAATTAGCACTACTATGCTCGCTCAAAAACAGAAAATCTGACTCCAAAATCTGTAGCCTGAATCTGATACTTTATTCCAGCACCGTTCCCTATTCATTTTTCAGAATCAAAATAGGTTTTCAAATCCCCGTAAAAAGCCTCGAACGCGGCCACTCCATCCGGGGTCATGCGGCAAATCGTGAGCGGATAATTGTTCTTGTACGTTTTTTCCACCTCGATGTAGCCCGCCTCTTGGAGCTTGCCGATTTGCACGCTCAGGTTGCCCGCCGTAGCACCGGTTTTTTCTTTCAAAATACCAAACTCCGCCTCGCGCGCCACCATGAGGTACGACATGACCGCAAGGCGCAACTGCGACAAGAACAAGGGATTAAGTTCTTTAAACATGGCGTCGGCGCGATTGAGCATTCAACAGATAACCCGGAATGAGATAGCCCAATACGGCCGTGCCTGCTTGTACCAACAGGTGTTCAGTCGGCGTCAAAAATATACACCACAAAGCACCCGCCCATATTACAGCTGCGCCGAAAAAAAGCGGCGTGAATCGCAGCAGCATTCCCGAAATGAAGGTAGCAAAACCCACGAGTACGAGAATAAACGGGATGGGCGACAGCCCGCCTCGCACCGCCGTCGGAATCGTGATAAACATCGAAATGGCAAACCCAAGCCACACCAGTCCGTACCAATCGCGCACGAGATTCTCTGTTTTTTCACGTTTGCCACGCATCCATTCATAGATAAGAGCAACCGGGAGGCCTACCACGACCATCACCATCCATGCCATCTCGGGTCGCGCATAGTGCTGTATTTCAGCGAGATAATAATTCCCGGCACTCGCTACGACCACCAGCCAGCCCCACAGTAGGAAGTGAAAGCCATTTTCGCGGAAGGAATGTTTGGCAAGGTCAATAGTCTCGCGGATGACGCGCAGGCTTTCCTGTGGAGTGAGGGTTTTTTCTGTATTTTCCATAATGCAAGAATCTGGTTTAAAATTTTAATCAGCGCAAAGATGTAGAGTAGTTTACAATATAAACTAAATTTTCGATGAAAAAATTTCTGCCACCGATGAATCTTGAAATACACGAGCACAACAGATTCGCGTCGTGAAAAAAACGCCAAGTCGCAGCGAGCATAGAAGTTTGACCCAAAAACGCGATTTTTGCACCCGAAACGTTTTTCCGCTCATGCGCCCACTGCCCACCGCCTGCTGCCTGCTGCTCACTGCTCACTGCCTACTGTTCACCGCCTGCGGCAGCCCCAATACCCCACTCGACGCGGGCACACGACGCGTTATTGACTCGATTTCGACGTACCAAATCAACCTCGCCCGCACCGAGTTGGACACACTCTGCCAGCGACAACGCGTAGCCGAGATGCCGCGTTTGGTGGACTCTATCAAGCAAATCCGCTTGCGCGAAATCGAAGAAAAACTCAAAACGGTACCCCGGTGAAATCCCGGCATTTGGCAACGGTTTTCCTACTTTTGCCCATTGCCAAAAACTGCTGAAACACCCGCTGGTTTCAATGACAAAATCATTTATGCCAAACATACGCTACCGCTGCGCCATTTTCCTGTCGCTTGCTGCATCTTGCTTGATGCAATGTACCCCACCAGATGCTCCCAAAGCAGCTAAGCTAGACACGGTGAACCTCGACCTGCGCAACCCACTGGCGCAAAAACTCTATAACTTCCGAGATGAGCGCAAATCGGACAGCCTGTTGCTTTACCTGAGCGATAAAGATGCCACGTTGCGCTACATAGCCGCACTATCGTTTGCATCTGTGCGAGACACACATGCTATAGAGCCATTGGCCCAACTACTCCGCGACGTGGTGGAAGACGTGCGCATTGCGGCAGCATTTTCTTTAGGACAAATCGGCGCGAAAAAGTGTGAAAAGCATTTAACAGGCGCATTTGTATCCGACGACCCTGAATCACAGCACCAACGGTTCAACGCCGTCGTACTGGAAGCCATCGGCAAATGCGGCTCGCGCGCGAGTCTTCGCCACATCGCCACGGTCACCACATATTTGCCCACCGACACGTTGTTGCTGGAGGGCCAATGCCGCGCGGTGTTTCATTTCGGGCAACGCGATTCGGTGCTGCCCATAGCCACCCAGTTGATGGTCAACTATGTCCACAACGACCGCATCCCCGAACCCGCGCGCGTGGTGGCCGCTTGCTACCTTGCCCGCACCAACAACCTGACTTTCGATAGCGCTCAAGCCGAACTTATTTCCGCCGCCTTTATTCGCGCGCCCAACAACGCGGACATTCGAATGTTCCTCGCCCGTGCTTTGGGAAAATCACAGGCCAGCCCGGCGTTTGGCCGGCTCTCCAAAGTCATCGCCACGGAGCAAGATTGGCGAGTGAAGTGCAACATTATCAATGCGTTGGCAAAATTCAACTACGACACGGTGCGGGCACTTGTAGTGCCGCTCATCCAAGATGCCAACCCCCATGTGAACCGCACGGCAGCAGCGTTTTTCATTGATAACGGCCAGCCGCAAGACGGCGATTATTATTGGCGCGTCGCGCAGGGCAACCCAGATTTGCCCGTTTTGACCCAAATTGCCCTCTATCGCGCTTCCAACAAATTCCTGTCGCTGAGGAATGAGCCGGAATCCAAGTTCACTGTCAATAACCGTTTGAAACAAATATTTCAACAGGCAAAAACACCTTACGAACGGGCGGCTTGTCTCGGGGCGTTGTCCGAGTTTGGCTGGAACTACAAAGAAATACGCAATTTGGGGTTCAATAACCCGCACCCCGCCGTAAAAACCGCCGCTGCCGAAGGACTGACGGCCATTTTGCAAAAACCGAATTTTTATGCCTTTTTTGGTGAAAATGCCAGGACAGTACGCCGTGACCTTTACTATTATCTACGCGAAATCGTTGCCTCCGGCGACGCCGGTATGATTGCCTCCGCCGCTGACGGATTTCGGGTAGAGGCTTTGAATTACAAGGCCTTTCGTGACTCATCCCGCATAGGTGTTTTGAAAACAGCGCTTGCAAATCTCAAAATGCCCCGCGACGTGGAAGCATACATGGCACTTGACAAGGCCATCGCCTACTTTGAAGGCCGACCGGAGCCACCCGCCCCGAAAATCGCGTTCAATCACCCGATTGACTGGACACAACTAAAGTCCGTGACACAAAAAGCGGAGGCAACCATCGAAACGACAAAAGGCAATATCGTGCTCCAATTCTACCCGCAGTGGGCGCCCGGCTCGGTTGTCAACTTTATGTCACTCGCAAATGAGGGTTTTTACAATGGCAAGGCTTTTCACCGCGTCGTGCCCGCTTTTGTGATTCAGGGCGGCTGCCCGCGTGGCGATGGCTACGGTGCGCTCGATTACACCCTGCGCACCGAAATCGGCCTCGCTTGGTACGACGGTGAAGGCTATCTCGGCATGGCTTCCGCTGGAGCCGACACCGAAGGAACGCAGTTTTTCATCACGCATTCGGCCACGCCACATTTGGACGGGCGTTACACTATTTTTGGAAAAGTAAAATCGGGCATGGATGTGGTGAACCAAATACAGCCGGGTGACGCGATAAAGACAATGACAGTGCGGCAATAAAATTGGGAGGGGGCTCAGGGCAAACGCATCAAAATTCATCTAAAAAACGCATTTCCCCCACCCGTGCTGTCATGTTGAACGAAGTGAAACACCTACACAAGTTTCTTTACCCCGCAATCGCTCGCTTTTCGCAACATTTTGGGTCACTTGGGTTGTGTAGATGTTTCACTTCGTTCAACATGACAGCACAATTTATAGTAGTTTCAGTCTTTTTTGTATCAATTTTGATGCGTTTGCCCTAGGGGCTAATTTCCCCGCATACAAAACGCGCTCTTAAAATTGTATTCTACTGGAAAAGCTAAAAAAACCAGAACGGTACGTCGCAAATTTTGTGGACAGCGCGGAGTAGTGTTATTTCCCCTTTTTTCGCTCAAATAGCCCTGCTATGCTCGCTCAAAAACAAAAAATCTGGTACTAAAATCTGTGGTGGAACATAAAGATACATAGCTTTGCGAGCGGCCAGAGATATTGCAACTGTTGTAAAAGCAAGCCATTTGCGATTGTAAAGGGGCGAGTTTTTTGGTCTTCGGACACCGATGGACAAAATCAAGTGTTCCGGTTCCTGTGTCCCGGCATGGCCAGAACGTGATGTGCCGACATGAAGATGTAAAGGGCGGCAGCGTTCGGAGCTGAGCCGTACTGGCATCGGGCAGGTATTCGCTTTTACGGAATATATGCAGCAGGCTGGCAAGTAGAACCATTTTATAGATAAAACACGCTCTTTTTCCCACCCTTCTCAACTTCTCAAGCACCTCAACTCTATCAACACCATGGGCATCCGACTTCGCATTTGCAAAAACAAAACCACCGACCTGCTCCGCCAAACTTTCCACGCCACGCCCCTGACTCCACCGGAGACCACGATTCGACCACTTTTTGTGCTGTCGTTTCACGACGGGAAAGTCGGTCGGCTCGGATATTTGAAAGAACTCTTCGACAAGCCCGATCAGAAAGGGCTCAATCCCCGACCAAAGCCCAATACCGTGGCCAATACTGAACTCGAACGCACCCAAAAAGTCGAAATGGACATGGGCGTCCATATCATGGGCGCGTTGCTCAGCGGTTTCAAACTCGATTCATCGCCTGTAAAAGCAGCCCTGCAAGGCGCGCAAGAGATTTCTTTTTCTTTTACCAACATCCAGCGTTTTTCCATAGATGTATTCAAACTCGGCGCGGCGCTGGCGAATAAACGCGCCAATTTGGACAACCGCGCCTTACAGGTGTTTTTGGAAGGAAGGAAACCGGCAAAAATGCTGCTCGTGACCGACGTGCTGGCTTCCAATTCGCTGGCAATCAATGTAGAATCTTCCAAAAATAGGGATTTTAGAATTCAACTTTCGCCCATCGAAACCTTTGTTGCCAATGGCAAATTGGGCATAAAAACCTCGAAGCACGAAGAAAAATCTATTTCGTTTGAAGGGCCTGAACGCCTCACCTTTGCGTTCTCCTGTGTGCCGCTCCTTATTGACAAGACCAACGGATTCCTCACGCCCGGCTTGCCGATGGACGGCTTGGAATCCACACGTGGCAGCAGAGGTGCGAAAAAACCGGAGCCTGAATACTTCGAACTCGACGACGACCCCATGGCGCCGGGTTTTCTCGAACTGGATTGAGGAGTGACCCTCCCGCCGTACCTTTGCAGGGCTGCCTTGAACTTAATGCCTTTGGGCGCTGTTTCAGGCGGCCTTATCTTTTTTTCATTTACCTACGGCTTTGAACCGTATTGCGTAAAACGATATGTCCAAACTCGGCAAAGCACTCGTCGCCATGTCTGGCGGCATTGACTCCACCATGACCGCCGTCCTGCTCCACGAAGAAGGTTGGGAAGTCGTGGGCATCACCATGAAAACTTGGGACTACGCCTCCGCCGGCGGCTCCAAAAAAGAAACCGGCTGCTGCTCGCTCGACAGCATCAACGATGCCCGCGCCGTAGCTGTCAAACTCGGTTTTCACCATTTTATCGTGGACATCCGCGAAGAATTTGGTGACTATGTGATTGACAATTTCGTGGACGAATACATGGCGGGCCGCACCCCCAACCCCTGTGTCCTTTGTAACACCCATATCAAGTGGAACAGCCTGCTCCGCCGCGCTGATATGCTTGATTGCGAGTTCATTGCAACAGGTCACTACGGCATTGTCAACGAACTGGATGGCCGCAAATACGTCACCCGTGCTGTGGACAGGCAGAAAGACCAAAGCTACGTCTTGTGGGGTCTGAGCCAAGAATGTCTGCACCGCACCCGGATGCCGCTCGGCACGTTTACCAAACCCGAGGTGCGCGCTATGGCCGCCGAACGCGGTTGGGACGAGCTCAGCAAAAAAGCCGAGAGCTACGAAATCTGTTTTGTACCCGACAACGACTACCGGGGCTTCCTCCGCCGCCGCGTGGAAGGACTGGACGAACAAGTCGCAGGCGGGCATTTCGTAGATGTTTCAGGCAAAATTTTGGGCAACCACGAAGGCTACCCGTTCTACACCGTCGGTCAGCGCAAAGGCTTGGGCATTGCACTCGGCGAACCCATGTTCGTCACCGAAATCCGCCCCGACACCAACACCGTCGTGCTGGGTCGTGAGGACGACCTCATTCGCAACGGCATGATGGTCGGCAAAGTCAACTTGATGAAATACAGCACATTGCCCGCCAATGGCCTCGAAGCCGTGACCAAAGTGCGCTACCGCGACGCTGGCACGCTCAGCACCATCCGGCAAATCGGAAGTGACGCGGACGTGCAATTTCACGCCAACGTGAAAGGTGTCGCGCCCGGCCAAAGCGCTGTGTTCTACGAAGGCGACGACGTGGTGGGCGGAGGCATTATTCAGGGGAGTTTCAATTGACCCAAAACACATAGTCACAAAGGGCACATAAGAACCAAAAGGTTTTCAAACTATCTGTTCTATGTGCCTATGTGAATTGGTTAGTTAGGTTGTGTCCAATTTGCGTACCAAAT
>CAYZVM010000195.1:0-11787 GCA_964481485.1 uncultured Saprospiraceae bacterium | reverse complement strand
TTCGATAAAAAAATCGGTCGGGATGTCGTCCGGCACGTTGAAGCGTAAGAGCCGCTCTTCCATTTTCACCAAATCCTTGATTTGCCCAATAAACCAGGGGTCAATGCCGGTGAATTTTTGAACGGTTTTGGACGGGATGCCGAGCCGGAGCGCGTCTTTCACGCGATAAATCCGGTCGTCGCTCACCTTCTCCAATCGCTCCATGATGTCGTCCGTTTTCAGCCATTCCTTCTTGTCGGCACCGAGACCTGTACGGTTGTTTTCCTGACTCTGACAAGCTTTTTGCAGGGCCTCATTAAAAGTCCGGCCAATCGCCATCACTTCACCGACGGATTTCATTTGCAGGCCCAAACGGTAGTCCGCGTTGGGAAATTTTTCAAAATTCCAGCGCGGCATTTTTACAATCACATAGTCCAAGGTCGGCTCGAAATAGGCCGAAGTCGTCTTTGTGATTTGGTTTTTCAACTCGTCCAAATTGTAGCCGATGGCGAGTTTGGCCGCAACTTTTGCAATCGGATAGCCCGTCGCCTTAGAAGCGAGGGCAGAAGAGCGAGAGACACGCGGGTTTACCTCGATGGCAATCAGTTCTTCGTTTTCAGGATTTTGGGCAAACTGCACGTTGCAACCGCCAGCGAAGTTGCCGAGCGCGCGCATGATTTTGATGGCTTGGTTGCGCATATCCTGATAGGCCGTATCGGAGAGCGTCATAGCTGGCGCGACGGTGATGCTGTCGCCCGTGTGGATGCCCATCGGGTCGAGATTTTCGACGGTGCAAATGATGACCACGTTGTCGTTGGCATCGCGCAGGAGTTCGAGTTCAAACTCTTTCCAGCCGAGCACGGCTTTTTCCACCAGCACCTCATGTGTGGGCGAGGCGTTGAGGCCGCGTTTGAGCGCTTCGTCGAAGTCTTCTTCTTTCATCACAAAACCGCCGCCCGTGCCGCCGAGGGTGTACGAGGGGCGGATAACCAACGGGAAACCAATCTTTTGTCCCGCCTCTTTGCCTTCCAAATAGGAATTGGCGATGTACGAAGGCGCAACGGAAAGACCCAAATCTACAACGAGTTTTTTAAATGCCTCGCGGTTCTCGGTCGTCTCGATAGCAGCCGTGTCCACGCCAATCATGCGCACGCCGTATTTTTCCCAGATTCCCAGTTTCTCGCATTCGATGGCGAGGTTGAGCGCCGTTTGGCCGCCCATGGTGGGCAACACTGCGTCAATGTTCGGCAATTCGAGGCTTTCTTGGTGCTCCCGCAAAATGTCTTCGATACTCTCCGGCGTGAGCGGGCGCAAATAGATATAGTCCGCCGTCACCGGGTCGGTCATGATAGTGGCCGGGTTGGAATTGATGAGGGCGACTTTGATGCCTTCTTCGCGCAGGGAGCGGCTGGCTTGGGAACCGGAATAGTCGAATTCGCAGGCTTGGCCGATGATGATGGGGCCGGAGCCGATGATGAGGATGGATTGGATACTGTTGTCTCGTGGCATAACTCGTTGGTTTCTGGTTTCTGGTTGCAAGGTTTTTGGTTAAAAGGTAGTGTCACTTTTTGAGTGGTTTTTAGAAGTAAATTGTCATTCAGCGCGCAGCGAAGAATCCGAGCAAGAATACCCTACGAGATGCCTTCACAGATTCTTCGCTGCGCGCTGAATGACACCATCACTCAAAACATGACACGACCGGTTAAAAAAATGCCGGAAACCGGGTTGAAAACCCGAATTCCGGCATGGCCGAAGTGAAGGACGAGAGCGTTCGTTTTTTCATTTCGAGGGGCAAAGGTAGGAAAAGCGGCGATAAATGAGCGCGGAAGTTTTCAAATAAAAATTAAGCACAAACAGCGTTTTGTAAAATAATTTGTTTTTAAATTCGCCCCATCTTTCACCTTATTTTCAAACAAAAATCAACTTGTTATGGAAAGGAAAACAAATTGGCTGGCCATTGTGGTCTCCGTCGTCGTCACCATGCTCATCGGTTTCCTCTGGTACGGTGTGCTGTTCCAGGGCCAATGGATGGCCGGAAATGGCATCACCATGGAGGGCGAAAAAATGTTCAAAAACGGCGCGGAAATTCCCATGACACCGACCCCTATGATTGTCAATACCGTCGCGATGCTTATTTATGCGCTGGTGATGAACTGGCTGCTCGGCAAAATGAATGTCAGCACTTGGCAAACGGGCGCGACCATCGGCGCTGGCATCGGCCTTTTGATGCTGTTGGGGATTTTGACGGGCAATTTGTTTGCCCAAAACCCCATGAGCCTCACGCTGGTGGATGGCTCTTACTCATTCGTGCTGTTCACCCTTATCGGCGCTATCGTGGGCGGCTGGCAGAAGAAGTAACAATTTGCAAACAACTGACTCTGAATATACTGCAACCGCCCTGCCGCTTTTTTTGGCAGGGCGGCTTTTTTGTAAGCCAATTGGCAAATCACCCAAAAAAGATGACCCAAGTTTTGAAATCCTCCGAAAATTCCAAAAAACGATGCTCTCTGCCCGCCGGGACAAAAATCACATCACCCGGCTGAAAAGGATATTTATCTGCCCCATTTTGAAAAATGCCGCTCCCGCTGATGACGACATAAATCTCATCTTGCGCATGGGGCTGCTGCGGGTCGTGGCCGACGGGTTGGTAAATTTCAACCGACATGGAGCCGTGCCAGAAGAGTTCGAGGAAGGTTCTACCTTCGTGTGTGTGCAGCGCGTCAAGCGCTTCAGAGACGCTGATTTTCATGGAAAATACATTTTTTGAACCCTCAATAATAACCGTCGGCGAGCGACTTCCGTTGGGATTTTATACCCGCACCGATGTGGTGCAAATCGCCCGCGACCTGCTGGGAAAAATCCTCGTGACCGAGTTCGACGGCCTGCGCACAGCAGGTCGCATCACCGAAACAGAAGCCTACCGCGCACCCGACGACCGCGCCTGTCACGCCTTCTCCAATCGCCGCACGGCTCGCACGGAGGTCATGTTCCACGAAGGCGGCAGGGCGTACATTTATCTTTGTTATGGGATTCACCATTTGTTCAATGTCGTCACCGCGCCGGAAAACACGGCCCACGCAGTGCTGATTCGTGCGATCAAACCCATTGAAGGAGTGGAGGTTATGCTTCGGCGGCGCCAACAAACAACGAAGAACTTTCAACGAACAACTGTCAACAAGCAATCAGCAACGAATCTGACGACCGGCCCTGGCGCACTTTCGCAAGCCCTGGGGCTGACGACAACATGGACAGGTCAAAGTTTTTTTGCGCCCGATTCGCCGGTTTGGATTGAAGACCGGGGCGCACTTGTTTTTGAAAATGAAATCGCAGCCGGCAAACGCATTGGCGTGGATTACGCGGGCGATTGTGCCGATTGGCCGTGGCGGTTTTGGTTGAAAAATTCGCCTTTTGTAAAAAAGGCATAGGATCTCAACCGGGATGCGCCGCGTACGCAGCCTCCACTTTTTCCCTGAATTGGTCGTGGATTTCCGCAGGGATTTTATGGCGTATGGATTGCAGGAATTGCCGCAATTTCAAGTACTCGCCCTCGGTCAGGATGTCGTCTTCCATAAAAGCATTGAAGAGTTCCAGAAAGTTTTCGCTCACGTTTCGGGCAAACTCGATGCGTTTCACCTTGTCCTCGATGAATGCGAGAAAGTACAATCCCTCGGTGTAGTTGAGTTTGCGGTGCATCACAAGATTGTCCACTTCCGCTTTTATTTCTTCCAAACGGCGGCCAGCAATTTCGGCGCTAATCGCCTGTGTTTCAAAGCCATTGTACACCTGTTGGGCGCGTTCGCCATAGCGCCGGATGAGTTGCTCGCGGCGGCGGAAAACCCACCAGCCAGCCAGCATGGTGAGCAAGGCTGTGGCCGCCACCATCGTGATTTCGACCAAATAACCGGTGTCCTCCAAATACTGGATTTGTCGCGACAAGAAGTTGGAGCCCTGCTCCAGCCCACCCGTGCGCACCGTGAAATCGAAAGGTTCGAAGTCGCTTTCTGTCAGGTTTTTGGCGGGATGCAATGCGTTGATGTGGTTGAGGTACACCTCTTTTAGTTTGGGCAAATCTTGGGCGCGGTAATAGTCGCGAATATTGCTGCCGTGCCCCAATTGATAACCCGGCGCATAGCGGGCGGCAAGTAATTGGTTGGTTTTCAGGAAATAAAAAAGAAATTGGTGCAATTGCGTGGTGTCGCGCAGGGCGGCCAAACGGCTGGACTCGTCGGGCGTGGGCGCGGGTTTGGCGGCCAATTTTTCGGATTGCTGGCGCAAAAGGGCCAACAATTCGCGCGCATCGGGATGGAGGATATATTGGCGACCGAGGCGTTTGAAATGCTCCTCGTTCATCTCGACCAAAGAACCCGGCCCGAGGTGCGTGACGGAGAAAAAGTAAAAGTTGAGCGGCACCAAAACGGGTTTTCCGCCCAAATACGCTGTGTCGCGCGAGCTGCTGAGCGATTCCCACAATTGAGGCCCAAAAAATGTTTCGGGATTTATTTTGTCAAAATTGTCAGCGACCACCACGAATTTTTGCTCCGGATGTTGCCGGCAGCGCTCCCAGAATTCGAGCAGTTTGCCCTGCACAAATTGGCCATTTTCTTCGTAACCAATGTATTGCTTGTGGTACTCCAAGTCGAATTGCGGGGCGCAGTTGATCTCCATCAGGTTTTCCGGTCTGCCCGCAAGCAGGCGAGCCATGTGTTTGGTCATTTTTGTGCCGCCTGCCCCGGTCACGCCGGAGACAACCATGAACCGCCGTTTTGCCGCAGTTAGTGCAAATGCCTTGAAACGTGTCCATTCGATGACCGAAATATACGGTCTGGAAATCAACCGGAAGGCAGTCGAGTCGCCGGGCTTGGAAGGCAAGTCATGTAATTGACAATAAAGTTGTTGTAAAGAATCTGGCACTTCGCTGATGAGCGCGTGGCGCTGGTGCAGCAGGTCGCTGGCCTGCAGCCATACCGTGTCGTAATGATTGCGCAGACCGAACCAACACCCGACTGCCATCAGGGGCAGCAGGTAGAGAAACAAACGGGCCGGAGGGAGTGGAAGATTCAACGGATTAATCATTTTTGTGGGGCGAAGGTAGGGAAGCCCACGAAAGAAGCAGTGACACTTTTTCAAAAAGTGTCACTGCTGCAAAACCCGTCATCGAATCAACGTGACACTGCCGCTCATCTTCTTTTTTTCATCGGCTCCAAATTCTATTTCAGCATAATAAACATACACGCCCGGGGGCATTCGTTTCCCTTGATGTGTGCCGTCCCAGCCGTGGTTTTTTCCTTCATTGGCATAAACCAAATTGCCCCAGCGGTCATAAATTCGCAGCCAAACAGAATAGAACGCGCAACCCGGAAAAATTTGAAACACGTCATTGGGAGCACCCTTGTCCGGCGCAAAAACTGTCGGGGTGTACACCTGACATTCGGCGCATTCCTCCATTTTTATCACCAGCGTATCGGCAAATGAACACCCGTCCGCCGAGGCGGTCAGGATGTATGTGCCGGATGCTGACACATCCAAATAGGCATCGGACGTGCCTGTGTTCCAATGAAATATGCTGCCCGGCACTAACTCGGAAGGCTGGATGCGGATGGATGCTCCGCTGCAAAAAACGGTATCGCTGCCGAGATGGACCGCTCGCGCGGACAAAACCGAAACTGAAATATTGCTCACAGCAGTACAGCCGCCAATGTTTGTGACGGTGGCGGAATATGCGCCCGCAGCGTGCACCGCGAGAAGCGACGTCGTGTCGCCCGTGTTCCAACGATAGGCGTGGCTTGGGTTTGTGCCGGCTTGCAAGTGCATGGTATCGCCTTCGCACAAGGTGGCGGCATTCTCCAAAAGCGCTTCGGGCGGCGGCAAAACGGTGATGGTCGCAAATGCCGTGTCCGAGCAGCCCGCCACATTGAAAACATGGGAAATCAGGTAAGACCCGGGCTGATTGAACCGGACATTTTTTACTGTTGCCCCGGTAGCCGTTGCCGGAATGCCGCCCTGAATAGTCCATCGCGACAATCCAAAAGCAATATCCGAATTGCCCGCATCGCGTTGAATTTCAATTGTTTCTCCACTGCAAAGCACCGTGTCACTCAGCGTGAAATCTGCATTTATGGGGCCGGGGTCAAAACAGTAATCATCGGCCTGTACTGGCATATCTTCTACTATTGCAAGTTCCGTCTGGAGGCAAGTTGTGGGGATGTCCGCCCAACTGATTGAACCTGCCGCCACGAGCGTATCCTCCAAAATCAACCCGCAGGGTTGTGGAAAATAGCAATTAGGTGCCGCGCCATTTTCTTCCATTTTTGTCACCATGAACGCATCGGCTCGGATGCCGGACGCACGCACATAACCTTGCGCTCCCATAGTCACTGCTTTTTCGGAATGAGGCCCGGAGAAGTACACCTGCTCATCTATAAGTTGCCCGGCAGCATCAAAAGTGAGGGCTACTTTTTCCCCGCCCGGCGTGTAAAAAAGACCAAACAATTGTGTCCCGTCGCCAGATTTTGCGGCCTCGCGGTTCAGGATATTGGGCAGTAAAATCATCGAAGCAAATCGCGACCGCTTGAACCACAACCAATTAAAATCAGTGTCCATCATGCCGATGCCCGTCCAAGTAATATCTCCCGCGCTGCAGCGGAACGCGATGCGCCCACCGGAGAACGGCTCAAGTGCCGAAATGAGCAAGAGTGGAAAATAGGCGATTTTTTTCACCGTGCCAGCAGCATCGAGCCGCAGCAAAACCGAGTGTTCGGGGCCCACGCCGCCCGAAAAAAATTGTGAAACTTTCAGGGTCAGTATGATGTCGCCGTTATCCGTGTTCACGAGGGACTGAACCGTGTACAAATCCATCTCGCCGACTTCCAGCAAACGCTCCCATGCGACCTGCCCTGCGTCAGTGACTTTGCTCAAAAAAACTTTCCGCGTGCCTTGCCCCGCCGCAGCGTAATAAATGTGGCCGCCGGTGGCGCAGACCTTGCTGCTGCGCCAAGTGCAGGGTGCGAATTTTGTCCATTCCAAACCGCCCGCATCTGAAACCTTCAACAACGCGCCACCTTCCACGCCCCCATTTTTTTCTTTCAATGCACTGACAATAAGGCCGTTGTCGGAAGTTGGCGCGATGGAAAGCCCGCTGGGGAAAATCGCGTCGGCTTCTGCCGGGCTGAAAGCGCGGCACCATATCGGCAGCCCATCGGGGGCGGTTTTTAGCACGAATGTTTTGGGCCGGTCGAGCCACCATTCGCCCGTGATGCGGCACTGCCCGTCAGCGTCGGCAAACAGGTCTTGTGCCACCAACAATTGGCTCGGCGGGCTGGTGTATATTTTTTGAAAAGGTTGTGCAGCAAGAGGAAGAATGCACAAAGCGGGCAACAACAGCAAAGCCACGGGAATCAGCCTTCCCAGCAAACGTGTCGAATTGTTGACTTGATTGTTGTGCTCCATTTTTTTGCAAATTCTCACGCGGGAACAAGGTATTGCGAATTTGCCGAAAGGGAATTGTTCGCCGAACGCAAGATTTGTACTCATTTTAAATCCTGCCAATTCGGGTCATTCTCAATTTGAAAAATACAAAGCGGCCTACTTTTGCACCATGAACAAAATAGCATTTCCCACGCCCGAAACCTTCACCCGCGCCCGCAGCGGCGAATTGTTTGAAGAGGCAAAAACGTATTTCCCCGGCGGCGTCCATTCGCCCGTGCGGGCATTCAAAAGTGTGCAAGGCCCGCCCATTTTTTTCCAAAAAGGAGAAGGTTGCCACCTCTACGATGTTGACAATCAAAAATTTGTGGATTTCTGCTGCTCGTGGGGGCCGCTCATTCTCGGCCATTGCCCCCCGTCGGTGGTGCAGCGTGTGCAGGAAACTGTTGCTAATGGGATGTCGTTTGGCACACCCACGCCGCACGACAATTTGATTGGCAAATTGATGCTGGAAAATCACCGCTACATCGAGATGGTGCGCTTTGTGAGCAGCGGCACGGAGGCGGTGATGAGTGCCGTCCGATTGGCGCGGGGCGTGACGGGGCGCAACAAGATTATCAAATTCGAAGGCTGCTATCACGGTCATGTGGACTCGCTGATGGTGAAGGCCGGGTCGGGTTTGGTCACGTTCGGCATCAGCACCTCGGCTGGTATTCCCGAGTCATTTGTCAAAGAGACGATTGTGGTGCCGCTGGCCGACCCGGAGGCTTTGGAAACAGCGTTGCGCCAACACGCGGGTGACGTGGCCTGCGTCATCATCGAGCCGATTCCGGCGAACAACGGCCTGTTGTTGCAAGACCTTGATTTTCTGCAATTTTTGAGAGAAAAAACCCGCGAGTACGGGGTGCTGCTCATTTTCGACGAGGTCATTTCGGGTTTCCGTGTGGGCTTCGAGGGTGCGGCGGGTTTGTACAATATTCAGCCCGATATTCTCACTTTTGGAAAAATCATCGGCGGCGGTATGCCCGTCGGCGCGTATGCGGCCAGCCGGGAAATCATGGAACACGTCGCGCCTGTCGGCCCGGTGTACCAAGCGGGAACTTTGAGCGCCAATCCGGTAGCAATGGCGGCGGGTTTCGCGACGTTGACGGAGTTGCTAAAACCCGGTTTTTATGAAAATTTGGCATCGAAAACGCGGCGTTTCACAGGCCGCTTGCAGGAATTCTGCGACCAACGCGGTTATGACATCACCTTCCCCAGTGTCGGCTCCATTTTCTGGCCGACGTTCACCCGCCAACGTATCCGCCGCTCCGACGAGATTGACGGCGCACGCATGGAGTTTTTCAAAAAAATGCACCTCGAATGTCTAAAACGCGGCGTGTATTTCGGCCCCTCGGGCTACGAAGTTGGCTTCATCTCGGCAGCGCACACAGATGCGGATTTGGATTTTGCGGCGGAGAAAATATGCGAGAGTTTGGAGTTGGTTATGAAATGATGGTTGCGAGGTTTCTGGTTTCTGGTTGCAGGATATTTTAGCCAGCAACCAGAAACCTCGCAACCAGAAACCTATTATTGCACCAACGCCTTCCCTTCCGACAGCGTTTTCACGCAAGTCTCCAGACTCTTTTTGTTCAAGTCGTCGGGTGCTTGTTTCAGCGCGATTTGCGCGTGTTCGAGTGCTTTTTTCACATCGCCGGTGGCGGAATAGCCGCGCATGAGGCCGACGTGGGTAGGCCACGCATCGCCATTTTTCTTGTAGTTCATCTGGAAGACTTCCATTGCTTTGGCGGGGCTTTTCTCGGTGATGAGTTGGCGGCCATATTGGTGGAGTTCGCTTACGCTGGCTTTTTCCATGGCAGCAGTCATCGTTTTTTCGGCTTCGGCGGTTCTGCCGAGTTTGTCCAAAATCTTGGCTTTCGTGGTCAGATTGTTGAACGTGACGGGGCCAAAGAGATTGGCGTTGTCGGCCCAAGTGAGCGCCTCTTCGAGGTTGACGTTGTTTTGCAGACAATAGTTGGCGGCAGCGTTCCAGTTTTGGGCATAAAAACCTTTGTCGCCCTGCAATTCTTTTTTCATCGAAGCCAACACCGTTTTTTGAACATCCACGCCGATTTTGAACGGGATGCGCCAACGCTCCCATTCGAGCGCGACGGTGACGCTGTTTTCAGCCGGGTCGGAAAATTCATACGACAACCATTCCCGGCTGGCGGGCAGGTCTTTTTGCTGGCGCACGGTCACGCGGAGCGCATCTTCATCGGGATTGTAGAAATAACTGCCCCATGCGCTGCTATTTTTGGAAAAAATGAGTGTGCAAGAATCGGCATACACGGCGATGAAGAAGCCGTATTTCCCGGCGGCGAGCGGTTTGCCTTCGATGGTGACATCGGTGCCGAACCACATCGTCGTGTTCTCGTTGGCCCCGGCGCGCCACGGCGATTCTTTGGCAGTGCCAAAACCGAGGTTTAGAAAGCCATAGTGGACGATGTTGGTGCCCCAGATTTTCCCTTCGCGGCCTTTCACGCCGGGCGCGTCCCAGTTGATTTTGATGTCGGTGATGCCGACGCGCTGGTAATTGCTGCGTTTGAGGTTGCCACCGCTGGCGGGCATGGTGAGGGAGGCTTGAGCGAGCAAGAAAAGTGGGCACAGCAAAAGCATTGCGCTAAGTCTTAATTGTTTCATAGCAAAAGTGGTTTGGTGAACAATGCCTGAAAAGTCGCCGCCCTACTTGTTTTTGGCTAAAAAAATGGCTGAATATGGGACTTGGGTGGGTGAACGGCAGGAATTGACGAGCGTCGCTGATAAGCGATTCGCCAATGGGTACACGAATCGCCCCGCATTCCGCGATACATTTATGCAACATTTTGAAATGCGCCCCCTCCAAACTGATACCCTCTGCGATATTTGAAAACCATTACTTTTGCTTGCATGGAAACCACGACTGCCGCATCTGCCGCCAAGCCTCAATTCTCTACGTATCTTTTCTGGGACAGTGACCCGGAGAAGATTGATTTTCAGCGGGATGCTTCCCATGTCATCCGCCGGGTGTTCGATATTGGCCGCTTGGATGACGTGGCAGAAGTGTTGAGATATTATCCGCAGAAAACCATCGTCCATACTTTGCTCTCCGCACATTACCTGCCGGAAAACGCGATTTATCTGGCTTGCGCCTTGTTTAATCTGAAAAAAGAGGATTTCAAATGCTACACCTCGAAACAGTATCACCCGCTCTTTTGAAAATCATCAAAGCGGTGTCCGACGAGCCTATGTTTCAGGATTTTCGTCTGGTCGGCGGAACGGCATTGAGCCTTCAACTGGGGCATCGCACATCGGTAGATGCCGAATTTTTTTTCCGAAAAATCATTTGACAACCGGACAGCGGAGGAGAAACTTGCGCAAATGTTGCCCGGGTTTTCTGTGCTGAAAGAATCTCCGCACGGCTTTGCCGGTTTCTTCGAAGGCGTTAAACTTGACCTCTATACTTGGAATGTCCCTTTTTTGCTGCCCCCTTTTGAAGTAGAAGATTTGCGCATGGCCGCTCTGCCGGATATTGCCGCTCTGAAATTGGATGCTATCATAAGCCGAAAAGAAGAAAAAGATTTCCGTGATGTCCATGCCCTTTTGTCTGTTTATTCTCTTGCTGAACTGTTGACATTTTACCGCGAGCGCATCCCACATCGTGAATTGCGGCTTGTTATTGACCACCTTGCTGCTGCTCCTGCCGCCGACCGTCAAGCCCCTATCGTGCTGTTCAAGCCTGTTGAGTATGAAAGTGTGGCAGCCGACATCATATTGGCTATTCAAAACCATTTGATATTTTTGAAAGCCGAACAAACCCGCTTGGCTGAAGAACGCCTTCGCCAGCGTCTCGACAATCTCAAAAAAGAAGATGACCCGCCCGGATAAATATGCACGAAAGCGTAGTGCCCACTTTTGCGAAACCTCGAAGGTTTCGTAAACGTAGAAAAAGTAGAACCCCACGTTCCCACGTTTACGAAACCTTCCTCCACGTTTACGAAACCTCGAAGGTTTCGTAAACGTAGAAAAAATCCCAGTATCACAGCACCGCCACCGCCACCGGCTCCGACCACTGGCTTTTGCTGTCGCCATTGCCAATGGATTTCAAGTGAATCCACAATTCGGACGCGTGTGGCAATCCTTTCGCGATAAAATTGCGGCGGCTGTTGTATTCGCCGTTTTGCCAAGCGGCGCCCCGGTCGAGCGAGTATTCGATGGCGTGGGTGCGTACGGCGGCAGGCACGATGTCGTCGAGCAAGATGCGGACTTCGCCTTTTTTGCCGGTGCTGTGCGCCCGCAGGATGATGGGTGGGGGGCAGGGCAGACGCATGAACATAGAGCAGTGGTTTAGCACGATTTCCATACGTTTGT
>CAYZVM010000194.1:0-11803 GCA_964481485.1 uncultured Saprospiraceae bacterium | reverse complement strand
TACCAGCATCTTTTTGACCCAAATGTACCTTTTCACCTTATTTCAATGAACAGCGAAAAGATTTACTTCGTAATTAGGAATGATGTGGAATTGTCCGTTAGACACTGTACCTGCGCTGGTCAACTGATCCAGTGTTTCCTGGGCCAGTTCTGCACTGATAAAACTGCCGTATTCGGAAAGGCTGTTGCTTGCTGCGTCCACAATGCTGAAGCCTTCCGACTCGATGGCGATCTTTTCCCAAAAGGGATTGTATTGCATTTTGTATTGTTGGGAAAGCGGCGATTGCGCCACGGCGTTTCCCTGCAGGAACTGAGCGAATGACGCTGTGGAATATCCTTCAAAATAGGAGGCTGACTCCTCCAATTCGGGGATATAACTCAGTTCGTAACGCACGTTGCGCTGCACGGCGTCCTGATAACCAATCGCCTCCGAGGAGGCCAGGATCAATCCGCTGTGCTGTTTGCTGAATGCCTTGGCACTGAGTTGGCCGGTATCCCCCATGTCCCTGAACTGGGCCATGGCGAAAGGTTCGGTGGCTTCTGTTTCTATTTCGAGTCCCGAGGAATCCGGTCCAAGTTCGATCCTTACTTTGTCGCAGGTGAGGGACAGGGCCCCATCATCAGTATCAATTTCAATCACCGGCCGCAGTGGACCTATTTTATCAATGGAAATGTCCAGCGGAACAAACTTCTGACTGATTCGCAGGCTGCCGGCAGGGTGCATGATTTTGCTATCCGCCGCTTCACCCAGGTTGCGGAGCGTCACCAGCAGGTTGGCGGAAGGAGGGAGTTCGGCAGTCCAGCTGTCGGGATATTCCAGTTCTTTTTTTACTTCTTCCAGAACCTTTATTTTTTCCGGCGTTTCGTCCTGGCTGCCCCCCCATGTTTCGCTGATATCCACGTCAATGTCAATAAATAGTATTTCGAAGGTGCCTTTGCCTTTTACCATCCAGGGCTCGGGGCCTTCCAGGTCGAGATCAAGCGAGATGGATAATGCACCTACGCCGAAAACTTCCAGTTCCATAGAACCGCTCACGCCAACCAGAAAACGGAAGGGATTGAAATAAAACAAGGCATCGTAACCGAACGCGCCGCTTACATTGAACGCATCAAAACCGAAGAATACCTCCGACCGCGAACCGAATTGCACCGTATTGGAGGTGATGGCGAAATATCCTTCCTTGTATATGCGGGCATGGTCTTTATCGAGGATGCGCACCGCGAGGCGGGCAGGTTCGTCGAACGGCAATTTCGGCGCGTCGAAACTGGGGTGAAAGCCGCCCACCGTGAGTACAAAATTGGAATTTTCACCCCAGTTGAGCAACAGACCCATTCCGCCCTCGATCTTCAGGAAAAAGATTTTGGAGTCGTAGATGGTAGACAAAAAATACAGTTCTTTTTTGTCGAAATCAATGCCGCCCAGGAAATTGACATTGATCTTGACCAGCGGCGCTTCCGGATCAGGCACGGCTACCTTCAGGTCGCCCAGTATATCGAACGCGCCGGGGAATTGCAATACAACGCCGACGGAAATGGAGATCATGTCGCCCGGGCCCCAGCCTATTTTGGCCATAGGGCCCACAAGGAACAGTTCGTCTTTCGGCGGGAAAAAGGCTTTCAGGTCGGCAATGATCTTGTGCGCATTGTTAACCGGGTCGGCAGGGAACAAAACGCTGTCGAGCGAACCGGATTGCACGCCGGCCATCAGCGCTTCAAGGTCGCGCCGCCTGTTGACTCCGACGAGGCCACCCAGTCCGGTGAGTTTGAACCCGAAACCCAACTGGATACCGCTTGGGAACTCCGCCGTCAGTATCACCAGCACCGACACCGACTCGGTCCCGTCGGGCATTTGAGTGGTTATCAACCCGATGGCTTTAATGGTGACGACATTGCCGATTGCTAATTCGAGTATGCCGTCATACTGTCCCGTATCGAAATCCAGGTGCAGGTAACCACCGCCGGCTATGGGCGTTGCATCAACCGAGAGTTTTATTTCGACCTCGGATATTTCGCCGCTTATCAGTGGTTCGAAGGATTTGATAAGGTTTGTAATTTTTGCCAGATTGTCCATGTGCGAACAGTATTTTCAATTAAAACAGTCATTATTTATATGGTATAAAAGGGTTTAACCTTGTTCCAGCGTAGACAAATCCCCTTCCGGCAACCCCAATTCCCGCGCTTTCAGCAAACGCCGCAGGATTTTTCCGCTTTTGGTTTTGGGAAGCGCATCGACGAAGGCAATTTCTTTGGGCGCCACGGCGGGCCCCATTTTTTTCCGGGCAAAACCAATGATGTCCAACTTCATCTCTTCGCTGGCTGTATTTCCTGTTTTTAAAACTACGAAGGCTTTCACCAATTCGCCGATGTTGGGGTCGGGTTTGCCGATGACGGCGGCTTCGGCTACGGCGGGATGCTGTGTCAGCGTACTTTCCACTTCGAAGGGGCCAACCATGTGACCGGAAGTTTTGATAATATCGTCGGCACGGCCTACAAACCAGAAGTACCCGTCGGCGTCTTTGCGTGCCAGGTCGCCGGTGATGTACCAGTCGTCCCGAAAACATTTTTGGTAGCGCTCCTCGTCGTGCAGGTAGGCACGGAACATGGAGGGAAAGCCTTTTTTCAAAACCAGATGTCCCTGTTTTTCAGGCTCTTCGATGATTTGAATTCCCGAATCCGTCAGTTCCGCAATGGCGGCTTCCACGCCGGGCAGGGGTTTGCCCATCGAGCCGGGTTTGACGGGTAAAGAGGCGAAATTGGCGATCATGATACCGCCCGTTTCCGTTTGCCACCAGTTGTCGAGCACGGACACTCCGAAGGTTTGCTGGCACCAGACCACCGCGTCGGCGTGCAGCGGCTCGCCGACGCTGAGCATCAGGCGAAGGTTTTTCAAGTCGTATTGTTCGCGTGGGTGAATGTCCATGCGCATCAGGCGGCGAATGGCCGTAGGCGCTGTGTACCAGACGTTTACTTTTTGTTTTTCCAAAATGGAATACCAGCGGGCGGCATCGAATTCTTCTTCGTCCACGATGTTGGTCACGCCATTGACCAATGGCGCGATGATGCCATAGGAAGTACCCGTGACCCAGCCCGGGTCGGCGGTGCACCAGAAGATGTCGCCGGGGTGAAAATCGAGCACGTACTTGCCCGTTGCGTAGTGTGTCAGCACTGCTTGATGCACGTGCAACGCGCCTTTGGGCATGCCTGTGGTGCCGCTGGTGAAGTGCAGCAGCGCCGGGGTTTCGGGGTCGGTGGGTGGAATGGCGAATAGGTCGGAGGCTGCTTTCATTAAAGTTGGCAGCGACAAAATGCGCTCGGAAACGTGGGTTTCCGCGTCAGTGAGCAGAATGAATCGCAACTCTGGCAGCCGGTCAAGGATTTGCTGCACGGTTTTGTTGAAAAGCGCGGTGGTCGTCACCAGCACTTTCGCATTGCCGCGGCTCAATCTTTGCCACACGGGTTCGGGGCCGAAAACGGAGAAGAGTGGGCAAAAAACAGCCGTTTTTTTCAAAGTACCCAATGCCGAGAGGTAGAGTTCGGGAATTCTTCCGGCGAAGGAAAAAACCGTGTCGCCTTTCTTCACGCCGAGGTGTTCGAGCACATTGGCGAATTGTGAGGTAAGCCTTTGCAAACCGGCATAGGTGACTTCCTCTACACTTTTATCCTTGCGCAGCCAGCGCAGGGCGACGGTATTTTTCAGTGGGCCGTTTGCGTGGCGTTCCACTGCTTCGAAGGCAATGTTCAAACCTTTCCCACCGGGAAGTCCTGAAAGGTTTTCTCTTTCATTTGCCCAATGAAAATTTTGATAAAAAGAGGGGTAATCCTGCAAATTTGGCGACATGGCGAGGGAGGATAGCGAATGTGTTGTTGGCAAAAATACCTTTCGGCCTTGCAGGAAGAATACGACTGGGGTCGTCGGCTGGGGTGATTTTCGTCATGTGCGCGGGAATCACTGTGAGCGCTCCAAAAGGATTGGGGATACATGCGATGCCTGATGACTCAGGTGGGGTTTGCACACGCGGATGCGCGGGGGGAAAACATCTTCGCACGGCGGCGGAATGCCAAGCGGCGGGAAGGGAGCGCCACGATGCGCAGCAACCATTTCCCCTTTGCCGCGTTTTGGCACTATGAATCATCTCCACGGAAAAACAGCCCTCATCACCGGGGGCAGCAAAGGCATCGGTTATGGCATCGCCGAAAGCCTGCTCAAAGAAGGCATGAACGTTGCCATCACCAGCCGCCACCAAGAAACTGCCGACGCCGCAGCCCGCCAACTTTCTGCCATTGGCCCCGGAAAACTGCTCGCCATCGCCGCCGATGTGCGGGATTTTGATGCGCAGAAAGATGCCGTGGCAAAAACGCTCGCCGCTTTTGGCAGCCTCGACGTACTCGTCGCCAATGCCGGATTAGGGCATTTTGCGCCCATCACGACGCTCACGCCCGAACAGTGGCACGAAACAATAGACACCAACCTGACTGGTGTTTTTTACAGCCTCAAAGCTGCTGTGGACGCGCTCATCCAATCAAAAGGTTATTTCATCAGCATTGCCAGTCTTGCCGGCACCAATTTCTTTGCCGCTGGGGCGGCTTACAATGCCAGCAAGTTTGGCCTGGTGGGCTTCACCCAAGCCGTCATGCTCGACCTGCGCGATGCCGGGGTCAAATGCTCCACCATCATGCCCGGCTCGGTGGCCACACATTTCAACAACCACGAGCCGAATCCTGCCGACAACTGGAAAATACAGCCCGAAGACTTGGGCCAAATGGTGGTGGATTTGCTGAAAATGAACCCGCGCACACTGCCGAGCAAAATCGAGGTAAGGCCGAGTAGGCCGCCGAAGTGAACTTGCCTGCGGAGCGGCAGGGTTTAAAAAAGCGATGTCTGATACGACTTCGCCAACCCCCTCTCAAAAAGCAAACGCCTGAACCGGTCGCAAAAGCCAACTTTTGCATCGTAACGCTCCATATCATTTTCGTTTTCCAAATGCCGATAATGCCAGACGAACACGAATAAAAAAGACAAGTCTTCGCAACTTGCCTCACTGCGCTCACGGTATAAATCTTCCATAAAACGCGAACACAACATCCGCACCAACGTCTCTACATCACGGGATTTATATCGCACGTACACTTTGGTCGTTGTCATGAGCAGACGTAGTTCTTTATGCCGCGTTTCGTCCCATGAGGTAGTGTATTCTCGACTATACCAATTGAATACAGGTATCGGCGAATATTCCGTGTACCCAAACACAATGTCAGCGTCGTCGTGTGAAATCATGGCTTTGCATTTTGTTTTTTCACGTTCCCACGTTTACGAAACCTTCGAGGTTTCGTAAACGTCGCTCAGGCCTTGCCCTCCACGATGCCGATTTCCTCCTCCGTCAATCCATACAACTCGTACACCAGCCCGTCTATCTCCGCCTCCAGCGCCGAAGTGTCGGCTTGCGGGTCGGCGCGTTTGGCGGCGAGGATGCGGGTGACGAGGGCGATGATGGGCTGTTGGGCTTTTTCGGAAATGTCGGGAATTGGAATTTGCTCAACGTATTGGCGTTTCCATCGAAGAAACCCGCCTCTGATTTCAGAACTTACTTTTGAAAAGAAAAAATTGGTGAGGTTCGAATTCAATAGGCCAAGTACATAGTTAGAATTTATCCCCAAAATGTAGCCAGTTGTGTCGCAGTATTTTCCCTCGTTGTCAAAATTGAATTGACCAACAGTTGAAATTTCCGCAAAAAATATTTTTTCCTTTTCAAATTCGGAATAGTAATCGCAGGCTCTAAGTTCCCACCAATAATCCCCTTTGTCATGGCGATTTTTAGCCTTTTCCTCAAAGGGTTTTAGATGTTTGAAAATTGAGGGATAGGTTAATTGCAGCCACTCTTCAGGTTTTTTCTGATTGGTATTTTTATTTGTAACACCCTTTGCAAAAACAATCAAGTATTGCCCCGTATTTGCAGATTGGTAGCGTTTTATCTCCCTTCCCGCCAAAAACGGCTTAATCACCTCCGCGCTTTTTGGGTCTTCTGCAATCAAACGCGCACGGGTAGCGGCATCTATGACGAAGGCTTCGTTCAGGCCGGTTTTGATGCCGTAATAAATTTTCCCGTTCACATATTCGCCCAGCGGTTTTCCGGCGCGGCGGAGTTTTTCAAGCAGGTTTTGCACGCTTTGGTTGCTGAGCGTCCAGCCGCTGTCCTGCAAACCCGCGATGCCGACGCGGAAGGCGTTTTGGCGCAGGTATTCCGGCAGTCCGTTTTCAAAATCAAGCGTTTGAATATTGGCGGCCGAAAAATCGTCGCCCGCCGGGGCGTTTTGAATTTCCAGAATGCAGGGGTAAGTCGTGGCCTCCTCGAACACGGGCAGGTCGCCGAAATCGCTGATGGCGAGCAGTCGTCGGCTCTTGACGAATTGGCGCAAACGGTCGCCGTAGCCTGCGCGCATCCATTTATTGGGCAGGATGTAACTGAACTGCCCGCCGGGGCGCAGCACATTCATGCCGCGCTCCACAAAATAAACGTAGAGGTCGGCGGTGCCGGCGAAGGTTTGGTAATGTTGCTGTAAATGAGGCTTTTGCCCGCCGAGTTCCTCCTGCCGGATGTAGGGCGGATTGCCCACCACGACATCGAAACCGACAAAACGCCCATCGTCGTCGAGTACTTCGGGGAATTCGAAACGCCATTCGAAGGCGTTTTTGAAAATCTTGTTGTTTTTGATTTCTTCGATTTCCGCACTCTCTTTGGCGATTTTCTGCTCAAGTTCCGCTTTCGCTTTTTCGCGTTTGGCTTCCAAAGAATCGCTAGGCGGTTTTTTCCCGCCGTAAGGCACTTCCGGCTCGAAAAGGAAATTGCCAGAAAACCGATGATAAAATTCGCTCCTTAGTTTTTGGAGTTTCAACACTTTGGGGTCATTGCGCCCGATTTCCGTGCGGAAATTGTTTTTGATTTCATCAATAATCATCAAAAGCCCTCTTTTGACCTCTTTGTCCCTCGAATTTTTGTAGTCACGGACGAAACCTCGGTAGTCGTTGATAGAATACTTGATGGTTTTTAACGCGCCCTTCAAATCCTCATTGAGCGCAAAACGGCTCACCAAAGAGTTGCCCGTTTTGATGTTGATGTCTATGTTGGGCAAAGTCTCCAGCCCGCCGTCTGCCGTAGGCCGTCCACCGTCTGCCGTTTTGAAGTAGGCGTGTTTCAGCAACTCAATCCACAGCCGCAGGCGGCAAATCATGACCGATTTGGGATTGATGTCCACGCCGAACAGGCAGTTTTCGATGAGGGTTTGTTTTTCGTGAAAAAAGGCCTCCTGAATGCGCTGGGAGGCGGCCACGCCGGGTTTGTACTCGACGGGCTGGTCGGTTTCGGTGTCGGTGATGATGAGTTCGTCGTTGCCGACAATGGCGCGGACATCGCGCAGGCGGCGCCCGCCGCGGTCGCAGAGGATGTCAAGTTCGCTCTTGATGGCGATGAGTTCGTCGAGCGCGCTGACGAGGAAATGGCCGGAACCGACGGCGGGGTCGCAGATGCGCAGGCTGTTGACGAGTTCGTTGTATTCGGCGAGTTTGCCGAAGTCGAGGCGGTTGTGCAGGTCGTCGAAATCGGCGCAGTCCCAGCCGTAGCGGTCGTTGAATTTTTGGAGCACGGCGCGGCGCAGGGTTTCGCGGCACATATACATCGTGATGAAACCCGGCGTGAAAAAAGAGCCGTCGCGGTAGCCGTTTATTTTTTCAAAGATGAGGCCGAGCACGGCAGCGTTGATGACGTCTCGGTTGTCGGCCTGCACGCGGGCTTTGCCGCTGCTGCTGAAATCGTAGGCGTCGAGGAAAGCGAGCAGGTAGTGGAGCGTGTTCATGCGCCCGCTGCGGCGCTGACCGGTAGCGTCGCGCAGCACGGTGTTGGGCGCGAGGCTCATTTCGGCGCGGTCGTCGAGGCTTTCCACGCTGAAAATGGCGTCTTCGAGCGCGGTGGGTTCAAAGAGACTGCTGTTGAGGTAGGGCAAATTGCCGTAGCGTTCTTGCACGGCGGGGCGGCGCTGGTCGTGGGGGCGGTTGAGGACTTCGAAGAAAAGTTGCGAGAGGTCGTCGAAGTCTTTGATGAAATCGGCGCGGAGGAAAGTGCTGAGCGGCTCGGCGGGTTTCCAGCGTTTGAGTTGGCCTTCGAGGAGTTTGAGGAAAAGGATGCGATTGAGCCAGGCGATGCAGAGTTCGAGGGCGATGCTGAACCGCTGTTCTTCCTCCTTGTCGCCATAGCCGGGTAGGTCGGGGGCTTTGCGCCACTTGCCCGTCACGTCGAGTTTGTTAAGGGTATTTTCGAGCAGACTGCCTTCTTGGCGGCGTTTTACGGCGCGGTCTATGAGTTTTTTACCGCCTTCTTTCACTTCTTCTAATCCGAGGATGTAGAGCAGTTCGTCGTAGAATTGTTTGTTGAGCGTGTTGGCGTCGTTGGCAAAAGGCTTTTTCAGCAGGTGTTCGGGCGAGAGGATTTTGTAGAGGTCGAGCAGTTGCTCGTCGTCGCCGTTTTCTGCGGCGGCGCGGAAAGTGTCGAGCCGGAAATGGGTGCAGGTCAGCGCGGGCAGTTCTTTTTCAAAAAACGGCGCGGCGATTTCTTTGTAAAACCAATCGGTGTTGCCCGCGCCGAGGCGTTTTTCGTGCCAGTCGGTGTATTGTTTCAATAAGGCGGCATTGCTGTAAATGTGGCGCTCGAAGTCGGCGGCATCGAAGACGAACCATTCCTCCACGTTGGTGATAATCAGGCGTTTGATGTCGCGATTGCCCGATTGTTGGCGCTCGTTGAGGTAGTAGCGGAGCAGTTCGTGGAGGGCTTTTGTGTTGGGTTTTTCGGCGTTCATCATTTCGGCGCGGTTGCCGGGCTTTTTGGCTTCTATGATGACGCCGACGGGGTCTTTGGCGGTTTTGCCCGTGCGGATGGTGAGGTCTTGGCGGTCGCGGGTGTTGATGTAATGCTCGTCGCGGTACCAGACGTTTTTGAGAAAATCGGCGACGATGTTTTTGAAATGCTCCTCGGATTCGCCGGAGGAATGTTCGATGCTTTGGAACAGCCGCGAGAGTTCGGTTTTGAACCGTTCGAGTTGGCTTTGCTCCACGTTGCGGACGCGGTCGGCGGGCAGGAGCGATTTGGCAATAGAGAGCGTGTCGAGTTTCATCGTTTCCGGTCGGTATTTCTGCGGGCAAGTATAGCCACATTTTTCCTAACCCAATCCCGGTAACACATACTTTCCTCAAAAATGAAGGATGAAAGACAAAAGGAATGGCGCAACGCGAAGAGGCTGTCTCATAAGTATAGTTGCGCAAAACCTGTCAGATAATGTCACGCAAAGACGCAAAGCCCGCAAAGAGTACTCTACGCTTGGCGAACTTTGCGTCTTTGCGTGACATAATTTGGCGCGAAAATTTGGCGCAGCACTTATGAGACACCATCTTGCTCCCACGATGCCACATTGACAAGTGTCAGCCTAATCGCCGACCACCGTCATGGTTTCCAGCAAAACCGCCATCTATTTTTGCAGGGCATTTCCAAAATTCGATGCTATGCGAAAAAAAGTCCTCATCATCGGCGGCGGCATGGCCGGCATGAGCGCCGGTGCTTACCTGCAAATGAACGGTTTTGACACCGAGATTTTTGAACTCAACCACACGCCCGGCGGTGTTTGCACCGCATGGAAACGCGGCGACTACACGGTGGATTGGTGCATCCATTGGCTTGTCGGCTCCGGGTCGTCCGATAGTTTGTACGAGCGCTGGAGCGAGTTGATTGACATGAACCACGTCGAAATGGTCAACCACGAGGAGTTTTTGCGGGTGGAGGATGAACATGGCCGCCAACTGCGCGTCTTCACCGACCTCGACCGCTTGCAGGTGGAGATGTTGGAAAAAGCACCGGAGGACGCGGAGCATATTGAAACGTTTGTCCATGCCTGCAAAAAATTGGTGGACATGAAGTTGCCCAACGAGCAGCCGATGGCGATTGCCAACCTGTGGTACAAAGCGAAAACGATGTGGAAACTGCTGCCTTATTTCGGTGTGCTTGGCAAATACAGCCACATCAGCACCGCCGAATACGCCGAGGGCTTTCAAAACCCGCTGCTGCGCAAAGCCATCGCCAATCTTTTTATGCCAGAAATGCCCATCCTTTTTGGCATGATGACGCTCGCATGGATGCACAAAAAAGCAGCGGGCTACCCCGTGGGCGGCTCGCTGAACTTCGCCAACCGCGTCGCCAACCGCTATGAGCAGTTGGGCGGAAAATTCCACTACGGCAGCCGCGTGAGCAAAATCTTGGTAGAAAACGACCGCGCCACTGGCCTGCAATTGGCAAACGGCGAGACGCACCGGGGCGATTATGTCGTCTCTGCTGCCGATGGCCATAGCACTATCCGCGAGATGTTGGAAGACAAATACACCGCGCCAGCACTCGAGCATTATTTTTCTACGGGCAAAACCTTCCCCTCTTTGGTGTTCGTGGCGCTCGGCGTGGGCCGCACTTTCCACGCCACCCCGCACAGTTATATTTTCCCGCTAAAAGAGCCTCTGCACATTGACCCGGAAACGGACATCCATGACTTACACCTGCGGGTGCACAACTTCGACCCGACGCTCGCGCCTTTTGGGAAAACGCTGCTCACGACGATGATTGACACGCGGGATTACACTTATTGGCAGCAGTTGCAGCGCGACGCGCCCGCCCGCTACGAGGCTGAAAAGCAACGCATTGCCGAAGCATTCATCACCATCCTCGAGCATAAAATCGGCGATGTGCGCGACTTTGTGGAAATGACCGATGTGACCACCCCGGCCACTATTATCAGTTTTACAAACAATTGGAAAGGCAGTTTTGAGGGTTGGCTCGCCACGCCCGAAAGGGGTTTTGAAGAACTGCCCAACACCTTGCCCGGCTTGGAACATTTCTATATGTGCGGCCATTGGGTCGCGGTCGGAGGCGGTGTCCCGACGGCCATGATGTCGGGGCGGACGGTGGCGCAGTTGATATGCAAAAAGGAAGACAAGGATTTTGAGGTTCCTGAAATATGTTAAAAAGAGGACGGCAAAAAAAGCATTTCAACAAAGCATGGCACTCCATGCTCGCTCATCTGCTTGCCTTTTGCGAGACTCAAAAACAGGAAGAACTGCACCGATTCCGCGTGCAGGTGAAAAAGATAAAGGCTTTGCTGCGGTTTTCACAGGGCAGCTCGTCTGCCCAGCATCTCAAGCCACTTCAATCCATTTTCAAACAAGCTGGAAAAATCCGGGGCGCCCACATTCACTTGCACCTCATAGAACAATATCAATTGGCCAATGCGGAATTGAAAAACAGACAAGAAAAAATAGAAAAAGATGAAACCCGCCGATTCTGTTTGAGATATAATGTTCATACAAAAAGCCTCCAGCGAACAGAGAAAACAATTTTCAGCAATTTTCAGGATATAAAAAACAAAGTCATTGTACGCTTATACAAAAAGCGCCTGAAAAAACTGGCCCGTTCTTTTGCTCAACCCACCGACCACACGGCCAACCTGCACAAAAACCGGAAAGAGGTGAAAATGCTGTTATACTTTCACGCGATGTTGCCAAAACTGTTGGTCAAAAAATTGCGGCTGAATACCTCTTATCTGGATAGGTTGCAAGATGCCATTGGCCAATGGCACGATATTATTTCTATCGCGGCACTATTGGAAAAAGAGAGGTTTACAGATAAAAAAATGTTGGCAAAACTCGCCCGGCAAAGCAGCAGACTATATGCTGCTATTCTTGTTCTATCGCGAGATTTTAAAAACAAGGTGGCACAGTAAGT
>CAYZVM010000193.1:1482-12052 GCA_964481485.1 uncultured Saprospiraceae bacterium | reverse complement strand
AGAACAACGGCGTTAATTTCTCTCCATGAAAGGGATTAAAGATTAAAAGAAAAAAGGAGACTTAATTGGAGCAAAGTTATCATTGAAAATCCGGGAAAACCATGCCAAACCCAATTTTTTTATCGAAAAATTAAAAAGGCTTTAAATACACTTTGGATACGAGAGATTTTCGCCGGGACGAGATTTGCAAGTCGGGCAAAAAGCCCGCAGCTTCAACAAGTAATTTAGTTTTGCGGCTGATTTATCACACCAATCCGTTTTTTAAAAATGAACAAATTGTTCCTCTTCTTTGTGTTCGCCGTTTTGGCTACATCCTGCAAAAACGAACCGAAGACAAATGTCCCCATCCAACAAACCGCCTCGCCCGAAAATGACTTCGAACAAGCCAAGGCAATTTTGAACACGGCAAAAACGACGCTGGCAGAAATGCAAAACCTGCGCAAGCAAATAGACGCCTTGCCCGATGCCGTGAAAAGTGCCAATCCCACAGATGTCGAAAACCTGCGCGGCACCTTGGAAGGTATGGAAGAAAAAGAAACCATGTACATCGAGCAACTTGACGGCGTACTTTCATCCGCGGAGACTGCCCCGACTGGCGCGGACAACCCCGCAGGAGACGATGGCGCCGCCCATACGGCTGTCATCAAAGAGTGTACGGAATCGCTCACGCTCTTGGCTGAAGAGATGAAAGTGCTGAAAGAGCAATTCGACGCACTCTCAAAGAAGCAATAGGCGCCTCTATTCGCCGAGCAAAACAACTTTCCCTCCAGCACCGGCAAATGTCGAACCGAGTATCCGATACCCATACATCCCCGTGTCGGGCAGCTCGGCTCGCCCGATGCGCCATTCATTCCAGCCCGCCGGGAAACTTGCTTTTTTTGTAAAAACAGTTTTTCCCGAAATATCAGAGACCTGCAAGGTCAACTCCGCCGCCTCCGAAAGTTGGAACGGAATAGCTGTCTCGTGGGCAAAAGGGTTGGGTCGCGCAGGCGAGTGGATGAAAGACGGATGGGTGAAGCCGGGAGAATCTCCCAGATGCAGCCCGATTGCGGCGGGCGATTCGTCCTCGCTATATGCCTCAGACTGAATACGTTTGCCCATCAAGGCCAATATGTGGCGTGTGTTTGTTTTTTGTTTTCCTAAAAGATGCAACGTGAATAAGAGCGAATCGTCAGTCAGCACATTTTCGGGCGCGGTGTTGTTCCAACTCACGGCCAATCGCCCGTCCGGTCGAAAAAACACGTTGGCCTCGCCGAACAATTCTGGCCGGGCGAATTCTATTTTTTGCAACGCGGTTTTATTGGTATCGAGTACCAGTTCAAACTGGAAACCCTCGAGCCGAGCCCAGCTTTTTAGGTAAAAAGGCAATGCCGTCGTTTCCCCAGCGAGCAGTTCGTGATTTGGCGCATATAATAATAAGGTGTCGCGGGGCGAGCGTGGGTCGGCAGCGTTGACCGAATTGTTCAAGTCGCCGATTTTGACACCGACAAAATCCTGTCCGGATTGGTTTGCGGTCAAGTCGCTCAGCACAATTTGCTCCGGGAAAAAAGTGTCCAATGGAGCCGTCGGGTCGGAAAACGACCAAGCAGCGTCCACAAAACGCCAAGAAGTATTGCCCGGCACGGTATCGGCCAAGCCAAGAATGAGTTTGCGAAACTGCACAATGTCGAATGTCGTCACCGTGCCGGAGCGATTGGCGTCGGCGGCGATGTATTTATAAGGCGAATCAAACGGCGCGAGGCCAAGTATGTGTTTGGTGATGACGACCAAATCAAACGTCGTGATGCCGTTCTGCCATTTTGCATCGTTGTGGGGGCGCAGCGTGTACAGATTGTCGCCCGGCACATCCTCAAAAATATAATGGCCGTCGGCATCGCAATCAGAAACTGCCGAAAAACCGTCGGCTTGCAGCGTAAGCGAGATTTCGGCCACTGCCACCCCTGTTTCCGTGCGAATCATGCCTTCTATGATAAAATCGCCGGGCGGCGGAGGCAGGCATGCGTTAGTTGGATCGGCTACATTCACTGTGGTGGCGCAAGTGCTGGAATTGCCTGTTTCGTCCACGACCGTTAGCACAACAGGTTGTATTCCAACTGTTTGGCAGTAAAAATTTTGGGGAAAAACAGAAAAGGAAAGATTTGCCGAAGGCGAACAATTGTCCGAAGAGCCGCCGTCCAGCTGCGTCCCGTCGAGCGTTGCAACACCCGACGTGTCCAAGTTGGCAACCACACCATTTTTGCAAACAGCCGTCGGGGCGACGAGGTCTTGCACCGTGACGAGCAGGGTTTGCTGTGCCAAATTCCCGCAGCCGTCGGTGGCCGTGAACACTACCAGATGTTGGCCCACCGGGTAGTTCCCCGACGCATTGGCACCGGGCGCATTGGCGTAAATGCCGTCATTTGAAATAACAATTTGGTCGCTGCAATCCGTCGCCACCACATCCGCTAGCGCCACCTGTGCGAGACATCCCGGCAAGTCCGCTGCCACCGTCACATCGGACGGGAGCAAGAGCAGTGGCGATGTATCATCCACAACGTCAATGATTTGCGTGTGTTCCCAAACACCAGTCGAGTCGTCGTTGATATCGTAAATGCAAAAGTCAATCACCTTCCAAGTGCGAAAAATGCGGTAACAAGCGGGTGGCAGCCCGCTGTCAAAAATCTGGTCGGTGTACGTCACAGAAAGTGGCGAGCAATGCAGCCCGCTCGTGGCCGGCTCCCCGGTGGCGGGCGGAAGTGTGGAAGAAACGCCGTCGCACACAGTTACGGTGAAGTCGGGCGGGAACGTGACCGCGACGGTGCTGACCGCCTCGAGCAGAATATTTTGAAAACACGTTTTTGTATTTCCGGCGGCATCCGTCGCAGTCCACATTCTTATCAAAGCGCCGACGTTGCAAAAGCCGATATTTCCAATATCCACAAAATCAAGGCTTTGCATCGCACAATTATCTGTCGCGCTCGCCTCCCCGGTCAGTTGTAGGTCGTTGAAATCCTGCAAACAAGTGAGCGTCACGTCGGCGGGACATTGAATATTGGGTTTCAAAAAATCGCGGACGCTAACTGCTGTCACGCAAAAATTCTCCAGCCCGACGGCATCTGTTACCCTCAGCGTCACCGGCAATGGTGTGCCGATATCTGCGCACGTCACCAGCACCGACGACTCGAACAGCGTGTCGTTGCGGCTGATGCTCAACGTCACGGGGCCGCAGTTGTCAAAACTTCCTTGGTCAATTGTCCCCGCGTTTACAGCGCCCACGCCGCCCGCAGAGAGCGATACTTGCAAGTCCGATGTGCAAATCGCCTGCGGTGGGCCGATATCGGCAACTGTCACATTTACAGTTTTTTGTGTCGAATTTCCGCAAGCATCGGTCGCCGTGTAAGTCACTAAATGTGTCCCCAACGACACGCCGACGAATGGCCCAAACCCCGAGCCATATACCCATGTCGGCAGCACCGCGACCGCCGAGCAGTCGTCCGAAACATTGGCCGGAGGAAACTCCACCGTGCCGGTGCAGAGAAAGCCATCCGTACCTACCGTGAAATCGCCGGGCAGCGTGAGCATGGGCGGCGTTTTGTCTTCTACTTTGATAATTTGGAGGCGATTGCTGACCGTGCCGCTGCAAAAATCCACCGCCGTCCAAGTGCGCAATACCGAATAACCCGCTGGTGGGCAGATGTTTATGATTTGGTCAGAATAGGTCACGCCAAATTCGCAGTCGGGCGAATTGTCAATCGGGATGCCCTCCACCGTCGGTTGGCCGGTCAGCAAAATATCGGTAGGGTCTTGGTCGCAGTTCAACGCCGGAGCGGTGATACCGTCCATGCTGGGCGGAAAAACGATGTTGGCGAGAGTGATGTGTTTCAGCCAAATTTTTTGCACACAACTCGTCGAGTTGCCATACCCGTCGGTGACAAACCAAGTGCGGTCAATACGTTTCAGCACTTGGTGGCCGTTTTGAAAAATGCCACAACCCAAGTCGGTTGTCTCGTCGGAATAACTGTATGTCAATAAGTTAGGCGGCGTGCAGTTGTCTGTCATCGCGGGCAAACCGACTGCATCCGGTGATATATTTTCGTGGCAAAAAACAAACTTGTCGGTGCAAACGACCGTCGGCGGCAAAAAATCATTCACCTGCAACGTGCCAGAACAAGCGTTGCCCGAAGCCAAATGCTTCACCTCGGCAGTAATCGTCTGCCCGATGTGGCTGCAATCCAAGATGTTGGTTGGCAATAAAAACCCCTGCTGCGAAAACAGCCGAAGTTGGAGCGTGCCGGGACAAGTTGCGGCGGCGTTGGGCGCAATCAATTGGGTCGTAATCGCGACTTGGCCTGTGGCATCGAGGGAGATTTGCAAACCGTCGTTGCAGGTGAGCGAACATTGGGAAAAAGCAGAGGCTGAAGGCCAAAAGACGGCGAGGCACACCGCGCCAAAAAGGCGCAAACAATTCGTCGTCAACGAATTGGAGTAATCGGAATGGGACATCGGCGGAAGATTAAGAGCGATTAAAAACGATGGTTAAAATATTCATGCAAGATTAAGATTAAAAGGGTAGAACGCCCTAAACCGGGCAAATTCAATGCCACTAACGGCGCGACTTTGCCGGAAATTCTGATTGCTTCGGGATTTTAACACCTGAAAGTTGAATCTGCACAAATCGTGTCTAATTGGTTGTTGGTTTAGAAGGGTTTAGATGGTTTAGAATAGTTTAGATGCCCTGAAAGTCAATGTTTTAAGAAACAAAACTAAACCCCTCTAAACCTTTCTCATCAGCACATCTGCCGCGCCACCCAATACGCCAACGCCTGAATCGAAAGCATCGGATTC
This sequence comes from uncultured Saprospiraceae bacterium, assembly GCA_964481485.1. Classification (GTDB taxonomy): domain Bacteria; phylum Bacteroidota; class Bacteroidia; order Chitinophagales; family Saprospiraceae; genus M3007. The sequence goes on along the minus strand of CAYZVM010000193.1, from coordinate 7,228 downwards.
GCGCCGCTCGCTGAGGGGAAGAGGCTGCCATCAGCCACAAAAAGGTTGCGTACCTCGCGGGTTTCGCCGTTGGGTTTCACCGGATAATCCTTTCCGCCGCCCATGCGGCAAGTCCCCATTTGGTGCGCGGAGAAAAGCGTGCTCCAATTGTTGCCCCACCGCTTTTGGGTCATTTCTGCCAGAAAATCCTCCAACTTTTTTTTGTCCGCCCGGTGAAAATGCATCGGCTGATTGTGCATCACGGATATCCTTTCTGCCCCCGATGCGTGGTGCAAACGCACGCTCTCTTGCAACCCGCGCAGCAGGTTTTTTTTGTCGTAATCGCTTATTTCATAGTGAATTACAGGTTGGCCTGAGCGTTTGCCCACTGTCACCCGCCCGCCGTATTTGTCTCGCATCAGTACGATTTGAACTGCTAAATTCCGGATGTTTGCCATGTCCTGCTTGAAGGTTTCGCCGTTCTCCCAACTCAACGCGAACGCCGCCAAACCCGGATGCACGGGCGGACATTCGATGCGCACGCCCCAGTTGCCGTCCAGCCGCTCGAACTGCTTGACGATGACCGACATCATGGGGCCGTACCAAGGTAAAATGTCCATATTATGGAAACTGCCCGTTGCCGCCACCGGGTGCAGGTATAGGTTGCGCCCGATATGCGGGTGCGTGAGGCCGCTTTTCAGAAGCAGGGTAGGGGAGTGGAGGGCACCTGCGGCAAGGACGATGCGGCGGGCTTTTATCACAACCCCACCCCCGACCCCTCCCCTAAAAGGGAGGGGAGGCCGCGACGGTGTCGCGGTGCGCTCTACGTCTCCCCTCCCTTTTAGGGGAGGGGTCGGGGGTGGGGTTGAATGAGGGGAGGGCTGAAAAAACTGCCCCTCCGCCCCCACAGCCTCCCCGTTTTTCACCACAACCCTTTGAATTTCAACGTTTGTTAAAATTCTTGCGCCGTGCGCGACCGTATCTTGGAGGAAAGTCTGCGCCGCTCCTTGCTTGATGCCGTAAGCATCGCCGTAGCAGGAAAAACCGGCGGCTTGCCACGCCGTTTCGGGCGGCAAGTTTTCGGGAAAACGCATATTCATCGGAATCGCCTCGGCGCGATAACCGAATTTTTGGGCGGCTTCCAGCAACATTTGGTTTTGGGTGTTGTGCCGCAAATCCGTGTTCACCGAATTTCTTTTTTCAACAAAAGGAAACCCCTCTTGGTAACTTTTTTCCAAAAAATGGAAATTATCGTGTTCTTTTGCCCACTCCTCCAACACATAATCAGGTGTTCGCAGCGCTCCCGCCCAGTTAATCGTGGTGCCACCGCCGAGGGTGCTGCCCGCCAAAACTGTGACTGAACCCGACTGCGAAGTAAGCAGTCCGCCCGCTTCAAAATGTTGCTTCAACATGGGGACTTCCTGCTGTGTGAACTCGTGCGTTTGGGCGTAGCCGCTTTTTTCCACCACCAAAACATCATGCCCGGCAGCTGCCAATTGCGCCGCTACGATGCTGCCGCCCGCACCACTGCCGATGACTAAAACATCACATTCGAGTGTAGTTTCTTTTCCCAATTTCAACAGGGGGAGTGGAGCAGGGTCAGGCCAAACCAATTGATTTACTTGCTGATAGCCGAGTTTTTCCCAATTTTTGTTTTCCAAACTGCCGGGCGGAATATCGCCGAAATAGAGCAGTGTGGTGAGTTTACGCAGTACGTTGAATGCGTTGCGCAGTTGGGGCAAAGGGCTGGCTGCCCAGCGGCGGAGCAGTGCCTCGCGTTGTTTGGGAGAAAGTTTGTCGGCGGGCTTTAATGGCCCGAACCAAGTAAGGCCAAGCAGGGGACTTGAGATGAGAAATAGCAGTTGGCGGAACTCCGCTTGGTCTTCCGCTTTCGCCTGGCCGACGAGTTCCAGAATACGGGCCGGCACATTTTGGTCGCTGGCTGTACGCGACCAGTAGCCGTCGGTGTTGTCCATTTTATGGACAAATGGAAGAAAGGTGTCGCAGATAGCGGCAAGGGCAGAAAGTTGGCGCGGGTGGTTCATGGGGCGAAAATAACTCAGCCTTTCACAATCTCCCCATTTGCCAAAATCTCTAAATGTCGCGTCTTGGAAGTCGTCGGGTCGAAGAGGTCGCTGCCGTCAAAAGAGGTGCCTTCGCCGATGATGATTTCCCATTCTTCGTTGATGGTGGCGACGGCGCGGTGAATATTCTTTTCTACTACCCGCGTGTACGCAATCACCTCACGACCAATGAGTTCGCCTTTTGCGGTGAATGTAGCGAGGACGTATTCGTAGTTCAATAGTTCGGCTTTCCACCACACGAGGGCGATAAATCCTGCCGTGTCGTCAATGGCGAAACAGGGGAGGTACTCGGTGTATGGGTCGTCTGGTTCGCCTGCTTCCGTTGGGTGGATGAACTGTACAATGAGCGCATCCGACAGCGGCTCATTTTCGGTGCTGAATGCATGGTGCGTATCCTCGCCGAGCGTGGCGGGCATGGTGACAGGGGGGAATTTGGCGACAAAATTCGCAAAAGTCAGTTTGTTCATAAACTGTGATGTCAGCTGCTATGGTCAGGTTAAAACGGTTTCACTTTCCAAATAAGCAGTAAAATCGGCAAATTGTTCACCCTTCATCACGCGCGGTATTTTGGCTTGGCCGTTGAATTTGCCGCGTTTTCCCAGCCATCGGAAAAACACCTCGTTGGGCAACAACTGCACTCGCACGTTGCGGAGGGCATACACGCGCTCCACGGCGTAGTCTTCGTTGAGCCGGCAGAGTTCTTTATCCACGGCTTGCGCAAACATTTCGGGCGTAATGCTTTGGTTATCAACAGAAACATACCATTGGTGCGCCCAAAAAGAACCTTCGCGGACACCTGCCACCGTGAATTCCCGCACCCCGGCGTTGAGGGCTTTGTCGGCGCTGCGCACGGCATCATTGAAGTTGTCAATCGAGACGTGTTCGCCGCAAACGGAGAGAAATTGTTTGGTGCGCCCGGTCACCTTGAACTCGCAGCGTTCGAGGTCGGTGAACTGGACAGTGTCGCCCAAAAGGTAGCGCCAAGCCCCGGCGCTGGTGCTGATGAGCGTGGCGTAATGTTCGCCCTCGCGTACCTCCTTGAGCGTAAGCGTTTCGGGAAATGCCGAGCGGAGATCGCCGTTTTCGTCAAAATTGGTGTTGTTGAACGGCACAAATTCAAAGAACACCCCGCAGTCCGTGAGCATTCGCATGGAGCGGGTATCGGGGCGATTTTGGTATGAAAAGAAACCCTCTGAGGCCATATAGCTGTCCACATAGTGCATCGGGCGACCCAGCAACTGCTCAAAAACCGGGCGGTACGGCTCGAAAAAAACGCCGCCGTGGACGAATACCTCAAAATTCGGCCACATCTCGTGGATGTTGCGCAGTTTGTATTTCTCGATGATTCTTTGCATAATCAATTGCAGCCACATCGGGTTGCTCACCGAAAAGCCGATGTTCCAAGTGGGGGCTTCGTCGGCGATGCGTTCGATGCGCTCACTCCATTCGGGCAAATCCGTGATGTGGCGGCCCGGACGGTAGTATCGCTCCATCCACAAAGGGCGGTTCAGCCCGATAATGCCACTGAGGTCGCCCGACCAATGCAAACCTTCGCGCCGAGGCAGGGTGCATGAGCCGACCATCAGCATTTGCGTGGTGAACTGGCGCGCGGAGATGCCAAATTTGGTGATATCGAAAAAGAGCCGCCGCGAGCCGCGTTTCATGTCGCGCAGCATATCCTCGGTGACGGGGATGTATTTCGTGGATGCCTGGCTGGTGCCGCTCGACAGGGCGTAATAAGGAATAATACCCGGCCAGCACACGTTGGGCTGGTCTTCCAAATGTGCTTTTGACCACCATCTATCATAAATGCTGTGATAATCCGTGGCCGGCGTCTGGCGGCGGAATGCTTCGAGTGGGTCAGCGGCGAGTAAGGCTTCCTGAAAACCGTGGTAGCGGCCAAAAGCCGTCCCCTGCGCTTTTTGCAAAAGCAAAAGAAGTTGTTTGGATTGCAGGTCAAAAGGAGAAAAACGGGGTTGTTCAGCAAAAGAACCCAACTGGGCACCTTTCCGAATCAGCGCGCCAAGAAGCGACATGGACATTGACGTGACAGGGTGAGAGGTGAAAGTGCGAAAGGCGCGAAAATTCCGCGCCTGTGTTTCAACTGAAAAAGGGGGTTTTGGAAAAACAGGCAGCAAAAGTATTGCTTTGTAAATTCGGCGTTGAAATTTTTTACAACGACGACAACTGTGCCTCTAAAAGTCAGAATAAGGTTGAATACAAAAAAGACACCTTGAGCGGGAATTCAAAAACGTAACGATTATTTAAAGTCAAGAAACGACGGGTAAACGTTCCTTTGTGTCGGAGTTAATTTTTGGTAAACCCATGTTTTTGAGAACCTATAGGCACGAAGACAAAAAGCAGCTGCAGCAACTTTTTTTCGATACTGTGCATGCGGTGAACGCACGTGACTATTCGCCCGAACAATTAGATGCTTGGGCGCCCGCTGAGCCTGACCGCGATATTTGGGCCCGGCTCGACCGGCAGTTTTGTTATGTGGTGGAATGTCAAAAAATGTTGGTGGGCTTCGCCAGCGTCACAACCGATGGAGTGTTTGACTTTCTGTACGTCCACAAAGATTTTCAGGGAAAAGGTATCGCTACTGCATTGCTCAAACAAGTGGAGCGCCTTGCCCGAAAAAAAGGGGTGGCGAAACTTCGAGCCGAGGCAAGTATCACGGCGCGCGGTTTTTTTGAAAAAAACGGCTTTGTCATTTTGCATGAAAACAGGAAAATCCTCCGAGGGCAAGAGATGCTGAGTTTCATCATGGAAAAGCCGCTCCCCCAATCATCTACTGGGCAATAATGGCAAATGACATTTGACGACACGAATCGTCGGTTGGAGGGGCAAATAATTGGCATTCATCGAACTGTGATGCAAACCCGAACGCACCTTGCAACCCTTATTAGAGGGTTGGTGTCTATAATGGCATTCTTTCAGACAAAAAATCCAATACCCGAAAAGACCATCTTGCCAAATCTGCTTTCCGTCATTTTTTCTGGTACAGTCAATAGTGGCTCGTAAAACCGCACTGCGGAAAACCCGCTGTTCACCGCGCGTTTTTGTCGGTTCACTGCATTGATAGCCCTTGTTCACATCCTGAAGTTGGCATTTGCTTGCGTCAAGGGGACAGTTTTGCCTTATCAATCAAAATTGACAACCAATTATCTGACAATCATTTGCAGCCATGAGAAGCATCATTCTAACCACAACATTTTCGGTCGCCACTTTTTTTGGTGTGCTGACTTTCCTCGAAAAACAAGACAACAAAGTGTACGACTGCCGCCTTCCAGAGATACAGATCAAGGCGGAACGGATAGAAGAAAAAATGCCGAACGTCACCCTGCCAGAGGTCACAATCCGGGCAGCCCGGCACCGAATCGCCACACTGCCACTCCCCAAAGTAGTAGTGACAGCGCGGCAACCCCGAGCATAGGAAGCATTAGCATACCATAGCAGAGCAATAACACGGAGGTTTTACAGGCGCCCGACGCAAGTTGGGCGCCTGATTTTTTGTGCTTTACCTGACGTAAATGAAGTACATCAGCAGCATCAGCGCCAGCGTGGCAATAGCCAATACCGTGAAGAACTTCCGATTGTCTTCGCGGTCGTTTTTGGCAATATTCTGCTTCTTCGACGATTTAACTTTGTTTGACATACCGTTGATTTTTAAAAACTTAGAT
>CAYZVM010000193.1:0-1382 GCA_964481485.1 uncultured Saprospiraceae bacterium | reverse complement strand
TTACGAAAGCCCCTGCTCTCTGAACACGCGGTTGAGCCATCGGAGCATGGCGAACAAGGCCAGCGCGGCCAATGAAAGCAGGACAAAATTAACCCAAAAGAAGTTGGCTTTGTCGTCATATTTGTCCCACATGGCAGCCAAAACACCACTCATTTTGTTGCCGATGGAAGTGGCGAGTTGCCAGCCGCCCATCATCAGCCCGGTGATGTGGCGCGGTGCCATTTTCGACACCATCGAAAGCCCCATCGGGCTGAGGCACAGTTCGCCGAGGGTGATGACGGCGTAGGCACCGATTATCCACCAAGAGGAAGCTTTCTCCGCGCCGTTGTGGCAGGAATAGACGGCCCAGACGGTGACGAGGGTGCTGAGCGCTGATATGACAAGGCCCCAGCCGATTTTGGCGGGCGTGGTCGGCTCTTTGCCCCGTCGTCGGAGCCACGAGAACAGCCAGATGACCAAGGGGGTGAAAACGATGACAAAGAAGGGGTTGACCGATTGGTATATTTCTGTCGAAACCAGCGACAAACTGCCGCCCTCTGGCGGTCGCTCTGCCTCCGGCACGTTCAGAAAATAAGGATTGAACGAGTTGACATTCACTATTTTACCTTCTTCGTCGCGGCTTTTGCGAAACTGGTCGTCGTACTTCGGGTAGAGCGTATCTTTCATCGAGACCACTTGCGCCATTTTCAGGCCTTCAGCCGGGCCGGCCATCCATGCGGGCATTTCGCGGTCGGTGTAGTACTCTGCCCAAGTGGTGAGCGCCGTGCCGTTTTGTTTGAAAATTGCCCAAAAAACGATGACGACGGCATAAATCGAAAGCAGCACTTTGATGCGCGGCTTGTCCTCTGGCGCGGCTTTCCACAGAATCCACAAATAAAAACCGACGACGGGGATGCTGCCAAACAGGAAGGCATCGGTCGAATCGGTGCCAAACACGTTGCCCGGAATCATCCAGCCCGCGATGCCTGCGGCAATGGCCGGCAAAAGCACGGAAGATAACATCTGGCCGACACCAGCCTCGCCCGCCACAGGTGCTTTGCGCACGTCGGCGTGGGCATAGTGCCTCATTCCAATCCAAAAGACAATGACCCCGATGAACATCCCGATGCCTGCGGCGGCGAATGCCGCGCCCCAGCCGATGTTGTGCCGGAGCCAGGCAGCGAAGAAGTTGCAGATGAGCGCCCCGATATTGATGCCCATGTAAAAAATGTTGTACCCCGTGTCTTTCAAGTGTTTATACCGGTCGTCGTTGTACAGGTTGCCGAGTAGGACGGAGATATTGGGTTTGAAAAAACCGTTGCCCAGAATCATCACGCCGAGCGAGGCGTAGAACGAGAACATATTGTTCGGAATCGCCAACATGAGGTAACCGACGCCCATGA
>CAYZVM010000192.1:0-12056 GCA_964481485.1 uncultured Saprospiraceae bacterium | reverse complement strand
GACGATTTGGACGAAAACATCATCCGCAACCGGATTGAAGTCTATAAAAATGAGACTACTCCCGTATTTGATTTTTATGCAGAGCAGGGCAAAAGCCACAGCATCAACGGTGTAGGAGATGTACAGGAGATTTTCGGGCGATTGTCGGCAGCAATAGAACGTCTGGGCGCTGTCTCCACGACCTAAAAAGTTTTTCACGCGCACATTGCCCAAAACGCGCTACTTTTGACCGTCCCAAATCCGCATCAGTTCACCAACTGAAATAATATGGCGCTTCCGACCAATCCTTGGCAATCGTTGTGGCAACGGCTTCCAGCCCCGCTCCAAAACCGCTACTACCTCACGCTGGTCGTATTTTTTTTCATAATGATTTTCCTCGACCGGCACAGCCTGTGGACTCAGTTCCGACTGCACCGCGCTCAACAGCGTTTGGAAAATGACAAGAGTTTCTACGAGCAAAAAATAAAAGAAGCCGAAGAAGAAGCCGAAGATTTTGAACTGACAAAAGAAAAATTTGCCCGCGAACACTACTATATGAAGCGGCGCAACGAGGATGTTTACATCATAAAAGAAGACAAATAGCCAAACGGCGAATTTGGAGCAGTTTAGATGGTTTAGAATGGTTTAGATAGTTTAGGCTAAACCATTCTAAACCATCTAAATTATTCTAAACCAACTAATTCCATTTTCACAACGCACTCATTTTCAAATGTCTGTTTTAGTAAATAAAAATTCGCGCATCATCGTGCAGGGCTTCACTGGCAAAGAAGGGACGTTTCACGCCGAGCAAATGATAGCATACGGTACCAACGTGGTGGGAGGAGTCACCCCTGGCAAAGGTGGTCAAATGCACCTCGGCCGCCCGGTGTTCAACACCGTGGAAGATGCCGTGAAAAACGCTGGTGCCGACACCTCCATCATCTTTGTGCCGCCTGCATTTGCTGCTGATGCCATTATCGAGGCCGCAGCATCGGGCATCAAAGTTATCGTGGCCATCACCGAGGGGATTCCAGTGCAAGATATGGTGCGGGCCAAAGCCTTTATTTCGGGCAAAGGCACACGACTCATCGGGCCAAACTGTCCCGGTGTCATCACCCCCGACGAAGCAAAAGTGGGCATCATGCCGGGTTTCGTATTCAAGCGCGGCCCCATCGGGCTGGTATCCAAATCCGGCACCTTGACCTATGAGGCAGCCGACCAAATCGCCAAAGCCGGGCTGGGCATCACCACTGCCATCGGCATCGGAGGCGACCCCATCATCGGCACTACCACCCGTGAGGCTGTCGAACTTTTTATGAATGACCCGGAGACAGAAGGAATTGTGATGATTGGCGAGATCGGCGGCGGTCTGGAAGCGGAGGCCGCTCACTGGATTCGCGCAAACGGCAATAAAAAACCGGTAGTCGGCTTCATCGCCGGACAAACCGCACCCAAAGGCCGGAAAATGGGACACGCCGGGGCAATCGTCGGCGGTGCTGACGACACAGCAGCGGCGAAAATGCGCATCCTCGCAGAAAACGGTATCACAGTGGTGGAATCGCCCGCACAGATTGGCGCCATCATGAAAAAGGTGATGGGCAAATAAGTTTGAATAACAACTTTTAGAACCTTTTGTGAAGCCCAGCGAGCCGATTTGCTCGCTGGGCTTCTCTCATTTGGCGCAGCCTTTTTTATTGCAATTGTTCCAAAATGACTAATTTCGAGCCTCAAAACTGTTTTTCAACACAAATCAGCAGTTTTTCGATAATCCAGTTCATTGATTCTGAAAACTTTAATCACACACCGCAATTCAATGATGCAAAACGTACCAACTCATGAGAAAGTCAGTCGTTTATCTGTTGACATCCCTTCCAGCGGTGTTTGGGTGTGTCAACGGCCTCGCTCAATGCCCCACAATCGTCAATTGCCCACAGGGAAGCCCCATCATTTGTGACATTTCGAACAACGACCCGCTATTGTGGAAAGAGCCGCCCCACACTTGGAGCGAAGTGCTGCATTCGGGGGATTTGTACGAAGGCACAGTTGATCTCAACATTAAAATCATCCCTTGCACTGGCAGCAACCTGAATATTTCTTACGAGTTGTTGCTCGACCTCGACAACGACGATTTGCTCGAAACCGTCGTGACGAGCGACAATTTTCCGCCCGCCGGTTTGGTGTTTGCGAATAATGCCTTCAACCCCGGCTATGCGGGCGGCGACCCCGTTGTGTTCGACAAACGGGCGGTGCCAGACTCCCTAAAATTTCGTTTTGCGCTGGAAACCTACCCCGTATGGGACACCGTGGTGGCGGAACTGCGCTGGTCTACCGGAAATCAGTCCTTTGCCCCCCGGCTGCCTGAAGGCAAGCACCGCATCAAATGGCGCATACAGCAGGGCAACACCGTGAAATATTGCGAGCACAGTTTTCGTGTCAAAGACTGTTTGCCCCCGACGCTTGAATGCGAAGAAGCATGGAGTGTGGATGTCGGCTCCGATGGCATGGCCACAGTGCAAATAGATGATTTGCTGATTGCGGCGCAAGACAACATCACACTGCCGCATTTCCTCGAGTTCTCTATGCGCAAGGCCGGCAATGGCACCGGGTTCCCGCTCAATCCTGGCGACATGCCTGTGACGGGATTGATTTACGACTGTGGACAACTTGATAGCCAGAGGATTGAATTTTGGGTGAGAGACCGCGTGGGAAATACTACTACTTGCGAAATCCCCCTCACAGTCACGGATGACGAAGGCGTTTGCGACGTGTTCCCGATAGTGTGCGCCCGCACATGCTGGGGTGACAGTTCTATTGTGCAGCAAGTGGAGTTCAAGTTGGTTTGGGCCGACACTTCCTCAAAATTTGACACTATCCCTCTCTTTCCTTTGCCGGATGCCTGCGCCGAAATGAACACGCTGCCGCCCGCTTCGTGGTTTTATTTGATGGCTGAAAACGACAGCAAACACTTGAACGGTGTCAGCACGTTCGATTTGCTGTTGATAACCAAACACATCCTCGGCCTCCAAATTTTTGATGCCCCGTGGAAATATCTTGCCGCCGATGCAAATCGGAGCGGCTCGGTCACGACTTTTGACGTGATAGAGTTTAGAAAACTCCTGCTGGGGATTTACGACCGACTGCCGGCCAACACTTCTTGGCGTTTTTTTGCGGCAGATTGTGATTTTCCGGCCAACCCCTTCACGGGTCTTTGCCCCTCGAATTATTCGTTTTTGACCACAGATTTTGGCAATTACCCAGCGCAAATCCAGTTCGACGCGCTCAAAGTCGGCGACGTGAACGGCACAGCAGAACCCGATTCGTTCGGTTTGTTCCCCTCGGATTCTCGGGGCGAGCCCGTGTTTTTCCAATTGCCGGATTTGTATTTGAAAAAAGGCGCGGCGTATGAGATTCCGTTGACGATGGCAAAGACGGAGATGTGGCTCGGCCTTCAGGCGGGGCTTCACTTCGATGCAAAATTGGTTGAAATAGAAGTTGTTGGCCTCGGCGCATTACCGGGCATGGAAGAGAATATCGTCGCTCAACCAACACCCGGAATGCTGAATTTGAGTTGGTTCAGCCCGACACCACAAGTTATTTTCCAAGATGAGCATTTACTCACGCTGCGCATCCGAGCATTGGCGGATGTGCATTTGCGCGAGGTCGTCTCCACGGGCGGCAGACTTGTGTCCGAGGCATATACTGCCGATGAAATTGCCCATCCGCTGCAACTTCAATTTGCAGAAAAAACCGTTTCAGGCGCAGTCGGCCAAACGGCGATTTTCCCGCCGCAGCCCAACCCAACCTCGGCGGGCGCAGTGATTCCAATTCGTTTGGCGCAGTCAGAGTTCGTGTCCGTAGCGGTGACAGATTTTTCGGGAAAAACAATTTTTCAACAAAAAAAACTGCTCGAACACGGTGCTCAAATGCTCGAAATACCGGCAACGGCTTTTCCACAAACAGGCGTGTATGTGTGGCGCGTGACGGCGGGCGAGATGATGGAGACGGGGAAAATGGTGCGGATGTAAATTTTCAAAAACTGTCGGCAATCTGCTCCGGTTCGTTGCCGCAATAAAAGCTAAAAGGGTTTAAATTGCGGCTTAACGGGCTACTTCCTGTTTTTTCCCTTTCCATCCCTAACACCGAAACCTCGCAAGTAGGCAGGCTTTTATCAAACTCAATAATCCGATGAACAAGTTTACTCCTTTACTTGCCGCCTTATTTTTTGTGCCAATCAACCTTTCAGCCCAATGCCCCATCGTGCAAAACTGCAACGCTACGACCGATACAATTTGTGGCTTTGCATTGAACGACAGCCTGTTGTGGGCTGGAGGAATGTGGTGGGATCCCGTCCACGAAATAAATGACATCGCCGAAGCACCTGCCGATTTGAGCCTCCGAATAGTGGATACCTGCGGCGGCGCTACTACCCTGCGGTATCTGCTCTTCCTCGACCTCGACAACGATGGCTCATTGGAAACGGTGTTGAACAGCGACAGCCTGCCGCCCGCCGCCACCGTTTACTTCAACAATGCGGACAATCCCGGCTACGCTGGCGGCACACCCCGCGTGTTCGACAGCCGCTCCGTGGCTACTGACGAAAAACACCGTTTTGCGTTGCGGCAAACACTCTTCGGAGATACCATAGTCTCCGATGTGCGCTGGACGACCGATGCCGACCCGGGCCTGTTTGTCACACCCGCTTTGCCCATCGGAAAACACAAAATCATCTGGTTTATCGAAACATCCAGTGGGACGGATACTTGCACGCGCAATTTCGTTATCCGAGACTGCCAACCTCCCAGCGTAACCTGTGTGAACGACTTGAGTGTGCATATTCAAGCAACGGGGCTGGTCACAGTTTGGGCATACGATTTACTTGAAAATGCGTCAGATAACGTGACTCCACCGACGTTAAAATTCCCCTTGCAATACCAATTGCAAACCGGGATTCGAAGATTAGGTGATGGCAATGGCTTTCCGTGGGCTGATTTGTACGAACCTGCTACAAGCATAGTGTACAACTGCTGTGAATTGGGATCAATGCCTGTGGAGCTATGGGTCAGAGACCAAGCCGGCAATGAAAATTTTTGCATTGCCTACATTAATGTGCAGGAAAACGACGGATTCTGTAACTGCAGCGGGGAAGCTATTTATGGCTGTGCTGTTCCTTTTTGGAATGGCAATACAGCTATCGAGGATGTGATATTCCAGTTGGAGTTATCAAACATATCTGGTGCCCCGATATCTCTTTTTGCAAATTCTATGATGAGCGGATGTTTCAATTTTGGGGAAATCCTTGATGCGGGCAGTTCTTACAATCTAAAGTCCGCCAAAAACATAAATCCGCTCAATGGGGTTACGACGTATGATTTGGTGCTGATAACCAAACACATACTCGGCCTCCAACTATTCGACGCCCCATGGAAGACAATTGCTGCCGATGCCAACAAAAGCAACTCCGTCACCACTTTCGACATTGTGGAACTCCGAAAACTGATTTTGGGCATCTACGATACACTGCCCGGCAACACTTCTTGGCGCTTCATTCCGAGCGATTTTGTGTTTCCTTTTCCCGACAATCCTTTTGCCGTGCCTTTCCCTGATTTGGTAACGGTGAGCAACTTTAATGGCAACGCCCCTGCCGAACACATTTTTCTGGGTTTAAAAGTCGGGGATGTAAACAGCACAGCGCTTCCATCGGACTTTGTGCCCATGACCAATGACAGAACTGCTGCATTTGTCACGCTGCCCGATTTGTATTTAAAAACTGGGGAAACAACCGAAATCAACTTGCAAACCAGCGAGGCTGGCATTTGGCTCGGCTTCCAATTGGGTTTGCGATTTGACCCAGATGCCATTGAAATAGAACAGGTTGTGTCCAATTCGCTGCCGGGCATGGACGAAAACGCTTGGGCATTGCCCCAGCCCGGGGTACTCAATCTGAGTTGGTTCGATATAGAGCCGCATACGGTTTTGCCCGATGAAAACTTGCTCACTTTGCGCATCCGAGCATTGGCGGATGTGCATTTGCGCGAGGTCGTCTCCACGGGCGGCAGACTTGTGTCCGAGGCATATACTGCCGATGAAATTGCCCATCCGCTGCAACTTCAATTTGCAGAAAAAACCGTTTCAGGCGCAGTCGGCCAAACGGCGATTTTCCCGCCGCAGCCCAACCCAACCTCGGCGGGCGCAGTGATTCCAATTCGTTTGGCGCAGTCAGAGTTCGTGTCCGTAGCGGTGACAGATTTTTCGGGAAAAACAATTTTTCAACAAAAAAAACTGCTCGAACACGGTGCTCAAATGCTCGAAATACCGGCAACGGCTTTTCCACAAACAGGCGTGTATGTGTGGCGCGTGACGGCGGGCGAGGTGACGGAGACGGGGAAAATGGTGCGGATGTAAACTCAACTCTTATCTTTTTCCAACAGCGCGATGTAGAACCCATCGAAGCCATCGTCTTGCGGCAGGATGCGTTTTTCTTCCAATAATCTGAAATTCCGCCCGGCCTCCGAGGCAAGGAATGTCGCCACCTGTTCCTGATTTTCCGACGGCAAAATGCTACAAGTCGCGTACACCATACGCCCACCGGGTTTCAGGATGGGGCTGTACGATTGGAGGATGTCCTGTTGCACAACGCGCAGGTTGTCAATGGATTCGGGCGCGAGTTTCCATTTCGCGTCGGGGTTGCGGCGCAGAATGCCGAGACCGCTGCACGGCACATCGAGCAGAAGGCAGTCGGCGGAGCCATAGAGCCGTTTGATGGTTTTGCGGCTCTCGATGGGGCGTGTTTCGATGTTGGTGGCACCAGCGCGGCGGGCGCGGGTGCGGAGTTCGTCCAACTTCCAGGCAAAGGTATCGAGTGCGATGAGGCTGCCGCGATTTTGCATCAATGCGGCGAGGTGGAGCGTTTTCCCGCCGCCGCCTGCACAGGCATCCACGACGCGCATACCCGGCTGGGGCGCGAGCAGGGACGCCACCATTTGGCTGCTAAAATCCTGCATTTCAAACAACCCGTTCTTGAAGGCTTTTGTCTGAAACACGTTTTGGCGGCGAATCAACACCAGCGCGTCGCCGTCGCCAACGGTTCGGGTTTCCACGCCCTCCTGCCGCAAAGTGTTTTGTAAAGAAGCGCGGTCGGTTTTCAGGCGATTGGCACGGAGCACGACTTGGGCGGGGCGATTGAGTTCGTGGAGCGTCGCGTCCCACAAGTCGCCGAGTTCTTGACTGCCGCGCTCGTCGAGCCAGTCTGGGATGCTTTCGCGGAGTTTGCGGACTTGCAGCGTTTGTTCGAGTTTGGCCGACAACTCTTTCGTTTTCAAAAGTTTAAATTCTTTCCAATCCGGCAAAGTCGCGCCGTTCGCCAATAGATGAATGCCTATGATTTCCCAATACCCCGCCTCGTTTTCGGGGGTTCGGCCCAAGGTTTCGCAGTACAGCCGGTAATAGCGCACCACTTCATAAGTCGTTTCGGCGATGAAAGCCCGGTCGCGGCTGCCGGCCTTGGGGTTTTGTTTGAGGGCCTGTTCGATGACCTTGTCGGCGTAGCGATTTTCTTTAAAAATAGCATACAGAGCCTGCGCGACGGCGCGGACGAGCAGGGGATGGAGTTTTGTCGTGTTCGTGGGCTGCACTTATTTTTCTTTTTTGCGCACTGTGGCAAACGTGGCGATAATTTTCTGGTACAGGCGGTCGTGTTGGGATTTTGGGTAGGCAGCATTGATGTTGAGCGTAATTTTTTTGTCCCACGGGCGGAGGTACATCAATGTGTAAAAATGCTCTTGGTTGGGTTCTTCTGCTGGTGGGGTGGCTTCCGTGACGACCAAAAAACCTACTACGCCTTCGATTGTCAGAGAATCTTTAGACACCATCCGCACCCCTTCTGGAAGCGTAAAATCGTTGAAATCCTGCATCACACGCTCAAAAGAAGCAGGCAACGCGGAGCAGGCTATTTGGGATTGGGTGGATGCTTCTGCCCAGCCTTGCTCGGTTGCTGTGAAAGAAGTATCTGGAGCGGCGATATCGAATTGCATGGAAAAAACGGCCATGAGGTCTTCCGTGCTGGGTGTTTCATCTTCATTTTGGGCAAAAACAGAGAAACAAAGGCTAAATAATGCAAGGCCGCAAATCAGTTGCCTGAAAATATTTTTTCTCATTTTGGATAAGCATTGTGGCGACAAAGGTAGATTATTGGCGATGTTCGCCCTGCCTATGTTTTCACTAACTTGGCCGCACAAATGAACGCCATGCACTTCCGCCAAGCAGTCCTAACCGTCAACGGCAATACCCATCAACTCACGCCAGAACGCTCCAACTCGTTCGACGAAATCCATGTTGATTTTCAAAACCAGCCCGAGCGCGGCGGCTCGCGCTATTCCGTTTTTTTGCACCCGAAACAGGATGTCACAATTCAACGTCTTGAAATTCAGTTCGATGTGCAACTTCCGCCCGACGCTCGTTTTTTTGCCAACGGCTTCCAATCGTGGAGCGAAAGCAAGCTGATGAGGTTGGACGAAGGCATCCCCCGGCTGCGTTCTTTTGCAAAAAAACACATGGGACTATACGGCGACGAACACATCCCCGGTATCCCGCATGGGCGCGGCTATCTTCATTCTTGGACTTACACGACGGTACACGGCGCAGGGTACATGGACGACGGCAACAACGTCCTGTTTTTGGGTTCGCTGAACGAAAGTACGGGCTTCACGCTCTTCCTCTACGACCAGCCTAACGGCATCCTCACCGTCCGAAAAGACATGGACGGGTTGCAACTTCCGCACTCGTTCCCCGCGCTGGATTTTTGGATGGGCGAAGGCGCGGAGCAGGAGATGTTTGAGCATTGGTTTGCTTTGCTCGAAACACCGCAGCCCGCCGCTTTGCCCGCCATCGGGTGGACAAGTTGGTACCATTATTTTACAAATATCTCTGAAGATATTTTGCTCCAAAACCTCAACTCATTTGCTACATTTTGTCATTCCAAACGAAGTGAGGAATCTGAGGAAGGCATCATGCAAGGGATTCATAATCAGATGCTTCGCTCCGCTCAGCATGACAAACAATCAGCGTTTTTCCAAATAGACGACGGCTGGCAAACGGCGGTGGGCGATTGGCTTTCCGTGAAGCCTACCTTCCCGCACGGTATGGGATTTTTGGCCGAAAAAATCCGTACCCAAGGACTTTCACCGGGTCTTTGGCTCGCACCTTTTGTGGCGGCGAGAGACTCAGATTTAGCAAAAAAGCACCCCGATTGGCTACTGAAAGGCAAAAATGGCTCCCCCCTGAAAGTCGGCTGGAACCCGATGTGGGGCGGTTGGTACCATGCGCTCGATTTTTACAACAACGAGGTGCGCAACCATCTCGGCGGCATATTCCATGTCGTGCTGGACAAATGGGGGTTTGAACTGGTGAAACTCGACTTTCTTTTCGCCGTGTGCCTCATGCCGCCGCCGGGCAAAACACGCGGACAGGTGATGCACGAAGCGATGGAATTTCTCCGAAAATTGGTGGGGCCGAAAAAAATACTCGGCTGCGGTGTACCGCTCGGCTCAGCATTCGGGCTGGCGGATTATTGCCGCATCGGGAGCGACATTCACCTAAGTTGGGAACACCGGCTGCTCAAGTTGCTCCGATTCCGCGAACGGGTGAGCACGCTGGCTTCGTTGCGCTCCACATTGGGGCGCTGGCAACTGAACGGCCGCGCTTTCCACAACGACCCCGACGTGTTCATTTTGAGAAACGAAAATCAAAAACTGACACCAGCCCAGCAACAAACAGTTTTGACAATCAATGCTTTATTGGGCAATTTGCTTTTTACCTCGGACGATGTGGGCAAATATTCACCCGAACAATTGGCCGAACTCGAAGCGGCTCTCGAACTGCGCGGCAGCCAGATAAAAAGAGTTTTTGAAATCGAAAAAGACGTTTACAAAATAGATTTTGAAAACAACGGTGCGGCGTATTCGGCCTTTTGCAACCTGACGGGGGCGGCAAAAAGCCTATCGGCGGGATTGCCCGCAATGATAGAAGTGCAGGCTTATGAAAATTTCATTTTGAAAGCCGTTCCTTAATTCCAGACCATATCGGGCAAATCAGCGATGATTTCGTACAAATCGCCTTTGTTGTACATCACCTTCCGCCAAAGATGGACGGGTTTGGTTTTGAAAACATAATTGGCATCCAACTGCGCAGGCACCCAAGAGCCATATTCCATTTCTTCACCCAATTGGCCGCCCGTCCAGCCGGAGTAGCCGACGAAAAAACGGATGTTGTGCGGCTCCACCAAACCACTGGAAATCAGGAATTTGAGTTTGTCGAAATCGCCGCCCCACCACACACCATCAGCGATTCTGACGCTTTCTTCCAACAAATCGCCGACGTTGTGGACGTAGTGAAGGGTGTCCGTTTGTACCGGCCCACCGTAAAAAACTTCGCTCTCAAATTTCGGGAAATCGCCAATCAGGTCGTTCACCCCCATGTCAATTGTTTTGTTCAGGATGAAGCCTACGCTGCCTTCTTCGTGATGTTCGCACAGCAGCACCACTGCCCGCCGGAAGTAAGGGTCTTGCATAAACGGCTCGGCCAGCAAGATTTGGCCGCTTTTTATCAGTGAGTTTGCTGCCATGTTCGGGGAATTCCTGTGATTCGTTCGGGACGAAAGTAGGGGGCAAAATGATTCAGCGCAAGGGGTCTGAAAATAATTTTGGCACACCGCCTCTACATTCAGTCTTTGGCCTCCCGGCGTTTCAGTTCGTCGCGGATTTTGGCAGCCGTTTCGTAGTCTTCTCCTTCGAGCACTTCTTGCAAACGGCGTTTCAGGGCTTCGATGGGGTAGGTTTCAAGAGCATCGCTGTCCAAATTTGCTGGCATCCGAGCAGTACCGACTACGCCGCCACCGCCAGTTTCGTCCTGTTCTTCGAGCACCACGCCGGCTGCTTCCAAGATGAAGTCGTAAGTAAAAATCGGGCACTCGAACCGCACCGCCATCGCGATAGCATCCGATGTACGCGAGTCAATCTCGTACAGTTCGCCATTTTTCATGCACACAAGCCGGGCATAAAAAATCCCGTCCAGCAAATTGTTGATGACGACTTCTTTGAGTTGAACCCCAAAAGTGTCGAGTGTACTTTTGAACAAATCGTGTGTCAACGGGCGGTTCGGCACCATGCGCTCCATTGCCACCGCAATTGCCTGTGCTTCAAAACTGCCAATAACGATAGGCAAACGACGCTGCCCCCGCCGCTCGCCGAGCACCACGGCGTAGTTGTGGGATTGGGTCATGCTGTGTGAAAGCGCCACAATGTCCAATTCAATACGTTTCATTGCAATTGATTTAAGAAGGTGTCAATCGGGGCGGCAAAAGTAGAAAAGGCCGCAAGTTGTTTTTCATAAATAGCGAACACAAAAATACAAGTCCTTTTCAGCCGCAAAAAAACAAAATTTGCTGGTAGAAGTTTTTAAAAATAAAGCGAACACCCCGGAGCAACCCGGATGCCCGCCTTATTTTTTTAAGGAGAAATCCAATTTTAATTGGCCGCCTTGAATTTTTTGAAGGCATCGTTGAGGCGAGGTATTACTTCGAACAAATCGCCCACCACGCCATAATCGGCGGCTTTGAAAAACGGTGCTTCCGCGTCTTTGTTGACCACTACGATGACCTTCGAGTTGTTCACCCCGGCCAAATGCTGAATGGCGCCGCTGATGCCGATGGCGATATACAGGTTGGGGCGGATGGCGATACCCGTCTGCCCGACGTGTTCGTGGTGGGGTCGCCAATGGCTATCGGCCACTGGGCGCGAGCAGGCAGTGGTAGCGCCCAAAGTCTCGGCCAATTCTTCCACGATGCCCCAATTGGCGGGGTCTTTCATGCCACGCCCTGCAGACACAACTATTTCTGCCTCGGGCAGCGGCACTCGCCCTTCTTGGGTTTTCACTTCTTTCACCCGGATGCGGCCAGCACCTGTGTTTGCCGAAACGTTCTCAACGGAAACAGGGCTGCCAGCAGATTCCGGCTTCACCGCATTGCCCATCAAAGAGAGCACTTTCACGGCACTACTGATTTCAAATTCGGCGATGGCTTTGCC